>CAXTPN010000015.1:23928-24744 GCA_964246125.1 uncultured Acidobacteriaceae bacterium
GGCGAGTCGATCCCGGAGGAATTGGCAATCACATAGGTGTAAGTGACTGCCGTGTTCGGTGTAGTGGTGGCGGTGGCGCTCAAAGCCGCGTTCGCGGTAGTCGTAGAAACCGAACCCGTCAGCGTCAGCTGCGGCGCCTGCGTTGTGGTCACGGACTGCGCCAGAACCAGCTGATCGCCTTGATCGTCGAACGCGGTTGCCGGAATATTGAAGGTAGAAGGATTGGTAGCGGTCGCGGCTGCGCTGAGAGTTGCGTTGAGCACGAACTGCGCCGTCACGCCTTGTGCCAGGGGCCCTGGAACGACGCAGGTGACGCCGGGGCTCGTGTTCGCGACGGAACTCACGCCCAGCGTGCAGACATTCGCCACCGCCGTCCCCCCAACCGTGACCGTCGGAACCGCCGCGTAAGGCATAAGGTTCGCGCTATACGGAAGGTTGAAGACCACCCCACTCGCCCCGGCCACGCTGTTCCCCGCAATGTTCCAGGTCAACGTCACCGTCAGAGTCGGGGCAGGGCTCTGGTAGTACACCGGGTTCGGCGAGGCCGAATCCGTGCCCGCGACGATCGCCGGGGACCCCTGCGGCGGCGCGAACGCAATCTGAGCCAGGTAGGCTGATGCGCCCGCAGTCGTCTGCGGAGTCTGCTGGGCGGCGGAAGCAGTGGTGAACGAAGCGCCGCCTGCCCCCGGCATATCCTGCAGCAGAACGTATGCATTCGGAGTCGTCGCACCATCCACCGCAACCCCGACGGCCATCGAAGATCCAACCGAAGGCCCGAGGTTCGCGAGGTACGTTACCGTGCTCAACGTATTCGGC
>CAXTPN010000015.1:24754-27405 GCA_964246125.1 uncultured Acidobacteriaceae bacterium
CCACCAGGTATCCGCGATTGATTGGAATCGCCGCCGAGCTGTCCTGGCTCACATCCTCAGCCGCCGGCAGCAGCGGCACGCCCGTCACTGCGGCTGTGACGACCCCGTTCGTCTGCTGCGGAAAGCCCGCCTTCGCCGCGCTCGTATAACCGGCAACATACACGTTTCCAGAGGTATCCACCGCCGCCGAACTGACTGTAGAAGCAGTAGGACTGGCGGTCGCCCCAACGTAAGAACCGCCTAGATAGGTCGTAGCGACCAATTGGCCCGTGGCGTCCACATGCGCCAGAAATCCCGACGTTGTGGCCGCCGCGGGATAGATCGCATCGAGCGGCGTAGACGTCGCGGTATCTTTCGCCAGACCGGAAGTCGTAGTCGCATTCGTCACCAAATCGGTGGAAGAGGTCGAGCCGAAGATATACAGATCGCTTTCGTTCGCATTCAGCGTCAACCCGTTCGCCTGGTCGTTGCCCGTGCCTCCACTCCAAAAGCTGTATCCAATCGTCTGCGTCGCAGGCACAATCTGCGCCGCGAAGGCGTCCGCTCCCACCTTCCCGGCCGGAGGCGTGTTCATCGGCGGAATCGAAGCCGCCACCGGAGGATTCGCCGCAACATACTGGCCCGCCTTGGGAAAATCCCCAGGTGTGTAGCCCGCGATGTAGATGCTGCCGGACGGATCGAGTGCCACGCCGGTCAGGTAGGTGCTCAATGTCAGGCAGGTGTCGCCGCACACATAGGTGCCATAGATTTCGTTATGCAATGGCTGGTCCAGCGTAAGCAACACGCCCTTCGCCACCAGCACGCTTTGCACGCTCGGGTCGTTGCTCGCGATCAGCGGCGCGGGAGTTGTCGAGGTGGCCAGCAAAGCGCCCGTGGTATAACCCGCAATCGTCACCGCCCCAGCTGCGTTTACAGCCAGTGCAGTGACCGCCGACATGCCCCCCGGGACCGTCTGCCCCCCCTCGATGTACGTTCCCGCGCTGAACAAGCCGGTCGCCGCCGCAAAGGTCCCTACAAAGCCATATTGAGTCGCGCCCGCAACCGGCGCACTGTCGAACGTAGATGCTCCCCCCGTGGGCAATCCACCATCGGCAACCGTTCCACCCACATACACCGTGCTGCCGCCCGGATGCAGCGCGATCGAGGTCGATTCCGTCGAGCCCGTCGCGCTTCCGTAGTAAGTCACCCACGCGATCTGCGAACCGCTTGCCGCCGCGCCCAGCCTCGCGATATACGTCGTCAGCACCGGCGACGCGGGATCAGCCGTGCCACCCGCCGACGCCGCATAAAAACTCGCCTTCGCCGATCCGGTGTACCCCGTTACGTAAACGTTCCCCGCCGCGTCAGACGTCACCGCCGACGGCGTCGCTCCCGCGCTGCCAGCCACATAGGTCGCATACGAAATCACCGGATCGATCACAAGCGCGCGCGCGTGGTCGTAGCTGCCCAGCGTGAACCCCAGTTCCGCCTCATCGCCGTCCGCCACAAGGTCAAACGTCGCGTCCACCGCCTTGTGCTTGCCGTCTTCCATTACCTGGTAAGCGTTCGGCTTGTGCAGGCGCAGCGAACCGTCCTCCGCGCCCAGAACCACGTCGCCCGCCGCGGATTTATCCACCCTTGCCGCGCCCGTCAGGTACATCCTCAGCAAGCCCGCATCCGCGCCCGGCGCCACCACGAAGTCATGCTCGATCTCCCCGGCGCGCGCGTAAAACTCCGCGTCAATGCCTGGATAGAGTCTCTTTAGCGCCACCCGATCAAAGTTGCGAATGCCCGTATGCCAGTCGGCCGCCTTCTTCCCCAGATACAAATTCGTGCGAAACCCAGCCTCCGAAATCCCCACCGGCTGCCCGCCACGCGTGCTCTCGAATCCAACGCGAATGGTGCGCCGCGCGTTCGCCCCCGCCATCTCAAACTTCAACTCATCCCCGCGCAGTTCCACCGTATAGTTCTGCGTCCGTCCTAAAAACGCGCTGCCCTTCGGCAACTGCCCCACATTCTCTTCGAAGACCAGCGGAAGCGTCCGCTCCGCGATCGTAGAAGTCTTCTGGCTCTCGTTCTTGTGCACAGGCATGAGCGCAGTCTGACCTCCAGCCAAAGAGGCCGCCGCCAAACTCGCAAGCAAAAGGCTTCCGAGTCGAGATGCTGGAAGCAGAACGTAACCAAACCAGGACATAAAAACCTTCAAATTAAGGTGAGCGCAAAGGTGAAGAGACCTGCCTTGAAAGCTCCAAGGTTGCAACAACGAATCGAGTGAAAGCACGGTGATGATAACGGAGGGGTAGGTGTGAGTCAACGAATATTGCGGGGGAGGATAGCTACCCGCCAAAGATTCAGACCGCGTCCTTCGCCCTTGTCGGTTGCGTGATCTGAATGGTGGGTGTGACCACCTGAACCACCAGCCCTGTTTGAGAAATCCTCAATTTAAGCAGGTTCTCGGCGCCCTCCGCTTCGATCATCCACTCCGTCACCGGGCCGAAGAATGTCCCAAGCTCCTGGTTCTTCGCCGTAGGCAGAAAGTCTCGCAGCACCCGCGGATCGTAGAACCGGAAGTACACCTCTTTGCCATGTTCAACCTGCACCATCAGGAACTTCCTGAAGTGCTTCCGCAACTCCTCGAATGGCGCGGCTGACGTGAAGTAGCTCGCCCACCC
>CAXTPN010000016.1:0-26381 GCA_964246125.1 uncultured Acidobacteriaceae bacterium
CTCTCTCCCGCCCCAGAACCGCCCGGCCATAACCCACCGCCGCCCAAACGACGCCTATAGCCAAAGCCGCCACCGCCAACCCGTTCCACCGCAACGCATCGCTCAATCGCCCGCATACCAGTGCCGCCACCGCCCGGGTCGCGCCGCACCCCGGGCAAAGCAGCCCCGTCAACTCATGCAGCGGACACGACGGGTACCACCCCGTGACCTCCGGCGGATAAGCGCGCAGCACCGTCGCCGCGACACCCAACCCCGCCACCGCCGCCGCCAGCCATAGAGTGGCGATGCGGCGCCGCCTGCTCAAGTCCGATCTAGTAAGCCCGTCCCGCTCCATACCGTGCCGCCTGCTTGATCGCGTTGATCCGGTTCAGATGGTATTGAAAGTAGATGCCGCCGAAGAAGAACGTCATCACCGGATTCAATTGCAGCCCCACCGGCTCCGGCCCGTTGAAATGCTCTTCCAGCGAAGCACGCTGCATGAACCTTGCAATCAGCCGCGCCACCCAGGTCAGCAGCCCGATGAAGCTGCCCACCGGATTGATCGTGGAATGGTGAATCCCCGGCCCCATCGTCGCGATATGGATGCTGTACGGGATACTCACCGCCATCTGCACAATCAACAGCACAACGGCACCCAGGTAGTAGAACAGCGACGTGGCATTCGGCTGCACCTTTTTTATAGATTCGGCGACCACCAGGTTCTACACCCACATAAAGATCGAGCAGGTCAGCAGTCCAAACAGCAGCACCAGCCCCCAGTGCAGGTTCGGCGCGTCCGAATAGGGCGAGGCCGCCAGCCCCGCCTGCGAGGCCATCGGGCTATAGGCCGGGTCGGGGTTCGCAAAGCCGGGGCTTGCGAACGTCGGCGTCGCCGCGCTCGTCTGGCTGCTCAGAAGCTGCGAGACCGGCAGCCATTCCGCCATCTCCTCGCTCTTGGCCAGGTCGCTCGGCAGAACGTTGCCGCTCGCCACATACCGCTGCAAATCTTCGAAAGTGTATGGCCCGTACGTCTGGCCGTTGCGTGAAACCTGATAATGCATGAAGGAAGCTCCTGGAACAATCGATTGCGAGGCTGGCGTACGTCGGTACGTCAGATTCAAACACGGAGTTCCATTCAACACAACAGCTTTGCGTTAAGCGCCCGAGTTCCCGCTAAACCATCTGTCCATCCGCCGTCGTCAGCATCGTATCCTGCGCGGCCCGGCTCAGGTGAATCCGCAGATCGCTCACATGGTGCAGCGCAAACGCCGGCCGGGCTGGTGCCGTGATCGCCAGGAAGTCCGCCCGCTCCACCCCCTCAAGATAGAACGAGGGCCGCGCATCCGAGGCCACGGGCGCAATCTCCACATGGCTCATCTCCAGGTTCTTGACGTGCCGCAGAAAAAACCCCTGCGCTGGGATATTGCCGAACATCCCCGGATCCGGATACTTCGTCTCGAACTCCGGCGGCACAATCACAGCCTGGTCCGCGCCCGCCCCGCCCTGGTGCTGCATGTAGAAGTTCGCAATCTTCACATCCTCGATCGGGAACCCTGGTATTCCCGACAGAATATTCGGCAGCCGCGCCACCGAATTCGAACTCGCGATGTTCGACACCAAAATCCGCTTCAGCGTTCCCACCTTCGTCGTCTCCTTCGGCCCCCGCAGACGCGACCCCAGCCGAAAGAACAGCGGCCCGTTGATCAGGTTGCGGCATGTAATATTCGAGATCGTAATGTCCTCGCACAGCGCCCCATCCTCGCTCTCCAGCGCCATCCCATTGCAGCCCTCCAGCACGCAGTTCGAGATCGTAATGTTCTTGAACCCGCCGTTCGACTCGGTCCCACACTTGATTCGCCCCGTCCGTCCCACGCCCTTCGCATCCGCCGCGAACACCTTGAACGTCCCGTCGATCACGGTCCCCAGCTCGTAGTAGCCCGTTACCACGCAATTCGCGATAGTCACATTCTCGGTAGCCCGCGCATAACCCAGCGCGTAGCTCGACTTCGGGCAGATCCCGTCGTCCCACGGCGAGTTTACCGTGCAGTTCGACACATGCACGTTCTTGCAGCAATCGATGTCCATCCCATCCCGGTCCGTGTCGATGGTCAGGTTGTCGATCGTCAGGTTATCCACTCCGGTCAGCAGCAGCCCAAAGTGCCCGCCCTTCAGGATCGAAAAGTCCCGGAACGGCACATTCCTGCAATTCTTCAGCGCAATCGCCTTGTTCCCCACCCCCGCCTGCTCCGCCCTGTACATGGGGTAGTCCCCCCGGGGAACGCGGTTCGCCCCGAAGCTCAGCCCCTTCCCATAGATCAGGCCCGGACCGCTGATTGAAAGGTCGTGAATCCCCTCCCCCCACAGCAGCGAGTTATGCCAGTGATTGTGCCCATAGTCTTGGTAGGCGTCCCACGCGGTATTCGGCTCGGCGGCACCGTAGCTCCCGCCCATCTGCCCGCTGGCCTCGCCCTCTTTCGGGGAGTCCGCCGCCAGGATCACCGCGCCATGCGCGAGGTAAAGATCGACATAGCTCTTCAACCGAATCGAAAAGCAAAGATAAGTGCCGGCAGGGAAGTAGACTGTGCCGCCGCCGGCCGCCGCCGCCGCTTCAATCGCCGCGTTCACCGCCAGCGTATCCAGTGCCTTACCACTCCCGCTCGCCCCAAAGACGCGCACATCGAAGATCATCGGAGTGCCGCCGCCCGCCGGCCGCCCGGTCTGAGCCAGCACTGGCGTGAACCCTGCGAGGGCCAACGGAGAAAACTTCAGAAGGTCGCGTCGATACATATCCATAACGCCGCCATACTAGCAGAACTCCACGCGGCTCCCGGTCGAAGCTCCGATCTGTCAGCCACTTACGTCTGAAATTTTGTTGGGCGTAGTCACCCCGCCTATCCGCTAAACAGAAAGAAAACTCCACGTTTGGTCTACAAACCTGTCAGCTGTCGTAATGCATGCTGTTCCGGGGCTACATGTAACATGGAGTGCCGCATAGAGTGGGATGGCTCCACGTTCAGTGGTCCATCCCATACCGCGTTGTTCCAGTGGCTATCCCCTCTGTTTGCACGATTTGCGCGCGACTCTTTCTCACTATTCTGCAAGGCAAGGGTAGCGTATGCTCTTGAGTCGCAACACGTTATGCCCCGATACTCCTCGGGGGGGCCTAATATTTCGGCAGTTGCGCTGTCGTCCACCCGCCGCCCAAAGCCTTCACTAGCAGCACCGAAGCGTCCATGCGCCGCCGCATGATGTCGATGTCGTTGCGCTCGTTGGTCAGTGCGGTATTTTGCGCGGTAACCACCTGCAGGTAAGTGTCGATGCCACCCACATAGCGGTTATCGAAGATCTTCTGCGCGCCTTGCGCCGCCTCGGTGGCCTGCCGCTGCTGATCCGCTTCCTGGGCCAGGATGCGCAGCGCCGCAAGATTGTCCTCGACCTGTTGAAACGCCGTGAGCACGGTCTGGCGGTAGTCCGACGAACTTTCCTCGAACCCGGCGATGGCCTGCGCCGACTGGCTGCGCCGAAGTCCCGCGTCGAAGACGTTGTAGTTCAGCGTCGGCCCGATGGCATACACGATGTTGGACGCGCTGAAGATGTTTGCCAGCGAGCCCGACTCAAAGCCTGCGGCGGCGGAAAGCCCGATCGTGGGAAAGAATGCCGCGCGCGCAATGCCGATGCGCTCATTGGCCTCCGCCGCCCGGCGCTCGGCTGCCGCGATATCCGGCCGCCGCTCCAGCAAGTGTGACGGCAGGCTCGGCGGGATTGCGGGAGGCTGGGCGTTCAACGGCGCCACCGCCAGCGAAAAGCTGTTCGGCGGCTGCCCGATCAGGATTGCGATTGCATGTTCGTACTGCGCTCGCTGCACGGCAAGGTCTGACTGCTGCACGATGGCCGCCTGCAACTGCGTCCGCGCCTGAAACACGTCGGATTCCGCCACCACGCCGCCCTCGAAGCGGTTGGTAGTGATCCGCAGCGCTTCCTGATAGTCCTTCACCGTATCGGCGAGCAGCTTGGTCTGGGCGTCGGCGCTGCGCAACTCGAAGTAGTCCATCGCGAGTTCTGCCTGCACGGAGAGTTGCGCCGTCTGCAGGTCAGCCGACGAGGCCTGCGCCTCTTCCTTCGCGATACGGATGTTCCTGCGAATTCTTCCCCAGAAGTCGAACTCGTAGCTCAACGTAAGCGGCAATTGGATATCCGCGACGCCGTTGTTTGCATTGGCTGAGTTGAAGTACGGTCTGCCCGCCGAGTAGCGCACGCCCTGCGTCAAAGCCTGCGTCCCCACGGTCGGCAGCAGAGCCGCACGATTGATGCCGATCTGCGCCTGTGCCTCCACATACCGAGCCGCATACGACTTCAATGATTGGTTCTGGAGAGCGGCTTTGCTCTCGAGTTCCGATAGTGTCGGATCGTTGAACATTGTCCACCAATCACCCCGCATCGCCGCATCCGCGGGCGTAGCCGGATGCCAGTTTGGATCGGCTTCCTTGTATGCGTCGGCATAAGCATTGGGCGCCTGATAAGTAGGCACGACTGGCTTCACATACTTCGAGCCCACCATGCATCCGCTAAGAAGGCCGGTGAGCAACAGCGCGCTCGCAGTTAGCGCCGGCTCCTTCGAAGCCCTCACTTGGCTGATCCTCCGCCTTTCACGGTCACCTGTTGCCCCGAAGCAAGCGAGTCGGAGGGGTCGACAATGATTGCGTCATCGGGACTAAGGCCGGAGGCGACTTCCACCGACGCGCCATGGTCCTGCGCAATCTTGACTGGCACCAACTGCACCCGATTGTTCCTTACTACGCCCACCTGCATGCCTTGCGCGCGGAAGATAAGCGTGTTCGACGGAATCGTCATGCTGCCCCCAGTAGTGGAGATGTTGAAATGCACCGTTGCATAGGCACCCGGCAGCAGCTTGCCGTTTCTATTCGGCACATCCACCTCCACGTTCAACGTGCGCGAAGCCGGGTCGATCGCCCCGGAGTTGCGCGTGATCCTTCCTGCGAAGGTCTGGCCCGGATACTCGTCCAGCGTCAAAGTGGCGGGGCCGCCATCGCGTACCAGATCCGAATAAATTTCAGGCACGGAGACGAAGACTCGCAGCTGATTGATCGCAGCCAGGTGAAAGAGTTGCTTGGCTGAGCTCCCGCTCGCCGACCCACCCGTGATGAGATCGCCAATGTCGGTGTTGCGCGCCGTGACAATACCATCGAAGGGCGCATAGACGCGCTCGAAGGATTGCAGCTGCTGCAGCCGCCTCACCCCGGCCATGGACGCCTCGAGAGCGGCTTGTTTGCTGGCCGCATTGCCCATCGCCTCATCGGTCTCCTGCTTGGAAACGGAGTTCGATTTGAGCAGATTCTGGTAGCGCGTACTGGTGATATTGGCCAGGTCGAGATTAGCCTGCGCGCTCTTCAAGTCCGCCTGCGCGACCTGTAGCTGCTGGTCGAGTTCCGGCGTCTCGATGGTAGCCATCAGTTGACCTTTCTTGACATGCGCCCCAATATCGAAGAACCACTTCTGCAAGTAGCCGTTAGTGCGCGAGTAGATGGGCGTATCCACATAGGGCTGGGTGTTGCCGGGCAGCGCCAGCGTCCCCGAACTACCGCCCCGGACAGGATGCACCACCTTTACATCAGGAATCGACTCGCTTTTGTTCTCTACCACGAGTGTTTGATCCGCCGCGGACCGCGCATGAATGCCGTACACGATGATGGCTGCAAGTAGTATGCCGGCGACGATTATCCCGGTCCAGAAACCGGGGCCAAGCCTTCCTGATCTCACAGCTTGAGGCAACTGCGCCTGCGAAGTCCCATGAGACAGCCTGTCTGCGTCCAATTCGTCCGTCATTGAGACGTCATAGCCGTGTCCGCCGCTGCCGAGCGCACCGCTGTGTGCCGGAGTGTCCGGCGGGTAAGTGGTCTCCTCGAAGCTCTCTGGAACCGGTTGTCTGCTCATATTTGCGCTCTCATCTTTCAGGCTCCAGCCGTCACAGAATGCCGGGCAGCGATCCGCTTGTCCGAGCTTGTACTTTGAGGCGCCGATTTCCTGGTTCCATGCAGCAGTGCAAAAACCGCAGGCACGAAGATCAGCGTGGCCACGGTAGCCGCGCTCAGCCCGCCGATCACGGCACGCCCAAGCGGAGCGTTCTGTTCACCGCCCTCACCCAATCCGAGCGCCATCGGAACCATGCCGATGATCATCGCCAAGGCCGTCATCATCACAGGCCGGAAACGAGTGCCACCCGCTTCGATGGCCGCGAGCAGCGCATCGTGGTGCTCTTCGTACCGCGTCTTGGCGAACGAGATCACAAGGATCGAGTTTGCCGTCGCCACGCCCATGCACATGATTGCGCCCATCAGCGCCGGGACGCTGAGGGTCGTGTTGGTAGCGAACAGGAACAGCACGATGCCCGCCAGAGCGGCCGGCAGAGCAGTGATGATGATGAACGGATCAAGCCACGATTGGAAGTTCACCACAATCAGGAGATAAACCAGCACAATCGCGAACCCAAGACCGCCGATCAGCCCCAGGTACGACGCCTTCATGGTCTCAATCTGACCCTTCACCTCAACGAAGTTGCCGCTATGCAGAGCGCCCTTGTGCGTCGCGACTACTTTGTCGATAGCCCTACTCACCGATCCCAAATCGCGACCCTGCACGTTCCCGTAAATGTCGAGCGTCCGCCTGACGTTGTACTGCGTAACCACCGGCATCTCCGTCGTGCGGGAGATGGTTGCGACATCGGCAAGGATCTCAGGTTTCGTCGCAGTAGCGGAGGCCATCGGCACATTGCGAAGGTCGTTCATTGACTCGATAGAATACTGCGGTGCCTCGGCCACCATGTTGTAGCTCACCCCGGTCTTCGGATTGAGGTAAAACATCGGACTCAATTGCGCGCTTCCGCTAAGGATATTCACCAAGCTGCCGCCGATATCTCGGAAGCTATATCCGCCCTGCTGCGCCTTCGTGCGGTCCACGTCGATCTTGAGCGCGGGATAGTCGTCCGGCTGCTGAATCCGAAGATCCACTAGGCCGGGGATATTGTGCAGGTCTGCCAGCACATCGTTCACGACCTTGCGATTCCCCACACTGTCTGTTCCCTCAAACTGTATGTCAATCGGCGAAGGGAGTCCGAAGTTCAGAATCTGGGTCACGATATCCGAGGGCAGGAAGTAGAATATTGTCCCCGGGAAAGCATCTGGGAGCGCTCTCCGCAATTTCGCTACATACTCTGCGGTTGGCCTGTGCTTTTCGTTCAACGATACGAGTATGTCTGCATCCCCCGCTCCGAACAGTCCGGAGGTCGCATGCTGCGTATTGATCGTTGAGTACGGCAGCCCGATATTGTCGAGGATGTTGTTCATCTCCGCCTTCGGCACAATCTGCCGGATGCGGTCTTCCACCTCATCGCACAGCTTGGCTGTCTCCTCGATGCGCGTGCCGCTAGAGGCGCGGAGATGGAGCAGAAACGATCCGTTATCGCTGGAGGGGAAGAAGTTCTGCCCTAGGAAGGGGATCAGCAGGAAGATGCACAGGCAGAAGGCAAGGAAGAGTGGCACAAACATAATCCGCATGGCCACCAGCCGGGACAGCACAACCTGATATCCCGATCGCACCTTCTCGAAGACACTCTCGAAGGCCCGCTGGAACCGTGCAAATACATTCTGCGAAACCACCGCATGATGATCGTGCTTCTTCAGCAGGTACATCGCCAGCGTGGGCACCAGCGTGCGAGAAAGCATATACGAGGCTAGCATCGCGAAGACTACGGCCTCCGCCAGCGGCACAAACAGGTAGCGGGAAACACCCGAGAGAAAGAACATGGGCAGAAACACGATGCAGATGCACAATGTCGAAACCAGCGCCGGTACGGCGATCTGCGCGGCGCCCTCGAGAATCGCGTCTTTCAGTTCCAATCCTTCTTCAAGATAGCGAGTTGTGTTCTCAATCTCGACGGTAGCATCGTCCACCAAAATGCCCACCGCCAGAGCCAGCCCTCCCAGCGTCATGATGTTGATCGTCTGACCCATCAACCCGAGTACGATAATTGACGTCAGAATCGAAAGCGGGATGGATACCGCAATGATCAGCGTCGCGCGCCAGCTTCCCAGGAATAGCAGGATCATCAGCCCCGTGAGCGCGGCCGCGATGACGGCTTCCCGGATCACTCCCTGAACCGACGCCCTCACAAAGATTGCCTGGTCCGCCAGCGGGGTAATCGTAGGCGGCGGATTCAGTGTGCTCTTGACCCGCGGCAGCAATGCCCGAATGCCGCTGACCACGTTCAGCGTCGAAGCCTCGCCAGACTTCAGGACCACCAGCAGCACCGCGCGTTTGCCGTTCTGACGCACGATATTCGTCTGCGGAATGCTCCCGTCCGACACCGTAGCCACATCACGCAGGTAGATGATCGTACCCTTAACGCTGCTGATCGGCAGGTTGTTCAAACCTTCCAATGTTGTCGGCGATGCGTTGACCAGCACATCGTACTCGGCCTGCCCAATCTTCGCGGTACCTCCCGGCTGCACTACATTCTGCGTCGCCATGGCGTTCAAGACGTCGCTCGGCGCCAGGCCTTTTGCCTGCAGCAGCTTTGGGTCGAGATTGATCATGATGGACCGCTGCTTGCCCCCGTACACATTCGGCAGCACCGCTCCGTTGACCGTTGCAAGCTGCGGCCGGATGAAATTCAGGCCGTAATCGTTCAATTGCTGTTCGCTTAGATTGTTGCCGGAGAGCGCCAATTCGACGATTGGAACCGACGACGCGGAAAAATTGATAATTTGGGGGGGCAGCGTTCCAGGCGGAAGAGACTTCAAAATGAACTGTGAAGCTGACGATACCTGCGCATTTGCCCGATCCAGCGATGCACCCGGCTGCAAATAGATCTTCACGATCGCCTGCCCGCGCATCGTCGTCGACTCGGTGTGCTGCACGTTGTCGACCAGCGTCGTAATCACCTTCTCGTATGGGGTAGTCAGCCTGCCTTCCAACTCCTCCGGGTTCAGGCCCGTGTACTGGAACGAAACCGAGATCACTGGAATGTCGATGCTCGGAAAGATGTCAGTCGGAGTTCTGAAGATAATGACGGGCGCGGCAATGAGAATCAGAATCGCGAGAACGATAAATGTATATGGCCGGTCGAGCGCCAGCTTTACAATCCACATGGATGATTGCCCTCGATTCGCGTTCGCGGTCGTTTTAGATGTCGAAACGGTCTTCAACTAGGCTCGACGTGCGGTATCTGGAAGAGATTCCACTACCAGAATAACCGCTTTTTGTTCCGTACCGAACTACTGTCTCTGCTCCAAAGCTTCCGTAGGCTGTTCACACGCCGTAAGCTCCAAAGGGGTAAGCACACCGTTATCCCTCAAACCCTCAGGATGATCGCCTCGCCATCTCGCAACTGCAACCACCCCGTTATCACTTCGCCCTCCCGGTCAAGGAACGAACTCAACACCACCTCGCCTGCCGCCGCCTCGATTCGCACAGTTCCTCCGGTGAAATTTAGAAGCACCTGCACTGTCTGCTGGCCCATCGTTCTCACATAGCGAAGCACGCCATCCTTCTCGAATACTTCCAGCACGCTCCCAGCGTGCAATGCCGGCATCTCCCGTCGAAGCCGAAGCAGCCGCTGATACAGCTTCAACATTGTCCCGTGATCGGCGGTCTCGGTTTCTACCGTAAAGCTCGGCCAGTCCCACGCCAGGGGCAGCCATGTCACCGAACCCGGAGCCGTGAATCCCGCGTTCTCGCGATTCTGCCAAAGCATCGGCGACCGTTCAGGATCGCGGCCTGCCCCAGGCGCATTCTTGCCTGCCGGGTCTCGCACCTGATCCGGCGCAATCCGCGCATCCGGCATGCCGAGTTCATCGCCGTAGTAGAGCGTCGGCGTCCCGCGCAGAGTCAGCAGCAGGACTGCCGCCACCCGGGCCTGGGCGGCCCCAATTCGAGTCGCGATCCGGCTCTGGTCGTGGTTGCCCATCACCCAGTTCGGCCACGCTCCAGCCGGCAGCGCGGCCTCGTACTGCCGGATCAACTCAGCGATCAGGGAAGCCTGCCACGCGGTCAGGATAAGGTGAAAGTTGAACGGCATCTGCGCTCCCTGCAGCTGCAGACCGCCGTAGTAATTCACTAGCTCGCTAATTGGCAGGTAGATCTCTCCAATCAGCACTCGTTCGTCGTACTGATCGAGCAGTTCCCGCATCTCGCGAACGATTTGCAGCGTCTCTGGCTGATCGGCAGTGTACTTCGGCAGTACGGAGTTGAACGAAGAACCACCGCTGAATGCTGGGTTTGGCGGGTTGTTGCGAAATTTGCTGTCTTTGATCAGCAGCCAAAGCACATCCATCCGAAACCCGTCGACTCCGCGATCCAGCCAGAATCGCATGGCACTATAGATCGCCTTGCGCACCTCTGGGTTCCTCCAGTTCAGGTCAGGCTGCTCCTTTAGGAACGAGTGATAGTAGTACTGTCCCGTAGCTCCGTCGAGGGTCCATCCCGAACCGCCGAAGTTAGACATCCAGTTGTTCGGCGCTCCTCCGCCCGGCGCCGGATCGCGCCACAGATACCAGTTCCGCTTGGCATGGGTGCGCGAACTCCGCGATTCCAGAAACCATGGATGAGCTTCGGAAGTATGGTTCGGAACGAAGTCCAGAATCAGCTTCAAGCCACGCTCATGGATCCCAGCTATGAGCGCATCGACATCTGCCATGGTCCCGAAGACCGGGTCGACGTCTGTATAGTTCGCCACGTCATACCCGAAGTCCGCCATTGGCGACGGATAGAACGGCGAAACCCAAACCGCATCAATCCCGAGTTCCACAAGATAGTCCAGCCGCGCAAGAATGCCCGCCAAATCCCCCACGCCGTCAGCATTCGAATCCTGAAATGACCGCGGGTATACCTGGTAAATCACGCCGTCACGCCACCACAGCCAGCCGATGTTTTTCATGTATGTACGATGCGCAGCTACCGGCGGAGCGGGAGCGCTCTCAACTTCACCCGAGTGGCCGGGCTCAACCATGCGGACGTTTTCCTAGTGAAATGTGTACTTTAGCGTCATTACGCAAACCAGTCGTACGGCTCTCGAACATGGTTCCTCTTGGTTTTGCCTCCTGTGCGCTAAGTTTTTGACGCAGACCGCCGATGAAGACCTCATCATCCACGCACCACTCATCGGAACGCACCTCTAACCCGTACTGCAAATTCTGATCCACTTACCCAAGGAGACATCCAATGCAGAACTTAAAGCAGCTTTTCAAAAACTTCGTCGTCGAAGAGTCCGGTCAGGACCTTATCGAATACGCCCTTGTCGCATGCCTCGTCGGCCTTGCTGCCGTCGCCACTATGCGAACCCTCGGAACGACCATCACCTCGGCGTTTACGAGCATCAACACGACACTATCAGGTGCGATCTAGAACAGTTTGCGGACGCTCGGATACTCGTGGCGTACCCAAGACCCGTGGTCACAACGGGAAACAGCATCATGAAGACCTCAGACGAGGCATCGTGCGAAACCTGATCGATGCTTTTTCTTTCGCTTCTCTCTTTGCAACTGTGTACGGATGTACTTTGCAGCACTGTAGCAGGGATGGGCGGCTTGCGGTTGCCCATCCGTTCTTTTCGACATTGCTTCATCTCCGCAAGGACGCCTCATGATTCGCATTGAAAACGAGTTCGTGTATCCAGCCGCTGCAACGCTTACTGCGTTGCTGGGGGCCGGCTTCGACCTGAAGAGTCGTCGGATACCGAACTTCATCACCGGACCGGCTCTGCTGATTGGAATGCTGTTGCATGTTTCGCTGGACGGATGGCGCGGGTTGCTGACCACGCTGGCCGCGTGCTTGATCTGCGGCAGCGTTTTTCTGATCTTCTATCTTGCTGGAGGAATGGGCGCCGGCGATGTGAAGTTGATGGCCGCGGCGGGATGCATGGCGGGGCTGCCGAATGTGGCATACCTGCTGATCGTTACCGCGGTGGCCGGTGGTGTAATGGCGATCGGCCTTGCCCTGCTGCGCGGCCGACTCAAAGAGACGTTGTTCAATGTGGCCGCATTGACGGCACACCATCGTGAATCGGGCCTGACGCCGCATCCCGAACTGAATGTCGAGAACGCAAGCATGCTCCGTCTGCCCTATGGGCTGGCGATCGCCGCTGGATGCTCGATTACTTTTTACCTATTTAGAACACAAAGGTGAAGAAATGACTGCACGCCGCCTTCTCGCCGCGCTGTTGATGGCTCTTGTTGGATCCGCCATCTTCACATTTTGGGTGAGCAAGAAATTAGCCAGACCCGCACCCGCCGCTGCGCCGCAACAGCAGTACGTTGCATCCATTAATAACCTACAAGCCGGGGATACGCTGCAGAAGGTTAACCTCTCACTGGTGGACTGGCCGACCAGCAAGCCGCTGACCGGTGCTTTCATAAAGCTAGACGAACTGGTGGGGCGAACAGTCTTATTTCCACTGAGCGCGGGTGAGCCGATTCTGGAACGCCATCTTTCGGTGGCAGGCTCGGGCAACGGATTGGCAACGAAGATTCCGGATGGCATGCGCGCCATCTCTTTAAAGTCTGACCAGATCGTGGGAGTCGCGGGATTCCTGCTGCCGGGAACGCATGTTGACGTGCTGGTGACGTATCGCACGCAGGGCGCGCAGGAGAGTGCGGTGACCTCGACCGTGCTGCAGGATGCGGAGATCATCGCGGCCGGGCAGAAGATGCAACCGGACCCGGAGGGCAAGCCCACCACGGTGGACGTCGTGACGCTGCTGGTTAGCCCCGACGACGCCGAGCGCGTTGTGCTGGGGAGTTCACAGGGCGTGGTTCACTTCGTCCTGCGAAACGGATCGGACCATGTGCATGTGACCGACCACATGGCGCAGATCTCGCAATTTGGCGCGGCTCCCCTGAACCCGATGGTGGCGCATAAAGCTGCAACCATCGTTACAGCCGCCCCCCAACCCAAGGCTTACGTCGTGCATACCATGGCAGGCGATAAGCAGAGCGCGGAGAGTTTCCAGTGAGGACGACGATAGCACGATTCATTCGTTGCCCAGCAACGGTTTTTCTAGCAGTCAGTCTGCCCGCATTCACAGCAATGGCCCAAGCTATCGCGCCAATCAAGCCTCGACCGATTCTGCTGACAAAGCCCGTATCGACGGCTCATGCGTCGCAGCCCGCGAACTTCAGCAGCGAGATACCGGCTGCGGAGGCGACCCACATGCTGGTGGGGCGTTCGCAATTCATCGACACGAAGCAGCGTCTGGCGCGAGTCTACGTTACTAATCCGGAGGTGCTGGATTCCTATACGGCAAGCCCAAATCAGGTAGTGGTAACGGCGAAGAAACCGGGGATTAGCACGCTGATTCTTTGGGACGAGTCGGGAGAATCGAAGACGTACCTGATCTCTTCGGACCTCAATGTCGAGGGTCTGCGCGAATCGATGAAGCAGGCTCTGCCGAATGAGGACGTGAAGGTGCAGGGGGTCGAAGGCCGGGTGGTTCTGTCCGGGACGGTTGCATCGGAAGCAACCGCAGAGGCGGCGGTAAAGCTGGCAACGCTGTACTCGAAGGATGTCTCGAATTCGATGCTGGTGAATACAGCACGGGGCAAGCAGGTACGGCTGCAGGTCAGGATGGTAGAGGTGGATCGCTCGAAGATGAATAGCTTCGCATTCAACTTCTTCAGTGCGGGCGGCAACAATCTTGCAGCGACCACAACCAACCAATACCCCTCGACGATGGTTGTCACAGCAGGTTCCGGCGGCGGATCGACGGTCGGCGGTAAGAGCGTGACCATCGGCAATCCGCTGAACTTTTCACTGTATAACTCGAAGTTAAACATAGGCGCGACGCTGCAGGATTTGGAGACATTGCAAGTTCTCCAGATACTGGCGCAGCCTGAGATCACGGCTTTGAGCGGCCAGAAAGGCAACTTTCTTGCGGGTGGAGAGTTCCCCTTTCCCGTGGTGCAGGGAACCTCGACGGGAACGTCGGTGAGCATCCAGTTCCGGCCTTATGGCGTGAAGCTGGAGTTTGTGCCGACGGTGAACCCGGACGGAACGATCGACCTGCGCGTGGCGCCGGAGGTGAGTGCGCTCGATTACACGAACGCTGTACAGATCGCGGGCTATACAATTCCCGCCTTATCCACTCGGCGCGCGGAGACTCAGGTTGTGGTGAGAAGCGGACAAACCTTTGCTATTTCCGGCCTGCTGGATAAACGCACGACTGATATGTATGCGAAGACACCCGGGATTGCGAGCGTTCCGGTGCTGGGTCAGCTTTTCAAGTCAAAAGGCGTGACGCACTCGGACACCGAGCTGATCGTTATCGTGACGCCGACCGTCATCGATCCACTAACGGAGACGATACCCACGGAACCGAAGCCGGTCATTCCAGCGCTCGATCCAAAGGCATTCGACAAGACGCTGCCGGCGGGCGCGCTAAAGAAATAGACCAGCCGTACCGATAGGCAAGAAGAGGAACCATGTCCACGAAGATAATTC
This sequence comes from uncultured Acidobacteriaceae bacterium, assembly GCA_964246125.1. Classification (GTDB taxonomy): domain Bacteria; phylum Acidobacteriota; class Terriglobia; order Terriglobales; family Acidobacteriaceae; genus Edaphobacter. The sequence goes on from CAXTPN010000016.1 coordinate 14,488, forward strand.
ATCATGCCGCAACCTACGATGCAGCCGTTATCACGATTTGCGTCGAGGCGGATATTGCTGAGGAGATGGTGCAAGCGGTAGAGCGAATGCCCTGGGCTGTTGCGGCATCCAGCTTCGAAGCTTACATTTCGGCGGTGCGGCGCCCATACTTCGGTCCGCAGATCAGTGCCGCCAAGGCGTGTATCGCGATCGTGGATTTCGATCTCAATCCGCAACAAGCGGTAGAGACAACGAAGTATTTGCAGCAATTGTTTGCAGGCCGATTGACCGTGATCGCGCTCGCGGAGAGCCGTGACCCCGAGCTGCTGCTGCTGGCCATGCGTGCCGGCTGCAGCGAGTTCTTACACAAGCCGTATGACCCAACGATGTTCAACGAGACTCTGTGCAGATTACAGACGCAGTGGACCACCTCGGCCGCGGTGCCTGCGGCTGCGGGCAAAATCCTCACCTTTTTGGGAGTTAAAGGCGGCGTGGGTACGACGACGCTGGCGGTTCATCTTGCGGTTTACCTGGTGCAGTATCACCAGAAGCGGACGCTGCTGATCGACCACCATCCCGAGTTGGGGCATGTGTGCGTTTATCTCGGGTTGGATGGAACCCGCTACAACTACCAGGAGGTGGTGCGCAGCGTAAGCCGGCTCGATAGCGAGCTGCTGGGTGGATTTGTGGCGAAGCATCCGAGTGGGCTGGAGATACTATCGTCGCCCGACATGTGCGTCGGCGCAAAGAGCCTGGACACTGAAGCCGTGGCCCGAACGCTGGAATTTCTGCAAAGCGAATACGACTACATCATCATCGATTGCCCGAACTCACTAGACGAAACCACGTTGGCGGTCGTGGAGGCCTCGGCAAGCGTTTACCTGGTGGCAACGCCGGACATCGGGGCAATTCGCGACCTGTCGCGATATGTGGACAACCTGATGCTGAACGAGGAGACGACGGAAAAGATGCAGGTTGTGATCAATCGCGTGTCGTCGCGCTACGCGGTCAATGTGGAGCACATAGAGAAGGCAATTCGGCTGCCGGTTGCCATTCGCTTACCCAATAGCTACGCGGACTTGGTGCGATCGGCAAACCTTGGAGAGCCAATCTCCCTGAAGAACAAATCGGAGTTCACATCGGAGTTCATGAAGTGGGCCAACACTCTTGTTGGATCTTCAGCGAAGGTGGCACAAGCTAAGAAGGCATCATCCATCTTTGCGATGTGGATGTAGTAAATCGCTTACATTGGCTGCGTTTTATGGACGAACAGATAGGGGATCATGCAAGAATCAGCAACTCTCACCACCAACTCGGTCCGGACGCAGGTGTCCGGTGTGCGCATGCCGAGGGGCGTGCCGGAGGTCGTTCAGCAGCAGATCAAGAGCGCTGTCCACAAGGAGCTGATCAGCCGGATCGATCTGGACCGACTGAGCGAATTCAATGTAACGCGCTCTGGGCAGCAGCAACTATTTTCTGTGATTCAGCAGTTGACGACAGAGCAAGGAGTGCCGCTGAGCAGCAGCGAGCGCGACCGTTTGGCGCAGGAGGTACTGGACGAGGTCTTTGGATTCGGGCCGTTGGAGCCGCTGCTGCACGATGAGACCGTGAGCGACATCCTGGTGAACACCTACAGCCATGTGTATGTGGAGCGTAAAGGTGTGCTCGAGAAGACGAATATTCAGTTCAAAGACAACAAGCATCTGATGCACATCATCGACAAGATCGTGTCGGGTGTGGGCCGCCGGATTGACGAATCGTCGCCGCTGGTGGATGCGCGGCTGCCGGATGGCTCCCGCGTCAACGTCGTGATTCCGCCGCTGGCCGTGGATGGCCCGATTCTTTCCATTCGGCGGTTTGGCGGCAAACCGATGCAGGCGGATGACCTGCTGCGCAACCAGATGTTGACGCCTCCCATGCTGGAGGTGCTTAAGGGCGCGGTGCAGGCACGGCTGAATATCGTCGTGTCGGGCGGTACAGGCGCAGGTAAAACCACGCTGCTGAATGTGCTGTCGGGCTTCATCTCTCCCAAGGAGCGGATCGTTACCATCGAAGATTCAGCAGAACTCCAAATGAAGCAGGAGCATGTGGTGCGGCTGGAAACGCGCCCTCCAAACGTCGAAGGAAACGGTGCAATCAAGCAACGTGAACTGGTGATCAACGCGCTGCGTATGCGACCGGACCGGATCGTGCTGGGCGAAGTGCGCGGCGAAGAGACGCTGGACATGTTGCAGGCAATGAATACCGGGCATGATGGATCCATAACGACGATCCACTCAAATACGCCACGTGACGCGCTGTCGCGCATGGAGACCATGGCGATGATGGGTTCCGTCAAGCTGCCTGAAAAAGCGGTGAAGGCGCAGATCGCCTCCGCGGTTCACCTGATCGTGCAGGTTGCGCGCCAGGCCGACGGTACCAGGCGTATTACGCACATCACGGAACTGACCGGAGCTTACAGCGATGTGGTCAGCATGAATGACATCTTCCTGTTTGAGAAGAAGGGGTTGGACCCATCGGGGCGGGTCAAGGGCCGCTTTTTCGCAACGGGGGTCATGCCGCGATTTGCCGATAAACTGGCCGCGGCTGGCATTCACCTTTCACACACGCTGATGAATCACTCAGTCGAAATCTAGGGACAGGAACAACATGATTCTAATCCTGGCGTTTCTCTTCAGCGGGTCTGTCATCTTCGGTTTGATCATCTTTCTCATTCGGCCCACGCCGGACCAAACAGCGGTAAATCGCAGGGTCGCTTCGGTCAAAGCCCAGCAGGGGAGCCTTCCCGGTGCCGGCGGGGAAGAGGTGCAGGATTATCTGAAGACGCTACACCGAGGTACATTCGGATGGCTTGAGAATTTAGTAGAAAAGTCTTCGCTTCAAAGATTCATTCAGTTGATGATCATGCAGGCGGACCAGTCGACGTCGGTCGGCACGGTGATGATGACGTGCCTTGGACTTGCGGTGATCGCGGGAGTGACCGCTTACTGGATGACGAGCAACCTGGCAATTGTGGCGGCAGCAGCTGCTTTTGCTGCTTATCTCCCGATTTTGGTGCTCAATGTTCGCCGGCGACGGCGCGTGAACGCATTCAATAAGGCGCTTCCGGATTGCGTCGACATGATGTGCAGGGCGCTCCGTGCGGGGCACTCGCTGGTTGCGGCGATCGACATCGTGGCGAGCCAGGCGGTAGAGCCGGCCAAAACGGAGTTCGGCGAAGTCTTCAAAAAGCAGAACTACGGACTGCCGCTGCGCGATGCCTTGATGCAGCTGCTGGATCGTGTTCCATCGCAGGACTTGAAGGTGTTGGTCACCGGGATACTGGTGCAAAAGGATACGGGCGGGAACCTGGCCGAGATACTCGACCGCATCCTGCAGGTCATAAAGGAACGCATGCGGTTGCAGGGTGAAATCCGCACGCATACAGCTCAGGGAAGGCTTACGGGATGGATACTTTGCGGCCTGCCGATCATCATGCTGGCGCTGATCAACATCGTCAATCCAGGGTACTCGAACCTGCTGTTTACCGATCCGATGGGGCAGAAGCTGATGTATGCGGGCGTGGGCCTGCTCTGCCTGGGTGGATTGACGATACGCAAAATCGTGCAAGGAATTGAGGTCTAGACGCCATGCAACCAATCGTTATTCTCGCGGTATCTTTTGCGATTTTCTGTACGGCGGCTCTGGTGCTGGCTCCCGCGCTGCTGCGTCGGCCGGTCGAGGCGCAGCGACTGCTGGACGTAGTCGCGGCAAATCGAACCGACGCGCCCAAGGTTCTGGGCGAAGATCAACTCCGGGAGCGGCTGCTTACGGTTGCGCACGCATTCCGGCAGCGGCTTGGTATCGGCGAGAACCGTAAGTTGAGCGAGCGCCTGAGCGCCGCCGGCCTGCGCACCCCACGCGCCGGTGACACTTTCTTTGCAGCGCAGTGCCTGATACCGCTGCTGCTTGGGTTCAGCGGCACGTTTACACCCTCGAATACCGTGTTCTGGGTGCTGGCCCTCGCCGTGGTCGGCTATATGACGCCCGACTTCTGGCTGACACACGCAACCCAAAAACGTCAGCATAAGATTCGGCGAAGCATCCCGGATGCTATGGATTTGCTGGTGATCTGCGTGGATGCGGGTCTCGGACTGGACCAGGCTCTGCTGCGCGTAGGCGCGGAGCTTGGCTTGAGCCATGCCGAGATCACGGAAGAGTTTCAGCAGGTCAATCTGGCGCAGCGAGCCGGGCAGCCCCGCCTGGAGGCTTGGCAGAGCCTTGCCGACCGAACGAAAATCGATGAATTTCGTGCATTCGTAAACATGCTCATGCAAACCGATCGTTTCGGCACGCCGATCGCCAAAGCCTTGAGCCGGTTCTCGGAAGAGCTGCGACTGAAACGGCGTCAGCACGCCGAAGAGGCCGCGGTCAAGACCAAGATCAAGATCATCTTTCCCCTTGTCCTGTTCATCTTCCCTTGCATCTTCATTGTGCTGCTTGCGCCGGCGGTCATCAGTATCGCCGCGGGCATGAAAGTGCTCAACGCAAGATGAGCACCCTCGCTCAAAATTTGCGCATCGCGAGCCTCGCCCGCGCCTTCGCCAAAGCGATGACTTTTTCCTACCTTGGAGCGCTTTCCGGAAAGGAGGCTTGAATCATGGATACAACCGTTCTCGTTCGCACTGCTGCCGGAGTTCTGGCAGTCGTTGTCCTCGCGGTTATCGCTTATCGCCGGAAACTGAAGGCATAATCCCACTGCAACACTCACCTCTAGGAGATGACCCATACATGCGGGAAGTGAAAGTAGTGAACCTCACACGGGACACCACGATAGGAGACCGCATTGCGGTAGCCGATACTTCATTCGCCCGTATAGTGGGACTCTTGGGTAAACAGGGTCTTGACGCCGGAAAAGGGCTTTGGATTAAACCCTCTTCCGGCGTGCATACCATCGGAATGAAGTTCCCGATCGACGTGATTGGGTTGGATAAGAGCCATAGAGTAGTCAGGTTATGGCGGTGCCTGGCGCCTTACCGAATCACCTCGGTGAGCTTCCAACTGCGTAGCGTGGTGGAGTTGTCGCCGGGACGCATCGCGGAGTGTGGAGTGGAACTCGGAGACTTCCTCAGAATCGATTAGTTGCGGCATTGTTGGTACAAACTTCTAAGCCCTTCGCTTGGCGAAGGGCTTAGGTCGTGACAGCTTCTCGACAAACTCTCCTTATCTCAAGCAGCGACAATGGCATCTTGCCAAGGATCGATAACGATTTTAGTGACGGCGTCCTGTTTATCCCGCCAGGTCTTGTACATTTCGGGAACCTGCTCGATACCGATACGGTGCGAGATCAGGAACGACGGATCGATCTTGCTGTCTTCGATGGTTTGCAGCAGCGGCTTCATATACTTATGCATATGAGTTTGACCCATGGCCATGTGGATGCCCTTGCCAAACGCCGCACCGAAGTTGACCTTGTCGAGTACGCCGCCGTACACGCCGGGAATAGATAACGTGCCGCCCTTGCGCACGGCCTGAATTGCCTGCCGAAGAACGAAGGGTCGGTCTGTCTCCATCATAAGGGCTTGTTTAACCTTGTCGTAAGCGCCGATGGCCGTATTGGAGTGCGCCTCCATGCCTACAGCGTCGATGCAACTGTCGGGCCCTACTCCGCCGGTCAGGTCGCGCAACGCTTCGACCACGATCACGCCGTCCTCGGTGTAATCGATGGTGGTTGCGCCGCAGTACTCGCGTGCAAGCTTCATGCGCTCGGGAAAACGATCGATAGCAATAACCTTGCCCGCTCCGAGCATGTAGGCGCTGGCGATCGCGAAGAGGCCAACTGGACCGCAACCCCAGACCGCGACAGTGTCGCCGGGCTTGATATTGCAGTTGTCCGCGCCCATGTAGCCAGTGGGGTAGATGTCCGACAGGAAGAGAACTTTTTCATCGGAAAGGTCGGATTCAATCTTCATAGGCCCGACGTCGGCAAAGGGTACGCGAACATACTGTGCCTGGCCTCCGGCATAGCCGCCATAGATATGCGAGTAGCCGAACAGCGCGGAACCTGAGTACCCGTACATCGTCTCAGCAATGCGTGCGTTGGGGTTCGTGTTATCACATAGGCTCCACAGGTCCTGCGAACAGAAGGCGCAGGAGCCACAGGCAATGGTGAACGGGATGACCACTCGGTCCCCACGTTGCAACTTCTTCACAGCGCTGCCGACTTCTTCGACAATGCCCATAAATTCGTGCCCGACGATGTCGCCGGACTCCATCGTCGGAATGTACCCGTCGTAGAGATGCAGGTCGCTTCCGCAGATGGCGGTGCGAGTGACGCGGATGATGGCGTCGTGCGGATTGATGATCTTAGGATCGTCGACCGTGTGTACTTCGATGTTTCCACTTCCCATCCAGCATACTGCTTTCATGGCTTTTCCTTTGGGTGCTTGATTCCGAGATTGCGGGTGTACTGAGCGACAGAGTTAGGCGGATTCGCTGGTGCCCGGCGGGGTAGGATTATTCTCCCCATACATCCAAGCCTTGATGCCTCCGGAGATGCCGCGCGGGCCGTGCGGCTGGCCTTCAACCGAGGGGATTTCGCCGGTCTCGGCGAGTTCCTTGAAGTGGCGGAGGTTCTCGATGACAGTCTGGCTTGGGCTGCGTTTGGCTACCGCGGCGGCGGCGTTCGCAATCGCACCAATCTTGAACTGCTGAATCAGAGTTACGAGGGTGCCGCGTCCATCATGGCGCGGAGCAAAGGTGACTTCACCGCTTTGCTCAACATCCCCCGCAACAGAACGCCAGGCGAGACGGCTGCCCGGAATGTCCTCAAAAATCTCGCTGTCGAATTCTATGCGCTTGCCATCGGAATCTTCGGGGTTGCCCATCACCCAATGGCTCACTTTTTCTGAAACTCGTGTAACCGATATGACGTGCTCCTGCCAGCGGGGAATTAGAGCAAGATCGCTCCAGAGCGAGTAGAGCGCAGTAGGAGAGACCAGGATGGTCCGGCGTGCGTGGGCGTGAACGATGCCGTCCTTGGATTCGCTCGGCAGTGGGTGATAGTGTTCGCCATGCTGTTTGGCGTCGGGAATTTCGGTGAAGCTGGTTCGAGCGGTGTTTACGGGCTTCTCAACGGCTGTAGGCATGATGCTTGTCCTCTTCGTAAGCTTGTATGGCGTATACGGGCGGTTGTAGTCGGGTCTACACCCGCGAACATCTACATTGGATGAGACTTTATGGCGCTGTGTCGCCTGTGTAACCAGGCCGATTTGCCGCCGAACGAGACGATCAACGGGGCAAGTCGATGCAAAAAATGCTATGCGGTGGTCCTAGTCGGGGCGGCGGCGGACGTACTCCGCTGCGCCATTTGATGGCTGTCCGAAGACTGCGGGGCGTACGCGCGGCGGAATGGATGCATTGCGGACTGGCAGTTGCGCAGCGACCGGCTGTTGCAAGGTTACGATGAGCGCTGTGGCCGGTTCGTCCCCGATACAGAGGTAGCTGTGAGTGGTATTCGCGTCAAAGTAGGCAGCGTCGCCAGCCTCGATGTGGTGTGTGGCGTCGCCGTGGTGAACGTCCAGGCGACCGGAAAGCATATAGAGGAACTCAGCGCCGATGTGCTGGTGGGAACGCAGTTCGCGGTCGCTCTTGTGGGGGAGGAACTCGGCAAAGTAAGGATCGAGCTGGCGGTCGGGCACAAGGTAACCGAGACTTTCGAAATAGTACGTTGGATCGGAGACGCCGGTCTGTGGCAGGCGTACCCGGGAGTTTCCGCGATGCACGCGGAAGAGCGTCTGCGGTTCGGGATCGAAGAAATAGCTAAGATCCTTCGAAAAGACCATGGCGATGCGCGCCAGGTTACGCAAAGTCGGGACCACGCGCCCGGTCTCAAGCTGTGAGAGGAAGCTGGCCGAAAGGCCTGTGTGGCGGCCAAGCTCAACTAGCCCCATGGACTTTTTCAGGCGCAGGTGCTTGATACGCTCTCCAATGCGCTTTTCAGTGATGATGTCTTCTGCTGCTTCTCCATCCACGGACATATTGCTGAGGTCGCGGGGCAGCTCCGACAGCGGTTCAGGTAGGTAGGATGTTTCGTTTGATGCAGCAGACTTGCTGATCGTCTTCTTCATAATATGAACATAGATGTTTGCTGCGCCCACAAAGTTGTTTGTAATAGGACGCACTATCTTAGCCATCCACGCCCTGTAGGCTAGAGACTTTCCAGATGCAGCCTTATCACGAACTGGCATCGACATGCCATTTACGGGTGCTAGCCTGAACTGATGGCGGAACCTTCTCTTCACGCGGCCGTGCTGCGCATAGGCTTTGTCCAGTTGGCTGTTTTGCTGTCGCTCGGCTGCGCAAGTCCGGGCCCGCCGAGGCCACCATCTCTCCATCTGCCTGCTTTGGCGGCAAAGCTGGACGCGCAACGTGTGGGGGGTGAGGTGCTACTCACGTGGGTGACGCCTACCGATACTACGGATGGAAGTAAAATTCATGGAATGCTTACCGCGGTGGTGTGCCGCGAACCAGAGCAGGAGAAAGCCGCGCCGCCAGAGAATAAGCCTGCATGCGACCCCATTCGGAGCCTGGTCGTTGCTCCCGGTCCGGCAAGTATGGTCGACGCACTGCCCAGGCAGTTCAGCACCGGCGCTGCAAGGCTGCTGGCATACCGGGTCGAGCTGCTGAATGACCATAGACGTTCGGCGGGGCGTTCCGACGCGGCGTGGGCGGCTGCCGGCGAGGCGCCTGCGCCAGTGGGCCAACTGGCAATTTCGGCGAGGCGAGGAGCCGCGCTGATCCAGTGGCAGCCTCAAACGGCTGGTTTGGTGGCGGGTACGATGGAACTGAAACGCATTCTGGCCGCAACCGCAACCGGGCCAAGCCAGGCTAAGTCGGCTGCGGCGATTCCAGCCTCTCGGCAGAAGCCGACGCTGTCAGCCCTCGGCTCCAGCCCGCCACGCGGTGAAGTAACGCTTACCGTTGAAGGCGCGACGCACGATCCTGGCGGGGTTTGGGATCGCACCGTGCGTGATCGGGAAAGCTATATCTATGTGGCTCAACGAATAACACGTGTCTTCCTGGAAGGGCATGAGCTTCAACTGAAGGGCCTTGCTTCCTTGCCGGCAACATTCGAATACCGCGATACCTTTCCTCCGCACGCTCCCACCGGGCTGGTTTCCGTGCCTGGCGGAGGTTTTGGGTCCGCACCCTCGATCGAGCTTTCCTGGGAGCCGAACTTGGAGAGCGACCTGCTCGGGTACAACGTCTACCGGCGGGAGGGATCGGCAGAATTCATCAAGTTGAACGCCACGCCTCTTCCCGCGCCGGCTTACCGCGACCAGCAAGTCAAGGCCGGCGCCCTTTACACCTATAGGGTTACGGCGATCGATCAGCGGCGCAACGAGAGCGCATCCGGCGAAGAGATTCACGAAAGCGTGAGTCCGTAGCAGTCTGCAAACGGCGTCACGGCGGAGGCTAAGATTGCGGGCCTGGCGTTCTGATAGCAGGGCAGGCACTCCGAGAGTTGATAAAATGGCATCCAATACACAGGAGCAGACAATGGCAACGCTGTTGGAGCAACTTCGCAAGATGACGGTCGTAGTCGCGGATTCGGGCGACATCAATTCCATTCAGAAATTTCAGCCGCAGGATTCCACGACGAACCCGTCGCTGATCGCGGCGGCGTCGGAGATGCCTGAGTACCAGTCCATCGTGGATGACGTGCTGAAGAACGCACGCAAGGAGGCCGGCGACCATGCGAGCGATGAGGACGTGGCGGCCTATGCGTTCAAGACGCTGGCCGTGGCGTTTGGGCGAAAGATACTGGACATCGTTCCGGGTCGCGTGTCCACCGAGGTCGATGCGCGGATGTCGTTCGATCGAGCCAAGACGATCGAGCAGGCGCACGATATTATCGCCCAGTATGACAAGGCAGGCATTTCGCGGGACCGGGTGCTGATCAAGATTGCGTCGACATGGGAGGGGATCAAAGCGGCGGAGCAGCTTGAGACGGAGGGCATCCACTGCAACCTGACGCTGCTCTTTGGGCTGCACCAGGCGATTGCCTGCGCGGAGGCGAAGGTGACGCTGATCTCCCCGTTCGTCGGACGCATTCTGGACTGGTACAAAAAGGACACAGGCAAGGACTATACGGGCGCGGATGATCCTGGCGTGCAGAGCGTCACCACGATCTACAACTACTACAAGAAGTTCGACTACAAAACAGTGGTGATGGGGGCGAGCTTCCGTAATATCGGGGAGATTACGGAGCTTGCAGGGTGCGATCTGCTGACGATTGCGCCGAAGCTGCTGGCGGAGTTGGATTCGACTGAAGGGGAACTGCCGCGCAAGCTGGATCCAGCGAAGTCCAAGTCGATGGATATTGAGAAGCTCACCATCGACCAGGCCACCTTTGAGAAGATGCACGCGGAAGATCGCATGGCGCACGACAAGTTGAAGGAAGGTATTGAAGGATTCTCAAAGGCGCTGGAGGATCTGGAGAAGCTCCTAACCAAACGACTAGGCGAACTGCCGAAGGAATAGCCATTCCGCAGTTGGGATGAAGGCGCTCCTCCGGGAGCGCCTTCGTTTTGCAAAAATAAATGTGCGTGGTGATAAAGAGTGTTCCACGTGGAACATTTTGCTTGACAAGTCTCGCGCAGCCGTGTTTCGAGCTTGATCTGCCATGTCGCGGTACTCGCGGGGGGGCGGCGGTTGCGCTTCAATTCGCAGGAAACAGGTGTTGCGACGTGGTATTTCGCTGGGCCGCTGTGGTGATCTGTGTGGATACATGGAGATGTTGCCGCATGCTGCCGCGCGGCTACTCTCCTGCATTGGTTTTGGGGTCTGGTCTGTTTACTTGAACTTTCGTTTCTGTCATGCAGACGAAACAAGGCACCCGCTGACTGGCTTCCGGCCCCGCAGGCGAGATCGAGGCGGCCATTGCTGGCCGCGCTCTGGAGCGGTCACGAAGTTCAGGTTCGTTTGCCGGTTACGAGTCTAAGCAGGAAGGTGAGGATCACCGCGCCGAGGACGGCTACGAAGATGGTGTAGAGCAGGCCGCCTTCTCCGGCGAAGCCGAGGTGCGACATGAGAAAGCCGCCCGCGAGCGCGCCGATAATGCCCACGATGATGTCCACGAAAAAGCCGAAGCCTTCGCCGCGCATGAGCTTTCCTGTGATAAACCCTGCGATCAGGCCCACGATGATCCACCAGATGACTCCGTGCATACGTCCTCCTTGTAGCAAATGTGTTGACGAAGGGTGAGATGCAGAAGTGACTGGGAAAGAGTTTCTCTCCCTGGGAAATAATGCGATCGTACCAAGGGCACGACGCCGGGCTTGCGGGGGCAAGTGCTTCAGCCGTGGTAGATTAGCTCATTCCCTTCTTCTGAGGAGCCTCCTATGCGCCTGCGAGCAAATGCTTCTTTCGCTCTGGTTGCGGCAGCGCTGCTGCATGGTTCGGCGCTTGTTCCGCGGCAGGCCGCGGAGTCCGATGAAGCCCGCGGCAAGGCCTGGTGGGCGCACATTCAGTACCTGGCGGACGATTCCATGAAGGGCCGCCTGACGGGCTCGGCCGAGTACCTGAAGGCGGCGGCGTATGTGGCGGATAAGTTTAGAAGCGATGGCCTTAAGCCGGCGGGCGAGAACGGGACTTACTACCAGACAGTTCGCTTCGATGTGCAGCGTGTGATCGCGGAGAAGTCGTCGCTGGCGCTGGTCACCGGATGCGAGACTTGCCGCTTCATGAAGAGCCAGCCGCTGGCGCTGGGCGAGGATGCGATTCTGGGAGCGCGCACGCCGCAGCTTCCGCACCTCACGGCGCCGCTGGTCTTCATCGGTTACGGGCTGCACCTGCCGGAGTCTGGGTACGACGACTTCGATTCAGCGGAGTTGCCGATGGCTCAACTAAAGGGCAAGGTGGTGGTCTATATC
>CAXTPN010000017.1:0-5152 GCA_964246125.1 uncultured Acidobacteriaceae bacterium
GCTCTCTGCGTCGTCATCGTCCGCGATCCTGCTGCATTGTCGATCTCCGGCGACACCCGCGAGCCTGTATCCGCCCTGCACCCAATCAGCCCCACCGCCGCACCCGCTAGAATGAACCGAATCGGAATTCTTCGCATCCTTTCAACATAGCAAAGCCCCGGCTCCAGGAGATCAACCCCGTTGAACGACAACGCCCCCGCCGCACCCGACATGATCACGGTTACAAACCTCTGCAAGTCCATCCGCAACGGCACGCGCACCGTAGACATCCTCAAAGGCCTAGACTTCTCCATCCCGCGCGGCCAGTTCGCCGCCATCACCGGCTCCTCCGGCTCAGGAAAGTCCACGCTGCTTGGCCTCCTCGCCGGCCTCGATACTCCGACTTCGGGCGAGGTTGCGCTCAACGGCACCTCCATCTCCTACCTCCAGGAGGACAAGCTCGCGCAGGTGCGCGGACGCACCATCGGCTTCGTATTCCAGTCCTACCAGCTCATCCCTACCCTCACCGCGCTGGAGAACGTCGTCCTCCCCCACGAACTCAACGCCCCGAGCAACTCCGGCGGACTCGCTCGTGCGCGCTCGCTACTCACAAGCGTCGGACTGGGTGACCGCCTCGATCACTATCCCGTCCAGCTCTCCGGCGGCGAGCAGCAGCGCGTCGCGCTCGCCCGTGCCTTCGTCCTCAGCCCGCCCATCGTGCTCGCCGACGAGCCAACCGGCAACCTCGACACCATCAACGGCGCCGCCGTCCTCGACCTCCTACGCACCCTCAACCGCACCGCCGGCACCACCCTGGTCCTGGTCACGCACGACCCCATGCTCACCGCCTACGCCGACCGCCGCATCGTCCTCCGCGACGGCCTTATCGTCTCTGACGAACTTAACCCCGAACCCGCAGCCGCCTAGGAGATTCGTATGCCCAGCCTCTCCTACCGTTCAGCGGCCAAGATCGCCTCCCGCGAGATGCACTCCTCCCGCGGCAAGTTCTTCTTTGTCATCCTCTCCGTCGCCATCGGAGTAGCAGCCCTCACCGGCGTCCGCGGCTTCAGTTCGTCCTTCCGCGCCACTCTCCTCACCCGCGCGCGCTCCATCATGGCTGCGGACCTCGCCGCCCGCACCGGCCAGCAGCCCACCCTCGAACAGATGGAAGGCTTCAACCTCATCGAGTACCAGGGCACCCAGATGACCCCCGTCACCGAGATGCTCTCCATGGCATCCGCCGCCGGAACTCTCGATCCGCTTCTGGTCTCCATCAAGGCTGTCGACCCCGACGCCTACCCCTTCTATGGTGTCGTCGACCTTGACCCAGCGGGCAGTCTCCCCAGCGTCCTCAACTCGAACACCGTAGTCGTGGCCGACGATCTCCTCCTGCGCCTCAAGCTGCACGTCGGCGACCAACTCAAAATTGGCGACAAGCTCTTCCGCATCGCCTCCGTCGTCGTGAACGAACCCGACCGCCTCTCCGGCTCCTTCGCCGCCGGCCCCCGCGTGCTGATGTCCCGCCAAGGCCTCACCGAGTCCGGGCTGCTCGCTCCCGGCAGCCGCGCCACCCAACGCTACCTATTCAAAGTCCCACCGCCCGCGAACGGCACGCCCATCTCCGACAAAGCCGTCGCTGACCTCAAAGCCCGCCTCATAAAGCTCCTCCCCGAGGCGCAGGTCACGGACTACAGAGAAACCAACCCCGCCCTCACCGCAGGCCTCGACCAGGCCACCAGCCTGCTCTCTCTCATGTCGCTGGTCGCGCTCGTCCTTGGTGCCGTGGGAGTGGCCATGGCCATGCGCGCCCACCTTGCCCAGCGACTCGACACCATCGCTATCATGAAGTCGCTCGGCGCAAATTCAGCCCAGATCATCAAAATTTACCTTCTGCAAACGTTCTTTCTCGGAGCCGCCGGCGGCTTCCTCGGCGTCCTCCTCGGCGTCGCCGTCCAACTCGCATTCCCCTACCTTCTATCTCAACTCATCAACATTCGCCCCGACTTCCACCTGGAGCCGCACGCCATCATCGCCGGCTTCCTCGCCGGCATTCTCACCACGCTGCTCTTTACCCTGCCGCCACTGCTGGACATCCGCGGCGTCCGACCCAGCCTCATCCTCCGCCGAGCCGTCGATGAAGTCGACGAACCTTTCGCCGCTGGCCTGCTGCGCCGCCTTAGAAAAAATCTAGCTCAGATCGCCGCCTTCCTCCTCATCCTCGGTGGCCTTTCGCTCATCGCCTCCCGCGTCTCCGATTCGCGCGAAGTAGGCAAGTGGTTTTCGCTCGGCCTCGTCGCCGTGCTACTCGTCCTGCTCCTGACTTCCTTCCTCGTCCTCAAGGCGCTAAAGTTCTTCCTCTCCCGCACCCGCCTGGCGCTCCCCTCCGCCCTGCGTCATGGCTTGGCCAACCTATACCGCCCCGGCAATCCCTCAGCGGCTCTGCTCGCCGCACTTGGCATGGGCGTCATGCAGATCATGCTGGTGTTTCTAATGCAGCATGCCGTCGTGCAGCGTCTTCACATCGCCTCGGACCCCAACCTGCCCAACATCTTCCTGATCGACATAGCCAACGACGAAATTGAGAACATGCGCATCCTGCTGCGAAGCTCCGGTGCAGTTACCGCACCGCCCGAGCTTCTGCCCGTCGTCACCTCGCGCCTCACCGCCATCGACGGCGTACCCGCAGCCGACATCAAGACCAAGAACTTTCCCCACCGCATGCTGCAGAGCATCAGCCTCACCTACTCCGAAGCGCCGCCTCCCGGCGCGTCCGTCGTAGAAGGGAAGTGGTGGTCGCCCGCGCAAGCCGCCGATGCCGGAACCCATCCCCTGATCGCCGTCAGTAAGAACCAGGCCGATCGCCTCGGTGTCCACCTCGGCTCTGTTATCACCTTCACCACGCAGGCCAAGCAGTTCGATGCGACCGTCGTCGCCTTTACCAAGTCGGACGGCCAGCACGCCTACAGCCGCGCCGACTTCATCCTGCCCGAGGCCTCGCTCGCCGGCCAGCCCGCCATCTGGTACGGCGGCGTCCACGCGGACCCCGAACGCGTCGGTGAGCTCCAGCGCCAGCTCTACACCGTCTTCCCCACAGTCACTGTCATCAACGTGGCCCAGGCGCTCGAGACCATCCGCTCCGTCGTCATCCAGATCATCTACGTCGTGCAATTCCTGGCCGCCTTCTCCATCTTCGCCGGCATCGTCATCCTCGCAAGCTCCATTGCCGGCACGCGTTACCGCCGCATCCGCGAGGTCGTCGTCCTCAAAACGCTTGGCGCGACTCGCTCCCGCATCGCAACCATCTTTTCCATCGAGTTCGCCGTTTTGGGTCTCGTCGCCGGCCTCGTCGGCATCGTCTTCGCTGATATCGTAGTCCACTTTCTCCTGCGCACCCTCACCATCCCCAGCCGGATCGAGTGGGGCTGGAACCTCCTCGGCCTGGCCGTTACCGCCGGCCTTACCGTAGCCACCGGCTGGATCGCAAGCCATCGAATCCTCGGCCAGAAGCCCCTCGAAGTCCTTCGCGAAGAGTAAGGCATGTGGTCCGAAGAAGAGCTCCGCAACATCGAACCTGAGCCCGGACCTCCGCGCACCAGCCCGCCCAGCTACGCCGGCCACATCCGTGCCAGGCTCGCCATCCACAACGCCCGCCGCTCCGCAGCCCATCCGCACGAGCTCTCCCGCGGAGCTTCCCCTAGCGTCATCTACACCCCCGCCGCGCACACGCACGGCAACTTCATCGATGCCTCCTACCGCAACATCCTCGCCCATCCCGCATGGGCCGCGCGCCTCGGCAAAGCCCACACCTCCAAGCGTCAAGCTCGCCCCACCGGCCCCGACGAGCTCATCCGCGCTTGGTGCGAACTGGACAGCGCCAACAGCTCTGACGCGCTTCTCATGAATATCTTCTGCTACCCTCGTGTCCTCGCCACACCGCATCTGTCCGGGCTGCTCGGCGTCGAGTCCGGCATCGTGCCCGTCTTCGGCCACCCCGCACGCGTTCCCCTCTGCAACGGCCGCCCCGGTCGTGAGCGAACAGACCGTACCGAGATCGACCTCCGCCTAGGCCATCTGCTCATCGAAGCCAAGCTCACCGAGAATGATTTCCAATTCGCGCCTCTCAAGCGTCTTCAAACCTACGCCGCCTTCGAAGAGGTCTTCGATCCCACCCTGCTGGAGATGACCGGGCGGGGCGTCCGCTCCTACCAGCTCATCCGCGGAGTCCTCGCCGCCCACGCCGATCCCGCCGCCCACTTTTGCGTCCTCTGCGATCGAGAGCGCCCCGACCTCATCGAAGCCTGGTATGCCATTATGCGCGCCGTCCGCGGCTTCCAACTTCAGTCGCGCCTTCGCCTCCTCACCTGGCAGGAGATCGCCGCCACTCTCCCCTCCCCCCTGTGTACCTTCCTCGCTGAAAAGTATGGCATCCAAGCGCACAAAGTGTCTTGAGGAGAGGTGAGAGGCCAAAGCTCTAGCTTGTCCGCACAAAAGACTCTGATATGAAACATGCGTTTCAAAATGAAAATGTAGAGTACATGATAGTGATTGGAGATAGGAGGCAGTGCACATATTTTCTATTGACATCGCTTCATAGATGGCGTGAGATTGCTTCGTAGTTGCGGTCCAACGCAACATGTGTTTCACTCACAGGTTTTCAGAGTGTCTTACCAGGGCCTCTCGTCCGCTTCCGGTCCTGCGGAGATGCTGCCAGAAACCGATCTTGATTGAGGGCAGAAATGCAGAAAACATGGCTTCTACTCGCTTCCATTCTTTTTTGCTCAGGAGCCTTCGCTCAGAACGAGCAGCCGCTCCTGATGCAGCAGCCAACGCTGAACGCCACTCATGTTGTCTTTGCATATGGAGGATTTCTGTGGAGTGTAGATCGTAAAGGCGGCGCTGCGACGAGGCTGACCAGCGGTGAGGGTGCGGAATCCAATCCTAAGTTTTCACCAGACGGACGATGGATCGCCTTCACCGGTCGTTATAACGGGAATCCGAACGTCTATGTGATGCCGGCGGAAGGAGGAGAACCGCGACAGATCACATTCAGTCCAGGATTCGACTTAGTGGAAGGTTGGACGCCGGATGGTAAGAACATTCTCTTCCAATCGTTTCAAGACAGCTTCTCCGACCGATACAAGCAGCTCTATACCGTACCCTTCGACGGAGGATT
>CAXTPN010000017.1:5162-21151 GCA_964246125.1 uncultured Acidobacteriaceae bacterium
CTCTAAAGCATTGCCCCTGCCCATGGGTTATGAGGCGTCCTACTCGTCCGATGGCAGTCACCTGGCCTACACGCCGCTGCCGCGCGAGATCTTCTTCGGCGGCGGCGACAGCTTCGTCCATGCATATTGGTCGCATTATCACGGGGGCCTTGCCTCGCCTATCTGGATCGCAGACATGGCCGATTCGAGCGTGGTCAAGGTGCCACACGAAAACGCCAGCGACTTCAACCCCATGTGGGTCGGCAATAAAATCTACTTCCTTTCGGCTCGCGCTGAACCAATTTCGCTCTACGTTTACGATGGCGGAACGAAGACTGTCTCTCGAGCCATTGCGAACTCCGGCATGGACATCATGTCTGCCTCGGCTGGTTTCGGCGCAATCGTCTATGAACAGTTCGGGTCCTTGCACCTCTATGACCTGGCCAGCGGGCAGGAACATCAGCTGCATGTAACCATCACCGGCGATTTCCCGGAGGTGCGCCCTCACTTTGAAAAGATTGCTGAACATGTGATGAGCGCGGGAATCTCTCCGACAGGTGCGCGCGCGGTGTTTGAGGCGCACGGCGAAATCCTGACCATCCCTGCGGAAAACGGCAGCATACGCAACATCACCAACTCACCCGGAGTCGCCGATCGCTCGCCGGCATGGTCGCCCGATGGCAAGTCGATCGCCTACTTCTCTGACGAGTCCGGAGAGTACGCCCTGCATATCAAGGACCAGAGCGGCATGGGAGCTACGCGGACAATCAATCTGGGAGCTCCGGCTTCGTTCTTCGCCCAGTTGAGATGGTCGCCCGACAGCCGCAAAATCGCCTACCTCGACAAGAGACTTAGCGTCTGGTACGTCAACCTCGACCATCCTGTACCAATTAAGGTCGATACCGATACCTACTTCAACTTCAGTTCCGGGCTGGACCCTGCCTGGTCGCCGGATAGTCGCTGGATTGCATACACGAAGCTGCTGAAGAATCGGATGCGTTCGGTGTTTATCTATTCACTTGAAGACGGAAAATCAAGCCAGATCACCGACGGACTCAGCGATAACGAACATGCCGTCTTTGATAAAAGCGGTAAATATCTGTTCTTTTCTGCCAGCACGAATTTGGGATCAGGAACATTCAGGTTGGATATGACCAGCAACACCAGCCAGGTTACTCGCAGCATCTACGTTGCGGTGTTGCGCCAAAGCCTTCCTTCTCCGCTAGCGCCTAAGAGTGACGAGGAGCCTCTACTGCCAGCCCTGAAACCCGACGTAACCGCGGATGCATCGGCAGGCGAGCCTAAGAAGACCGACACAGTGCCGGCCCCGGTCCCAGTCCCAGTACAGATCGATCTCGATCGCATTGGTCAACGCATTCTGGCGCTGCCTCTTCCAGCAGCAAACTACACAGACTTGCAGGCAGGAAAAGATGGGGAGCTCTTCATGATGCAGGAGATGCCTTCGCACCAGTTCAAGCTCTTGAAGTTCAGCCTCGTCACCCGCAAGACGACGACGCTGCTGGAGGAAATAAAGGCGGCAAGCGTCTCGTTCAACGGGGAGAAACTCCTGTTTCAGCAAGGTAAGAGATGGGGAGTCGCTTCTACCGCAGCTCCGGTTAAGGCGGGCGAGGGCCTTCTGAACATGGATGCGATGCAGGTCTGGAGAGTGCCTCGCGAAGAATGGAAGCAGATGTACGACGAAGTCTGGCGGCTGGAGCGCGACTACTTCTATGCATCGAACTACACAGGCCTGAATCTAAGCGCCGCTGAAAAAGAATACCGCCGATATCTTCCTGGAATCGCAAGTCGCGAAGATCTCAACTATCTTTTTCGAGAGATGTTGGGAAAGTTGTCTACTGGGCACACCTTCGTAGGCGGTGGCGATATCCCGCATCCAGCGCCAACGAGCGTAGGCCTACTCGGAGCCGATTACAGCGTCGAGAATGGCCGATACCGCTTCCAGACCATCTATAGCGGCGAGAATTGGAACCCAGGGTTGCAAGCACCCTTGATGGAACCGGGTGTTGCCGTCAAACAGGGCGACTATCTGCTGGCCGTAAACGGTCGCGAATTACACGCAAGCGACAGCATTTACAGCTTCTTCCTTAACACAGCTGGCGAGCAGGTAGCGTTGAAGGTTGGGCCAAACCCGAACGGTTCCGGAGCGCATGACGTTACGGTGGTTCCGATCGCGAGTGAGATCGCACTGCGCGGCCGGGATTGGATCATCAGCAACCTTCACAAGGTGGACCAGCTTAGCGATGGAAGAGTCGCCTATGTATTTTTACCCAACACCGCCGAGGCCGGTTACACCTCGTTCAATCGATATTTCTTTGCGCAGGTCGGAAAGCAAGGCGTTATCCTGGACGACCGTTATAACAGCGGCGGTCAGGCTGCCGATTACATCATCCAGTACATGCAACGTAAGCTCCAGAATTACTGGTATACGCCGAATGGCGATGTCTCGACCGAACCCGGAGAAGCCATCTTCGGGCCTAAGGTCATGATTACGAATGAATATGCGGGATCTGGCGGCGATCTTATCCCATGGTTCTTCCATCATGCGGAAGTAGGAACCCTCATTGGTGAACGGACCTGGGGTGGTGAAGTCGGAATCACAGGTTATCCCCCGCTGATCGACGGAGGAACGGTAACGGCGCCCAGCATTGCTTTCTTTACCACCGAAGGAAAATGGGGCATCGAGAACGAAGGTGTCGCGCCCGATATAGAGGTACCGATCGATCCGCACGAATGGCGCAAGGGCCATGATCAGCAACTCGAAAAGGCCGTCCAGACGATTCTCGATGATCTAAAACTACATCCTCTGCCGACGCCAAAGGTGCCGCCCTTCCCAACCTATAAGAACCAGTGAGACTACCTCAATAAAGTCTCGGGGCCAGAACTACTCATATGTAACTCAAAGCCGTGTGTCAAGGGACAACGGGCAGTATGATTCGCGACGGAAGGTCTTTCGAGCAATAGACCTTCTGTGTCGCTGAAACGTAATCCTCAGCTGTCGCCTGGTAGATGCTTGGCACAAACTTCTGCGGGTTGCGGTCGATTACTGGAAACCAAGTCGACTGCACCTGAACCATAATGCGGTGACCTTTGAGGAAGACGTGGTCATGATCCCGGAGTGGAATCTTCCACTCCTCCGGGGCATTCGGCGTAAGCGGCTGCGGGACTTCGTAGCTGCGAAGAAATCGTCCACGTCGCACCTCCATCGCAATCGGCAGTTCGTAGCCGTTCATCGAGTTCGCGAAAGACGAGTTCTGAGTTCCCTTTGCGGCGCTCTGCCCAGATTCCGGGTAAACATCGATTAGCTTCACGATGAAGTCCGCATCGGTGCCGGAAGTGGATGCGTATAGGTCGGCCGCCACCGATCCGGTGATGACGACATCGTGATCCAACGTTTCACTCGTAAAGCTCAAAACATCCGGTCGATGATCTACGAAGCGTTGATCCGCCACTTCCCATGTCCTCCACTCCGGCAGCGGATATGTAGGAGAGATAGGACGAGGTCGGTATGGCACAGGACTGGCGGGATCGGAGACAAATTGACGATACTTGGCCCCGATCTCTTCCTCTGGGCGAAACGAGAGTGTTCCGTCTCCATGCAGGTAAAGACTAGTCGGCTTTGCAGCCTTCGGCGGCCAAATGGCGTAAGTGTGCCAAGTATTCGAGCCAGTCTGAAACGTAGTCGCCTGCCATGCCGGCTTTTCTCCCTCGCCGTGCAGGTAATAGCGGAAAAACGGCGCTTCTATCTTCTCTCGAAACTCCAGAGAGGTCTTATGCCCGCCGAGCGGCACAATCCCAATGCTGTCTCCGTCCGCTCTGGCCCATCCGCCATGAAACCAGGGGCCGGCAACAATGAAGTTTGTATGATCTGGATCGTGCTCTTCGGCGTGACGAAAGATCTCCCACGGCCCCCAAGGATCTTCCTGATCCCAGAATCCAGCTACGTTCAGATTCGGCACAGTGGAACTATGCAGTTGATTTACCCAAGCCTCCTTCTTCCAGAACTCATCATAGTTCGGGTGGT
This sequence comes from uncultured Acidobacteriaceae bacterium, assembly GCA_964246125.1. Lineage (GTDB taxonomy): Bacteria > Acidobacteriota > Terriglobia > Terriglobales > Acidobacteriaceae > Edaphobacter. The sequence continues at coordinate 9,184 of CAXTPN010000017.1, forward strand.
CCATAAGGTCATTCCAGAAGGGAATGGTACCGTGCAGATACTTGGCGTTGGCTGCCATCAACGGACCGAGTTTCAAATACCAGTCATATGTGTCATAAGTCTCGAAATCGAAGTTTGTGTTCTTACTTTTATCGGCTTCTTCCAGGACGGAATATTCAAAGGCATAACTCTCGCGTAAGGCCCCGTAGCGGTGCATGTCATCATTCAACCATTGATCAACCGGCGACGCCTGCTCGCTGATTGCCTTCAGCGCGGGATGCGGGTGCAAAAGTGTAAGGCCGGCCGTGAGCCCGCTGTATGAGATGCCATAGACACCGACTTTACCGTTGTTGCCGGGGATATGTTTGACCAGCCACTCGATGGTGTCGTATGCGTCGTTGGTTTCATTGGCTTGTCTCGGGTTATGCGGATCGTATTGCGAGGTCAGCTGAAACACGCCTTGGGATTTGAAGCGGCCCCTCAGGTTCTGGATGACGAAGATGTAACCATCAGCGTCCAGTTCCTTCCAACTCGGCGGCACCCAATCAGCCCCCCCGGTTGCTGCCCCGTCGTCAAACGTTTCCTGCGTCGGCACGCCATAAGGTGTCCGCGTCAGCAGAATCGGCAACGGCCGCGTCTCGCTGATCCTGTGAATGACCATCGTCTGAAGATGCACGCCATCACGCATGGGAATCATGACCTCCTCAACCCGGTAATTACTCTTTTGACTGGCGATTGCGGGGTCCGGCTGCGTTGCGATTTGGGCCTGCGATGTGGGGAGGCGGTAGGAGAAAACGACCGCGACGAGGAGCGCTAGCCTTGGTAGGAATATGTGCTGGTTGCGCCGAGGTGCTCGCCAAAATGACAGATGTAAAACGCTACCCATAGAACCTCCAGCGTAGCTATCGTGAGCAATCCGAATCGAGCACAGTCTCGAAAGGGGTCAGGGTGGGCAAACTACTTGTGGCAAGGTATTTCTTAAACGGAGCGTGATTCAATATTTCAAGCTGAAGTCAAGTAGATGCCAGTGCAGCAGGAACCACGAGAAAGAAACCGCAGCAGCAGCAATTGTAATGTTTCCGAGATGCGAAACCCACCACTCCCTGTCCGCATGCCAAAGCCTGACAACCGCATACAAGATAATCAGCGTACCCAACGACCCCAGCCACCCTACAATCTGCATGATACGCAGCAGCGGATCAAAACTTGAGTTCAGCAGGGGATTCCCTCCAGCACCCGCCAACAGAAACACCCAGGACAACAGAAAGGCTAAGTCGACGGCAAGCACAATGCGAATCGCGGTCCGCGACTGCCGGTCTCGCCTGCTCAACTCAAGCGGCTGATGGTAGTGGCGACGAACCCATAATGAAAGAAGCGCCCAGACAAGAGTAGTTATACAAACAACGGCTACCAAGCCAAGCAGAAAGAAATTCCAGCCTTTACTGTCCGCGAGAGAAGCCTTGGTAAACACCTCGAATGGAAAGTCCACCGAAAGCACGAGTCTGTTGTTGTAGTCGCGCGTGAATCCAATAAGGTCCTGCCCCTCCTGTTCACGGTAAAGCAGCGGTCCAATCTCTACATAGGTCTTTGGCACCTGGTTCGCGCCTTTGAAGCCCTTCACTGTAAGGATTCCATCCTTGCCCGGCACCACGACAGGATTGCTCAAGAACCCAAAAAAGCTGAGTACGCTTGTAACAGGACGACGGCTGCCGATGTACTCGCCTGCTACCAGTTGCGCATCGTGCATGGCGTTCGCTTGCGCGCTAACGGGGGGTACGGTGTACGGGAAGTAGCGGTCGAGAAATGCATGGAACAACTCTGTTCGCGGACTGATCTCGCCGCGTCCCGCGCTGTTATATGAAACGAAAAATCCAAGGTTCTGATCCTGAATAAGATGAAGGTCGCTATGAAAGTATTGTGTGTCGCCTGCATGCCCAATAATTCTATGGCCGTTGCGGGTTTCTTCATAGAACCCAAGACACATGTGCGGTAAGGTCGGATCGGCCGCGAACTGCGGAGAGTGCATTAACGCAGTGGTGCTGGGGCTTAGAATGCTCGTGCCGTTATACTCGCCTCCCTGCAGTTGGGCCAACATGAAATGAGCGATGTCGGCCGCAGAGGTCGTAGCACTTCCCGCCGGTTCCGCGGCTACGATTTCGAACGGCTTGGCCGGCCCGCTACCCAACGCATATCCAGCCGAGTTCATGGGGCGTAGAGCGTCACTCACGGGCTGGCGGAACGTAGTATGTGTCATCTCAAGAGGAGTAAAGATGTTCTTTTCCACATAATCATCGAAGGGCATCCCTGAGACGCGTTGCACAATATACCCGGCGAGAGTGGCGCCATAGTTCGAATAAGCCGGTATCGTGCCTGGCGGATAAACCCGTTCCGGCATATGGCTAACGAGATAGTCGTGAAGCGAAAACGGGTTCCTGTCGCCTTTGGAAATAAGATCCTTGATCGCCTCTTCAAAACCAGCAGTGTGGGTCATCAAGTTCCACATCGTGATCGGCTGCGGATAGGCTGCGGGAATCTTGAAATCCAAATATTGGTTTACATCTGCATGCAGATCGATCTTGCCCGCTTGCACCTGCTGCATCACGGCTGTCCAGGTGAATAGTTTAGAGATCGATCCAGGCCTGAAGAGGGTTCCGTCAGGTGTAACCGGAATCTTCTTACTCACATCCGCATAGCCGTATCCCTTCTGGTAAACAACCTTTCCATCCTTCATCACGAGCACCACCGCACCTGCGATGTTCTCTCGTTTTAACTGAGAAGGTACGATGCCATCTAGAAACGCGTCCAAATCCGCAGCCGTCAAAGGCTGTTGCGATGCCGCGACCTGTGGCGCTGGCGCTGCGGGACTGGGCTGTGCCGCAGGAGAGAGGGGGTTTTGGCGGGGAACCTGACACTGCATCTGGCCACTCAACGTAAGCACCCCTGCAAACGCCGCAACTCTGGAATATGAAGGTAAAACCCGTTGTATGATCAAGTGACAATCTCCCCTACGACTCCGCAGCAGCTCCTGTCTGGGTCAACGCAACATACGTTTCATGCAGAACAGGATGGCGACAGTTTCTGCTGATACAGCCACGCTGTCAAGCGGGTATTTTCAGAGGACACGTTCTCCATTTCCGTCTACAGCGTTGAAAGACCGTGCAACATCTGTTGCCAGAGGGTAATATCTCTCGCATGAGAGACGATCTTCGCCCCTTGCTCACGTTCCTCTTGCTGGTTGTTCTCTTCAGCAGCGCACCCTACTCACTCATCATCCACGCGCACCATCTGGGCGTTGGTGGAGGCCTCGTAACGGGCGTTCTTATGTGGATGCCTGCGCTCGCGGCTATCACGACATGCCGCCTGCTTAAGATCGATCTCGCCAGTCTCGGTTGGAATTGGCGTCCGGCCCGTTATGAGATGCTGGCGTATTTACTCCCGATTCTCTACGCCACGCCCGTGTATGCCGCCTGCTGGTTGTTTGTACCGCACTCGCTGGGCATAGGCCAGTTTGCCGCCGCCGCTTCGAAATCCTACTCCATCACCGGCTCAACAGGCGTAGCGGTGCTGCTCGTTGTTCTGGTCGATGCATCCTTCGGAATAATCCGCAGCATGGCGTCCGCACTTGGCGAAGAGATCGGCTGGCGCGGATTCCTGCTTCCACGCCTCACCGGACGGTTCGGCTTTTCTATCGGCTGCTTGATCAGCGGCTGCATCTGGGCCGTGTGGCATTATCCTGCATTGCTGCTTGCAGACTATAACTCCGGAACTCCAAAGATCTACGCCCTGAGTTGCTTCACTATTATGGTAATCGCCACCGCGTTCCTCTTGGGCTGGCTGCGCCTGCGATCCCGCAGTCTGTGGCCTTGCGCCATGTTGCATGCCAGCCACAATCTATTCATCCAAGCGGTTTTCGATCAACTCACCAGGCCTGAAAGCAAGGCCCTATATTTCACCACGGAATTTGGATTCGGCTTGGCCGCAACGATCTCCATCACCGCAATCTATCTTGTGCTCAGACATCCGTTAAGTAGCGCATACAGGATGCAACAGCGACCGCTGGAGCCGGTCCCGGCATAACGGGCCGCTATCTGCGTTCACATAAATCTAGTCGGACTCGAACCAACGGAACCCGCTGCGCTGCTCCTCCGAAGCCTCCCGAAGGAACGCCAAACTCGTCTCACGGTTGTAGTTCGCGCAGGCCACCAGCATCGTGTTTGCAAGGGCCATCGGCGCCACATAAGAGTCAATGAACGAGTCGCTCTCCACGGGCGCGACGAAGTACTCGTGGGCAAAGCGTGCAATTGGCGAAACGTGTGTGCCCGTAATCCCGATCGTATAAGCGCCATTGCTGCGGGCGCGCTGCATTCCCTCCACCGTCTGGCGCAGGCCTCTCCGAAAGCTGATCGCAATCACCAGGTCGCCCTTCCCGATCGAGCGTGTCACATGCACGCTTCGGCCCGTGGTAGTGGCCACAAAAACAGGCAATCCGATGATCGCGAGATGATGCTCGATGTGGTGTACCAGGTTCTGCGCCAGGTCGCCGCCCAGTAGCAGAATGCGCTTCGCGGAGTGAATCCGCTTCGCCACTGCGGCGAGCCGCTGTACATCTAAAGTAGCTCGTACCGCGTTCAGGTTTCTTACATCCTGCTGGATCATGGCATCAAGATATGCAGGAATATTTGGTTTGGCATTTTGCTCCAAACCGTCGAGCGACGTTGCATTCGCAATCGAAAGATCATGCAAATGATTCTGAAAGGCACGATAATTTTCAAAGCCCATTCGCTGTACAACCCGCACCATCGTGGCTGGATCGGTGTTCAGCCGCGCGGCCGCCGCTCGCACGCTCAACAGCACAAATCCGCGCGGATTCTCAATCACAGGTCGGATCAGTTCTCTTCGCCGTGGTGTGAGTTCCTCCATTCTGATCTTTACGGGAATATGCGAAGGAGAAGTTGCTTTGCCGAGAGTTTTGGGCATACTGACGCAGCATCGGCCTAAACACATCGCTCTGTCAACCGGCGAGGGCGGCGAGCATGGCTCACGGATCGATCTTGGTCGCCACCGCAAGGGCCGGCCCGGATGCGGGTCGAGTGCGATACACAAGGTACACCGGCAGACCCAAAAGGATCGCTCCGGACCCGATCGCGGCATGCACTGGAGCGCTCACAATTGTGCTGCATACGATCACAGCCGCCGCGGCGACAAATAACAGCGTCAAGATCGGATAGGCCGGGATCAGGAAAGGACGCGTCTGCTCCGGCCTCCTGATCCGCAGAACAATCACTCCACCCACCGCTAGTCCGTAGAAGATCCACGCTGTAAAGACCACCCAGGTAAACAATTGCTCAAAATTCCCGGCGAGTGTCAGCACGGCAGCCCAGATTCCTTGCACTACGATGGCTGGCACCGGCACCTGACGCGAATTAGTCTTACCCAGCGTGCGGAAGAAGATGCCATCCCTGGCCATGGCATAGTAGACGCGTGGTCCCGTCAAAATCATGCCGTTCATCGCGACCACGATAGAAGCGACAATCAGGCAGGAGACGAATCGAAGCATTCCGGCCTGCTGAACATGCTGCACGGCGGAGGCTGCGGCGCTGGGCGCGCCCGCAACCGCGCTCGCCGGCAGCACCGCATAGTAGGCAAGATTTACGATCAGATACACGCCCGCCACGGTTGCCGTTCCCCAAACCAGACTCCGCGGCAGATCTCGTTGTGGGTTGCGAAACTCAGCGGCAGTAAACGAGACCACATGCCAGCCCTCGTAGGCCCAAAGCACCGCGATCAGAGCAACTCCAAACCCCAGTATCTCGAAAGGCGCATGAAGCTCCCAATTTTTCAACAGCAGCGCGGGCTGGCCGCGCCAGAATAGAAAAAGGACGAGCACGGCCAAACCTAGAAACTTTGCCGCGGTACCAATGTTTTGAACACGCTTTGCATGCCGCAGGCTCAACAGATTTACAGCCGTTAGCGCCACCACCGACCCCGCCGCAAGCAGCTTCATCTCTAATGCTGACACCCGCACGAACTGTGAAAGATAGAGTGCGAAGCCCGCCGCAAGTGTAGCGATGCTTCCCGTCTGAATCATCACCAGCAATCCCCATCCATAAAGGAAAGCAACGGCTCTCCCGTAGGCCTCTCGCAGGTAGACGTACAGGCCGCCTGCTCCGGGAAACATTGAGCCCAACTCAGCCAGCGACAGCGCGCCAAACAGGCTCAGCAAGCCTCCAACCACCCACACCGCCATCACGCTTGGCAACGACCGCAGATGCAGCGCGATCGTTCCGGGAACCAGAAAGATACCTGACCCAATAACGGAACCCGCTACGATCGCAAACCCGTCACCGGCCGTAAGCTCCCGCGCCAGGCTAGCCTGTGCGTGCAGGGGTGCAGGCTCTCCGCCAACCAACGGATCGGGCATGGTCTTCAGGGCCTGTCTCCCGATGCCACCGGCCCAAGATGCTTTATGAAAAATGCCGCAGTCGCGTTATAGCCGTCGATGAAGTGCCGGTACAGCAGAAAGTCATGAATCTCATCGGGATAAACAATCTGCTCAAACGGAACGTGATACTCGCGCAGTCGCTGCACCACATCTACCGTCTGGTTGAAGGGCACGTTACGATCATCGTCCCCATGGATCAACAGCACCGGCGACTTCCACCGGTCCATCGAGGACTCCGGCGACGACTCCCACGCCAGCTTCAGCGCCTCCTGGTAATCCGGAGCGCTGGCATCGCCCCGCCCTTGCGTCAGCAGCATGCTCCAGTCGTGTACGCCATGATAGTCCACTCCCGCGGCGAACATATCGGAGTTCCGTGCCAGGGCCAGAGCTGTCAGCAGTCCGCCATACGATCCACCCCATATGCCGATCCGTTTAGGATCCACCGTGGGCAGACTTTGCAGGTAGCGAGCTCCCGCCAGAACGTCGCGGTACTCCGAAGAGCCTTTCCATCCTCCATTCTTAGCCTCCCTGAAATCATGCCCATACATCACACCCAGTCGATAATTGACGGAAAGCACTGTGAAGCCTCGGCTAGCCAGATACTGATTCATGGCATAGGCGTAGTGGTAGTAGTCCAGATAATGAAAGCCCAGAAGCATCTGTCGCGAAGGTCCGCCATGCACATAGATCAGCGCCGGACCACCCTGCGCCTGACCTTTGGGCGCAAACAACTGCCCATGAACTGTCAGCCCGTCTTCGCTCTGAAAGGTGACTTGCTTCGGTTCGACCAGTTGCTTCTCCGGAAAGTCCCTCGGCATCTGAGCTGCGGTTAGTAAGACACGCTTGCCCTCCGTGACGCGATAGACCATCGCTGGAGTCGTTGCTCCCGAGCCGAGGCATACTACGGTAGAACCATCGCCCGTTTGCATCGGAGTCCACTCAATGCTTGCGCCGCGAGTAAGCGGTCGCGCCGGGCCACCTCCCACATCCACCCTCCACAGGTGCCGCCGGTCGATGTCATCCTGGTTCGACGAGTAAACAATGCTGCGCTTATCCGTGCTCAACGAAACGTCTTCAATCTCGAAGTTCCCCGGCGTAAGCAACGTCGGCTCGCCACCTCCTCCGGCGTCCACGGAGTAGAGGTGTCCCCAGCCGTCCTGCTCGGAGTCGAACACGATGCGATTGCCTGCGGCATACAAGAACGACGTCGCGGCGAAAATCGGCAACGAATCGCGAGGTCCGCTGCCGCTGTGCCAAACCTGGTGTGCCTGTAGAGTCCCCGCATCGGCTACCCAGATACTCCACAGCGTAGGCCTCTGCGGAATCATCGGACGCTTGTTCATCGTCCCGGGAACTCTCAGAAACGCCAGATGCTGTCCGTCGGGAGACCACCGCGGCTGCATATCCATATCGACAGAAGGCGCAACATAGCTGATCGTCGCCAGCTTTCCCCTGTTAACAGCAGCGACAACAATGAAGGCGTGATCTCCACGCGCCAGCCGGTAAGCGACCTTGCTGCTATCCGGCGACCACACAGGCGAGGACGGCTCCCCACGCTCGTCCGTCAGCATCGTGGCTTTACTCTGGCTGGAAGTATTCGATAGGTCGCTGATCCAGAGCTGATGCTTGGCTGCCCACACCGCGTATCGCCCATCCGGAGAGATCGCCACATCCTCGCACCCTTCCGTCGCGCACCCCATCTCTCCCACCAGCTTCGGCTCGCCGCCGCTTGCCGGCACCGCCCACACCTGCTGCAACGGCTGTTGCGCATCACTCGTCGGGTTGGCAGCCCGGCCCGCCGCGTTCACCTCACTCCCTCGTGCGAACAGAACCGTCTTTCCATCCGGCGTCAGGCGCACCGCCGCAATCGCCTGACCGTTGTCTCCGTGGTAGTGAGTCACCTGGCGCGGAACAAACTCCGGCCCCGCCGCCACCCAGACGTTCCGCTCTCCACGTTCTGTAAACAGCCAGGCGATGGTTGAGCCATGGTCCGCGACCGTCAGCTCCGATGGGAATGGCGTATCCAGCACCTGCTCCAGCGTAAAAGACTGGCCGGATAGATTCGCCACTGCCCCCAGAATCAATCCGGCAAACGTACACAGGCGCGTCCCTCTCTCTGGTGCAGTTCCATACGGCAACCTGCGGTCTCTTACCCTGTTCATGAGTTCTCCAACGCCAACATTCGTTTCACTGTGCTGCTCCGTGCGGCTAGTCTCCATGCGCCGACTTCTGCTGTCAACAGAATAATTTGCCGTCAAACTTCATTCTGTTGTTATGCGCTATTAGGCAGGCCAGCTTCCTCAGTGCCTTTTTAGAAACAGGTTGACACCGCTCCCTTGGTTTCCTAGAGTATCGAAGGACAGTCTCACTATCCTCCGTCTGCAACATTTGTTCCAGATGAGTGAACGCCGTTCTGCTCTAACGATAAAATTTCCGATGGAGGTTTGATTGAGCGGCGGCATGCAGATACGACCTCTAACCCGGTTTGAAGAGTTGACTGCGGCCGTGGATCTGCAACGTGATGTTTGGGGCTATGGGGATGCCGATGTCGATTCTCGCGCAATCCTGGTGATTGCCAGCCGCTATGTAGGCCATGTTCTTGGGGCCTTCGATAGAGAAAAGCTGGTCGGCTTCGCTCTGTCGTTCCACACTCCGGATGCCGCGCGAATGCACTCTCATCGCGTGGGCGTGCTCCCCGGGTATCAGAACAAGGGCGTAGGCCGCAGTCTGAAACTGGCCCAACGCGAAGTCTCCCTCAGCCGGGGCGTCAAAATCCTGCAGTGGACCTTTGATCCGCTCCAGCCGCGCAATGCCTACTTCAATCTCATCGCCCTGGGCGGCATCGCCCGCACCTATATCCCGGACTTCTACGGCGTCACCAGCAGTCCGTTGCACGGCGGACTGCCCACCGATCGCCTTCTGATCGAATGGGAACTCGAAAGCCCTAGAGTTGCTGCTACTCTCGCAGGATGCAAGTATGAGCCTGAAGGCAAAGGAATCCAGATCGAGTTGCCAACTCAACAGCGCCGCTCCGATGCGGGGCAGCAGGCCCGCATCCGCGAAGCATTTCAGACGCGTCTGGCCCAGGGCTACGTTGTTACCGGTTTTACATCCAGCAAGGAACGGGATTTCTATACATTGGAGTTGCTATGAAGATTGAGGCTATTCACGCGCGCGAGATCGCGATGCGGCTCGTCGCGCCGTTTGAAACCAGCTTTGGAGTCTCGCAGGACCGGCGCATCCTCCTGCTCGAATTGATTACCGATCAAGGCATCGGCTGGGGAGAGGTCACCACCCGCCCGTTCGCGGCCACGAGATGGCAAAAGCAGGCATTGAGAACGCCGCATGGCACGCGGAATCCTTGCATCGAGGGGTTCCGCTAAGCCACTTGCTCGGAGGCACGCTCGCCTCCATCGAGAGCGGCGTCTCCCTCGGCATTCATCGCGAAACATCTAGCCTGCTCGATCGCATAGAAATCGAACTAGCCGCCGGCTATCGCCGCATCAAACTAAAGATAAAGCCGGGCAGCGACGTGGAGATCGTCTCCGCTGTTCGACGCCGATTCCCAGACATCCATCTCACGGTCGACGCAAACTCCGCCTACACGCTTGCGGACATGCCTACGCTGCGCCGGTTGGATGAGTTCGCGCTCGACTACATCGAACAGCCGCTCGCATGGAATGAAATCTATCAGCATGTGGCGCTTCAGAAGCAGCTCAAAACCGCCATCTGCTTAGACGAGTGCATTCACAGCCTCCGCGATGCTCAGGCCGCTGTGGAACTGGGCGCCTGCCGCGTGATCAATATCAAGCTAGGCCGCGTCTCCGGCCACAGCGAGGCTCGCTCTATCCAACAATACTGCCGCGAAAACAACGTGCCCGTATGGTGCGGAGGCATGCTTGAATCAGGCATCGGACGCGCTCATAACATCGCAATGTCTTCGCTCCCCGGCTTCGTTCTGCCGGGCGACGTCTCTGCCAGCAAGCGATATTGGACACACGATCTCATCGCGCCTGAAGTCACTGTCGCTCCGAACGGAACCATCCCCATTCCCACCAGCCCCGGACTTGGCTACGAGATCGACACCTCATATATTTCCAGCATCACGATTCTTGAGGAAGTCTGGAGAGACGAAAGCATAGTCGCGACTGGCGCGAGTGCTGCTGCGATGCGCGCATAGCTTCGGCAAACCCAACGTCACGCTCTACACTGCAATCTTCTATGGACAACCCACCCTACCTCCGTCAGACCGAGAAACATCTCTCTTGGTTATGTAAATCTCTCCAGAGATTAGTCCAACAGGAATCTCCCAGTGATGATCCCTCAGGAATCAATGCAGCCCTCGACTTAGTGGAAACCTGGAGCGCCCCACTTACTCTGCGCATGCAACGCCACCGCCATCCAGGCTTCGGTGACATCGGCGAACTCCGTTTCGGCCCCAGCCACTCGGCCCGCAAGCCCATTCTCCTGCTCGCTCACCTTGATACCGTCTGGCCCAAAGGAACCCTCAAAACCATGCCTTGGCGTGAAGTCGAGGGTCGTCTCTGGGGACCGGGAGTGCTCGACATGAAAGCCGGTGTCATCATGGCCCTCACCGCCCTCCATGTCCTGAGCGATTTGAAGCTCTCGCGCCCCGTAACCTTGCTGCTCAACAGCGACGAGGAGATTGGCAGCCCGGTCTCGCGCCCAATCACCGAACGCCTGGCGCTTGAGTCCGCCGCCGTCTTCGTCCTCGAGCCTGCCCAGGGCCTCGCCTACAAGACCGCCCGCAAGGGCGTAGGCCAATACCGTGTGAGCGTCACCGGCGTGGCGGCGCACAGCGGCGTCGACTTCGAGCGCGGGCACTCTGCCAACCTGGAACTCGCAAAGCTGATCCAGGCCATCTCCGCCTTCACTAGTCTCAAGCGTAAACTCACGGTAAACTGCGGCGTCATCGCAGGCGGAACGCGCTCCAATGTCGTCGCTGCGGAGGCGCATGCGGAAGTAGACGTGCGCATCGCAAAGACATCCGATGCGCTCTATGTAGAGCGACTCTTCCGTAACCTCAAAGTCTCCGACCCCGAATGCACCCTTGCTGTCACCGGAGGCATCAATCGTCCGCCCATGGAGCGCAAATCCGGCACCATCGCCCTCTTCAAGCAGGCCCGCAAGCTAGCCCGTGACCTCGGTTTCGTTCTTGATGAGGCGGCCACCGGCGGAGGCTCCGATGGCAACTTCACCGCCGCTCTAGGCGTTCCGACACTCGACGGCATGGGTGCCGTCGGTGAGGGCGCCCACGCCGCTCATGAGTTCATCTTCATCGAACACCTACTGCCAAGGACAGCGCTCCTCGCAGCCATGATCGCCACCGTCGCCTGATGTCCGCGAGCAAGATCGAACTCCCTCAAAAACTCACCTTCAACGCCAGTTGAAGAATTCTCGGGCTGACGACCGTCGTGTTAATCACGCCAAAGTTCGACGCATCCTGGTTCAACACCGGATCGCCGAATTGCGGCGTGTTCAGCGTGTTGAAGGATTCCGCGCGAAAGTCCACGTTGGCGTGCTCAT
>CAXTPN010000017.1:21161-26366 GCA_964246125.1 uncultured Acidobacteriaceae bacterium
CGCAGCGAAAATGGAAACGTCTTCCCGAACGCCAGATCAAGATTGTTCTGCGCGGGACCTCGCACGATACCCGGTCGCGTGTTGCCGAACCCGGTCGCCTTTCCGTCGTCCCCAACCACCGGATACTTAGTAAAGCAACCCTTGTTGAAGTAGCTCGTTAGCTTTGAAGTCACGCTTCCCCGCGTCAACACCTGAGAGTTCGTGCAGCTTGGCGAGAGTTCGGCAAAGTCTCCGTCCGCGCTCGTCCGTCCATAGACACTCTGCGCATTCGTATTTCTCACATAAAGGAAGTGTCCCGCCTGAATCGTGACGACGCCGGAGAGTCTCCAGTTCGACAGCGCTTCGCCCGCAAAAGAGTTCGGCTTGAATGGCGTCGGAACCCGATAGACGAAGTTGGCGATCAGCCGGTTTGGCCGGCTAAAGTAGTCCGGTCCATAGTTCGAACGTGGATTGTTTTGGTCACCAAGGATAGTTCCTCCGTTTCCGCCGGTCGAGGTAGTCAAGGCGTCCGCTAGGTTGCGCGACCAGGTGTAAGCGACCTGAACCTGCGAGCCGTCTTTGAACTGCTGCGTGAAGTTCACCAGCAGTGCGTTATACCAGGAGTTGGCCGTGGACTGTATCTGTGTGAAGCCAGTGGTAGACAACCCTTGAATCGGCACGCGCAGAGCGTAGTTCGCCGCCGTGTTGGTGGTTTGACCGCGGATAGGCGCTCCCGTGCTGGCAAGTAGCGCCTGATTCGGAGCCCGCACCACGATCAGGTGATTCCCGCGTGTTCCTAGAAACCCAACCTCCAGCACGGTACGCGCCGCCAGCTTCGTCTGTGTTCCCAAGTCATAGTGCTGAATCACCGCCGGACGGAAGTTCTGTGCATAGGTGGTCAAACCAAGCGATGTCATTGGCGAGTACGTTACAAACTGCGGAAAGGTGCCGGGCAGGGGGGCGATCGGATTCGCAAAGGTAGCGTTCGCGTTCGTTGCTCCTGTGGGTTGGCGAACCTCGCCGAACGGTGGATTGGTCAATAACTGCAAGTTCGGCTGACCTGTCGGCGTCGTATGGTAAACCCCATACCCGGCGCGCAGCACCACCCTGCCCGCGTCCGGCAGCTGCCACGCGAAACCGACTCTCGGGTTGATCGTGTTCTGACCGATGCCTTCGATGCCCAGCTTGCTCGGTGATCGAGTCACGCCTGTGGGAAGCGTTCCTTGAAAGTTGGAACCCACAACGAAGCCCTGCAGCGTTCCCGTCGAGGGTGGATTGGGGTTGGCCTGCGATGTATCGAAGTTTCCCGTCCTGCCCAGCGCGTCGGAGATGCCGCCTACCCGCTCGAACCGGAATCCCAGGTTCAGCGTCAGGGCCTTCGCGACCTTGTAGTCGTCCTGCGCATACGCGCTCGTATTGAGTTGGCGGAATCCTCTGCCAAGTTGTCCCGGAATATCGATCGAGAGATAGATATTGCTGAACGGAGTGCCGTTTTGAGCGGCGCTCTCCCCTAGCAGAAAATCCGAATACGTCCCAAATAGAAGTCCCCCTAAGTAGCGAAAGCTCGAAATGTTGGTTTGCGCTCGCGTAGCCGCGCCCCCGAACCGGAACGAGTGCTTGCCGTGCGTCCACGAAAGCGTGTCTTGGTACACAAACGTGTTCTGTGCAATCAGAACGTCCTGCCCGTTGCCGCCCAGCGTTGGGCCGCCCAGCACCGAAATCTCAGGCAGGTTGTCGACATAGGATGGAACCTGGGATCCAATCTGCGAGTAGGTAAAAACCTCATTCTGATTCGTATCCACCCATGTGCGGTGATACCCGGCCTCTGCCTGGTTCAGCAGATTGGGCGTGAAGATGTGATTGTTGATCAGAGAGAAGTTGCGAAAGTGGTTCGGGGCGTCCTGAGGAAAGCCTGGTGCGGTCGGTCCGCCCAGATTCGCCGCGGGAAAGGTTACGCGCTGCTGGCTATTGGCAAAGAAGAAACGTGCCTGCCATTGGTTCGACGCTGACTGGTTCCAGTCCCCGTTGGTCATGAACTGGTCTTCGTTGAACTTGCATGCGCTGCTCAACACCGTCGAGCCTTGACTTGCAAACGGCAGCGCGGTATTGATCCGCTGTGGTGTAGGAATCAGATACTGCCCGTTCGCCAGCTTCAGGTTGAACAACGCCAGCGCCTGCGGGCTGATGTTTGAGCCGTTGGCCAACACCGTCGCCCCACCCGGAATCCCCAATTGCTGCGTAAACGTAGGCTGGCCCGCGAAGAGCGCCCCAAGCGCCGCCGCGGAGCGATCGTTCGTCAGCGGCGGCGTGTTGAACGAGGTGGAACAAGTGCTCGAAACCCCATTCTGCTGGCGGGTGGATTGATACGAAACAAATAGAAAGACCTTGTCCCTCTTCACGGGGCCGCCCAGGGTGAGCCCCGGCTGATTCTGCCGCAGAACGGGCCGCGGCTGTCCTTGACGCTTGAAGAAAAAGTCGTTCGCGTTCATATCTTCGTTACGGAAGAACTCCCACAGCGACCCATGAAAACTGTTGCTCCCGGTCTTCGTCACGATGTTCACGTTCGCACCCGCATTGCGCCCGTAGGACGCATCGTACTGGCTGGTCTGAACCCGGAACTCCTGAATCATATCCGGATTCGGAATCGCCACTCCGCCGCTGAAGCCGCCGCTCCCCTGCAGGTCGTTGATCTCCACCCCGTCCATCTGGAAATTGTTGTCCGCGAACGTGGTGCCGGCGGCCACGACAGAATTGTTTCCAGTGCCTCCGCCCCCGCGTCCCAGCGCGCCGCCATTCGTCACATCGGCGGCTACTCCCGGCGATAGGTTGATGATCTGCGTGTAATTGCGGCTGACCAGCGGAAGATTTGCAATCATCTCGCTCGTTACAACCTGGCCCAGCGTACTCGACTCCGTCTGCAACAACTGCCCCGTACCCTGCACGCTGACGGTCTCTTGCGTTGCCCCTACGGTAAGCTGCGCGTCAGCCGTAGTCACCTCCGTCACGTTCACGACGATGTCCGTCAACGTGAGCGTCCCGAATCCCCCCTTGTTGGCGATCACTTCATAGCGCCCGGGCTCCAGCAGTTGAACCGTGTACTCACCCCGGGAACTCGACACCGCCTGGCGCACCTCTCCCGTCGCCACGTTTCTGGCCCTGATCGATGCACCCGGAATCACCGCGCCCGAAGGGTCTTTCACCGTGCCCGAGATAGCTCCCGTTCCGGCGATCTGGCTCAAAAGAGGAGAAGACATGCTGAACAACAGCCAGAATGCTGCCGCGAACCACACATAAGCCCGTGGATACCTCTTCATCTCATGCCTCCAGGAGAACCGAAACACCGGCACCGCAGCGCAACATCTGTTGCTGCTGACTATGTGGTATGAGCGGAATTGTTCCTCCACAAGCGCCGTATGTCAACACAAATCATCGTTTCGCCTCCTCACAGTCCGCTTGACGCCACCTGCGCCCTCATCCCGTGACCGCATCGTTTGTTGACGAAAACTTGCAAGCGCGGCTGAAACATCGCGCTCACGAAACTGCGCGTCCCTCATTTATCAAAGTGCGTACAGTGATGAGCTGTCATTCCGCCAAACAAATTGGTTGTCATTCCGCAGCTTAAGCGGAGGAACCTGCGGTGAGCAGTTTGCCTTGTTCTACGCCAACTCCAACTCCACCCTCTTCCCCTCCACATCCACCACCTTCAGCCGGAAGCTCCTCACCTGCCCCGCCGCCAGCGTCTTGCTCTCGACCGCATGCGCCGCCGCCTTCGCCGGAGCCTTCGCCGATACATCCGTCTTCCACTTCGCCGCCAGCAGCGACCCCAACTGCGAAAGATCGACCGGCGCGCCCTCCGTAGGCGGCGTCGGCCCCTCGTCCGTAGGATCAAGAGGAGGCACCGAACAAGGCGCGATAATCCCTTCGCCTAGCTCCACCCGCGCCGTATTCGACAGGTGGTCGATATCGATGATGCGCCCCGTCACCGTATCCCCTGCCGCATGTTCCGCGAGAAACTCGTCCAGCCCGGTCGGCACCATCTGCTTAATCGACAGCTTCAGCTGCCGCTTCTCGCGGTCGATCTCCAGCACCGCCGCCTTCACCACCTCGCCCACCCGCAGCGCGTCCGATGGATGATTCAGCCGCTTCTCCGCCGTAATCTCCGAGATATGAACCAGCCCTTCCACGCCCGGTGCCAACTCCACAAACGCCCCGAACTTCGTGATCCGGGATACTGGCCCCTCCACCACCGCGCCCGGATGAATCGTCTTCACCACCTCTACCCACGGATCGCCCAGCGCCTGCTTCAGCCCCAGTGCCATTCGCTTCTGTTCCGGGTCGATCCCCAGGATCACGGTCTCCACCTGGTCCCCCACCTTCACGATGTCCGAAGGCTTTCGTACCTTCTTGCCCCACGCCATCTCGCTAATGTGGATCAGCCCTTCCACTCCCGGCGCAAGCTCCACGAACGCGCCAAAATCCATCTCCCGCGTCACCGTTCCCATGACCTTTTCGCCCAGGTGAAACCGCTCCGGCACTGTATCCCACGGATGCGGCTGCAACTGCTTCAACCCGATCGCAATCCGCCGCTTGAGGGGGTCTGTAGCATCGATCTTCAGCACCTTCGCCTCAATCACATCGCCAACGCTCACCACCTCCGCCGGGTTCCCCACTCGGTGCCAGGCCATGTCGGAGATATGCAGCAGAGCATCCGCGCCCTGCAGATCCACGAACGCGCCAAAGTCCGTCAACGACCGCACCGTCCCCTGCACCGTCTGCCCCTCGGCCAACTCTGAGAATCGCTCATCCGCCGCCGCCCGCGGCTCCTCCTCCAGCACGCTCCGCCGATCCACCACTGCATCCGGCCGCCCTGACTCCCCACCCTCGAGATCGAGCTGCGTGATCCGGACGCGAATCTCCTGACCAACCAGCTTTTCCATCTCCGCCGCGTCGCGCGTCCCCGTCCGCGACGAAGGCATGAACGCTCGCATCCCGATATCGACCGTCAGCCCACCCTTCACCACGCCGGTCACCGTACCCAGCACCGTCCCCTTCGCCTCGAACGCCTCTTCAAGCGAGCTATAGTCCTTCGGCGTCGCCGTGCGTTGCCGTGTCAGCTCATAGTAGCCATCCAGGTCGCGCCCCTTCACCGTCACCCGAAACCTGTCGCCCGGCTCAACTGTCTTTTCATTCGCGCCAAACGAACTCAGCGGCAGAATTCCCTCGGTC
>CAXTPN010000018.1:0-19410 GCA_964246125.1 uncultured Acidobacteriaceae bacterium
CATCGACCCCGTCACCGGCGGACCACACACCGCCCACACCACCAACCCCGTCCCCTTCATCCTGGTCTCGGGTGAAAGGAACGTGACCCTGCGCGAAGACGGCAGCCTCCGCGACCTAAGCCCCACGCTTCTTAGCCTGCTCAACATCGACCAGCCCAACCAGATGACGGGGGGCAACCTCCGCATCAGGGAAGCTCCATGAGCGACTTGCGGAAGATATCAGCCACAGTCTTATTGTCACGAAAATTTGTCAGTGTCTTAAGCCTCTCGTAGGCTTGAAGAGCATTGACCAACTTAGCCTGCTGCGCGTCCCGGAGAATACCTAGTGTCCCCGTTACGAGCAGGCCAAGCTTTTCCCCCACCAAGGCGCCTCGTCGCTCATCGATGAGGATGCGATCGGCTTGCAGGGTGAGGGCGAGTTCAATCGCAGACCTTTCGCCCAAGTCAAGGTCCAACAGATCGTTGATGTAAAGAGGAGTCGGGTGTTGAACATCAACCCAGTCGGGAAGAGCTTGTACCCAGTTTTGCACGACGGCGGGAGCCTTGGAATGATGCATTTCCATCAGGACCGCATTTGGTATCGATACCCTTCCGTAGAGCGATCGAAGCAGGTCGACTAGTCCTATCTGCAGCAGGTAATTCAAAGGAGAGGTATCGGCGACGACAATCACGATGGAAGGAGGCCAGAGGCTCGGAGTCGATCTCCAGTTTCAATATCACGTCTGAGATCCTCTTCGCTGTACGCGCCTTCCATGACGCCACGTTCTTTCAAAAGCCCCTCAAAGTCCAACCAGTAAAGGTCGAGCATCGCCGCGGCCTGACGCTGCGTCAGTTTGCCCGAGCGGTAACCCTCGATCGCGAGCGCCTCCAGCGCCTCCCGCCCTGGGTTCTCATGCATCGCAACATCGTCCGGAAGCTCGACAGTGATCGTCATAGGGAGACTGTACCATCAACCTAGAACTCGCGCCGACCCTCCAGCGCGCGCATCATCGTCACCTCGTCGGCATACTCGATGTCGCTTCCGGCAGGCACACCGGTAGCGATGCGAGTCACTTTCACCGCGCTCTTCGCCTTGTGCAGCTCGGCGCTGATGTAAACCGCCGTAGCCTCGCCTTCGGTCGTGGGCGAGGTTGCCAGGATGACCTCATCGACCTCTGCCAGCCGGGTCAGCAGGTTGGCGATCCGCAACTGCTCCGGCCCCACCCCACCGATGGGTGAAAGCGTTCCATGCAGCACATGGTAGACGCCGTTGTAGCTTCGAGTTTTCTCGATCGTGGCGATGTTCGTGGGCTCTTCGATGACGCAGACCAGCCGGTGATTCCGCGTCGCGCCGGTGCAATAGCCGCACGGATCGACATCCGTAATGTTGTTGCAGACCGAGCACAGCCGCAGATGCTTTTTGATCTCGCGGATCGCGTCGGCCAGTGAGTCAGCGTCTTCCGAAGGTGAGCGCAGCACATGAAATGCGAGCCGCTGTGCCGTCTTCGTGCCGATCCCCGGCAGCTTGCGCAGCTCCTCGATCAACCGCGACATCGGCTCCGCAAAGCGCGTCGTCAATCCGTCAACCCCGGCAGATTCAGGCCGCCCATCATGCCCGCCACGCTTGATTTCATAGCCTCGTCGGCCTTGCGTCCGGCGTCGTTCACGGCCGCGGTAATCAGGTCCTCCAGCAGCTCCAGATCGCTCGCGTTCGACCCCATCGCGGTCGGCTCGATCTTCAGCCGCAGCACCTCCTTGCGGCCGTTCATCCGAACCGTCACCATGCCGCCGCCGGCCTGTGCCTCGACCACAGTCTCAGAGAGCTTGCGCTCCATCTGCTCCTGCATCACCTTCGCCTGCGACATCATCTCCTTCATCTTGCCCAGATCCGAAAAGTTCATGCCAATGCTCCTCATCCTTGCTTCCGGCGATCAGTCCTTGCCGCTCAGGTCGATCACCGTCTGTATCTCCGCGTCGAACAGCCGCTGCGCCTGCCGCACCATCGGATGCTCCATTGCCTTCGCCTGTGCCGAACCCGATTTCGCCGCCCTCGGCTTCTTCGCGGACTCGACCGGCTCCGACACGCTGGGCAGCAGCGTCAGCTTCGCCATACCGGCCAGTCGCACCTCAGCCCTGGCGATCTTCTCCGCCTCGGCGTTCATCACCATGGGCAGCATGGTCGCCGAAAGCGCCGTCTGCACCCGAGCCTCAGCCGGCGAGATGGTCCACGACGCATCCTCCATCGCGTCCGCAGCAGAGCCAAGCTTGGCCGCGCGCAACGCGTCGACGACCGTCTTCCGCACACCCTCAGAATCCGCTGAGGGTACAGGCTCAGGCGTGGCGACGGGGTGTGGAACCGCGACGGGAGCAGCAGCCGGGACGCTCACCGGTTCCGCCGCGCGCACCGCCGCGCCCATCTGCACCGCAGGCTGCGCCACTGCTTGAGGAGCGACAGCAGGGACAGGAGCGACGCTCGTGCCGCCCTGAATCCCGTCAAACTTTCGCCGGTTCTTATCCGCTTCAAAGGGCGAGAACGCGGGCTTGGCGGGCGCGCTGACAGTTGCAGCCGCCACCCTCGGAACTCCAACCGGCCCGACGGCCGGCCTTGGGACGGCACCCGCCGGTCGAACTGTTCCCAGCGAACTCAGCACCTCTTCAACCGGCAGCAGCCTGCGCAGATGCACCAGCTTCAGCAGCCCCAACTCAAAGTGGAAGCGCTGCTCCTGCCGATAGCCAAGCTCGTCGAAGGTCCGCAACATCGTCTGCAAAAAGCGCGTCAGCTCTTCCTCGCTGAACAGCGCGGCAGTCCGGGCCGCGCGACGCTGTTCCTCGGGCGAGATCTGCAGCAGCTCGGTGTCGCCGCTCTCCGCGGTCACTCCCGCGATCTTCGCGATGACGCAGCTTCGCAGGTAGCGCACTGCCTGCCGAGCCAACTGCGCCGGCGAGTTCCCGGCATCCAGCAACTCGTTGGCGATGCTCATCACCTCGGCCGAGCGATTCGCGTCCACCGCCTGCATCACGCGCTCGAAGACGGCATTCGGCACCGTGCCCATCAGCTCGCGAATCTGCCCCGCATCCAGCCGCGCCTTGCCGTCGATTACCGGCGCGCTGGCGATCGCCTGGTCCATGATGCTCAACGCATCGCGCATTGAGCCGTCGCCTGCCTCCGCCAGCAGGTTCAGCGCGCCCTCATCCGCCTGTACTCCCTCGTGCTCGGCGATGCCGCGCAACTCCCCCAAAATATCGGCCAGCTTCACCGCATGAAAACTGAAGTGCTGACAGCGCGACCGCACCGTCTGCGGAATATCCTCCGGCTGCGTGGTCGCCATCATGAAGACGATATGATCGGGCGGCTCCTCCAGCGTCTTCAGCAGCGCATTGAACGCCGCATCCGTAATCTGATGGGCCTCATCCAGGATATAAATCTTGTACTTGTCACGCGATGGCCGGTAACGCGCCGCATCCCGCAGCTCGCGAATCTCATCGATCCCGCGGTTCGTCGCCGCATCGATCTCGATCACATCCACCGAGTTCCCGGCGCGAATCTCGACGCAGCTCTCACACACCTCGCAGGGCTCCGCAGTCGGACGCGCCGCGCTGCCGATTGCATTGCGGCAGTTCAGGGCGCAGGCCAGAATGCGCGCGATCGTCGTCTTCCCGATGCCGCGATGCCCGCTGAAGATGTATCCGTGCGCTATGCGATTCTGCACCAGCGCGTTCATCAGCGTGACCGTCACATGGTCCTGCCCCACCACATCCGCAAACCGCTGCGGCCGGTATTTCCTCGCGAGCACCTGATAACCCATAGAAGATGAAACGTCCTACCCCATTCTACTTCCGCTTCCGTGCCAGCTTCTGCCGCCGCTCCACCTCGGCTGGGGAAAACATCGTCCCGCGGCACCTGGGTTTTCCGCAGAAGCAGTCCTGAGTCGCTTCATCCGAATCCCAAAGGTTGTACTCGTAAACCAACTCCTCGCCGGCCGCGATGTCTCTTAGCGCGACAACGAAGATGCGCTCGTCTTCCTCTTCGGTCTCGCAGTTCGGTTCGCAGCAGTGATTCATGAACATCGCCGCGCCAAAACCATCGATGACGCCGTTGCCTTCGCCGTATCCGAACAGATACGTCACAGAGCGGTCTGCGTAACGCTTGTCGGCTTCTTTCTTCGACATGCGCGGGCCATCGTACTCGCAGATGCGCCGGCCCTTGCGGATGGCCCTGGTCGTATAACACCCCGCAGCGTGAATCTCCGACGACCGCACGATCAGCGACTGTTTCATGGCATTTCTCCCAACCAAACCGTCATCCTCACCGTCCAATCAACTAACCTGACCAATGGTGCTGACTATAACAAACTCGATCGCGAAACTTCGCCGGCGCTCCGCACTTTCGCGCCGGTTCGCTGTGCTGGCCGCTGCTATCCTTGCCGCCGCGCCTGCGTGCGCTCAGTATCAGCCCCCGCCCCCCAAGCTGACGACCGCGCCTTGCGTCCCGACCAAGAAAGACCCCTGCACGCCGCCGCCCACGCCGCCTGCAACCGCTCCCTCGACCGCCGAGAAGTTTCCGTTCCCCGGAGACACGCCGGCAGACGTGTCAGGCAACGCAAAACAATCCAGCCCAACCGCGCCCGCTCGAAGCCCCTCCGCCGCTGACAAGTTCCCCTTCCCGGGCGAGCCGTCCCCTGCGTCTTCATCCTCGTCGAGTTCCTCGTCCTCAAACCCCGACCCAAAGCCCGACGACACTTCGGACCCCGATCAGCCGCCGCTCAAAGATGCCGGCAGTTCAGGTCTGACTCGGACGCAAAGGCGTCACCTGCCGAAGGTCGAAGACCTCGATCATCGCGAGGAAGAAGACCTCCAGGTCTCGCACTACTACTTCACCACAGGCGATTTCCTGGCTTCCTACCTGCGCGCGAAAGACGCTGTAAAAACCATTCCCGACGATCCTGAAGCGCACTTCGCTCTCGCCCAAAGCGCGCAGCGCCTGAAGAAAAATGACGAGGCCATCGCCGAATACGGCGCCTACCTGAAGCTCGAGCCTTCCGGGGATAAGGCAAAGGCCGCGCTGAAGGCTCTGAACCAGCTCGTTACAAAATAGACCTCATCGCGTTGTGAGTGGTCTTACATGATTGCTTTGAATGAGCTAAGGTCGATGTATGCATGACGATCTCGCTCGCCTGGACACGGAAACCACGGCGACGCTCGCCGGCCTGACCGCCGCGCAAACCCAGGCTACGCCTCTCGCCCACCCTGAAAAATGGAGTATTCAGCAGATCGTCGACCACCTGCTGAGAACGTACCAGGCCACCGCGCTGGTCATACAGACGCGGCTGGAGAAGCGAACGCCTACCCGCGCCGCTCCCTCCATGAAGCAGCGAGCCTGGCAGTTTTTTCTTATCACCCTGGGCCGCTTTCCGTCAGGACGCGAGGCGCCTCCCGCGGTCTCTCCCTCGCTCCCGGCGGTCCTGCAGACTGGCGATGAGCTTGCTGAAAGCGTGCATGCCTCGATCATCCATCTCGACGAGTTGACCGCGCAAGGCGAGCGGCTCTTCGGCAACAACCGCGCCGCCACCCACATGATTCTGGGCCCGCTCTCCATGTGGCAGTGGCGCCGATTTCATCTTGTTCACGGACGCCATCATCTGAAACAGATTGCGGCGATACGCAAGGAGCACTCGCTATGACCGCGCGTGCGCTGACGCAGCCCTGATCTACAGCCCCGCTGAATGCAATTTGCCGAACGTCTCAACGATCCTCATCCAGCTCTTCCTCCACACGCAGGTACCGCCTCATATAGCGAAGCGGATCTTCCGCCACCGCGAGCTCCCGCAGATGGTATTTCCAGGCATCCTCCCGGCTGCTGCGCCGCGTATACCCCTTGCGCATCACTGTTCCAATGGAACCATCGGGCTTTGTCCGCAGAAACGTCTGCTTCGGTACCATGAACGTGATCTTCTCGCCGGCCTTCCAGAAGCTCTGCGCGAATTCATGCGAGAACAGCAGAGCGTAATACTGGCGTCCAGATGCCAGCACCTCCGTTGCCGCCTGGGTACTGCTCCATGGCAAACACAACTGCCTGGTATACCAGCGGCGAAACTCGAATCCGTTCGTTCGAGCCTGGCCCAGAAGCAGTTGCAATAGCTCAAGGCGTGTCATGACAACTCCAGCTTGCGATCGTCGACGTGCGGCACGGAGGTGTACCTCGCGTATAGTGTACGGGGTAATGGTCGCATATTACTTTCGGCAGGACTCGTAGCCATCCGCATGACTGAATCCATTCACCTTAGTCACAAAGAACACAGGTTCTCTCGATTGCACAGACTTGGATTCCGTATCTACCAGCTCATGTTTACCGTGGCGGTCTTCACCGTCTCAGTCGCTGCGCCGCTCCCCGCCGTGACACAAAACCCGGCTTCGCCAAATCCTCACGCCGACCCCCTGGCCTTCGATCCCACGGTTCGCGACGCCTATACCCACTTCTACAATCTCGACTATGACGGCTCCATCGCGCGCTTCGAGCAGGTGATCAAAGCTCACCCGCAGGAGCCGCTCGCCTACGCATTCGACCTGATGGTGACCATCTTTCGCGAACTCTACCACCAGGACCTGCTCGACACCACCTACTACGCTCACGATTCCTTTCTTACAACCCAGCGCCGGGTCGCCATCCCTGACGTCACCCGCCAGCGCATCGAGTACCTGACGGGACAGGTATCGTCGCTTGCCGATCAACGCCTGAAGGCTAACGCGCAGGATAAGAACGCGCTCTTCGCGAAGGGCTACGCGAAAGGCCTTCACGCTGCCTTCATCACGCTCGCGGACCACTCTTACTTCGCGGCGGCGCGGCAAGGCCTCTCCGCCCGCAGCGACTCCGAAGCGGTGCTGAAGCTCGACCCGGACTACGCGGATGCGAATATGGCCGTCGGCATCCAGCAGTTCGCCGTCGCCAGCCTGCCGCGCATGGTGCGCATGGTGGTAGGCATCGCCGGGGTGGGCGGAAACAAGGAGAAAGGCCTCAATCTGCTGCGGATTTCTGCTGCGAAAGGAGTCGTGACCAGCGTCGAGTCGCGCACCTCGCTCTCACTTTTCTTGCGTCACGACGGACGGTACGCGGAGGCCCTGGCCGTGCAGCATGCGCTCGCGCAGCAGTATCCTCACGACTATCTCTTCCGTCTCGAAGAAGCAAACCTGACCAAGGACAAGGGAGACGGGCCGGGCGCGATCGCAATCTACAAGCAGGTGATCGCCGACGCCCGGCAGCCCGGATACTTCGTCGATCCGCGGTTGCAAATGGCTTGGTTCGGACTTGCCGATACGGAGCGCGGCCAGAACGACGTGGCCGACGCAGCCAAACACTACCTTGAAGCCGCCGGCCAGCCCAACAACTCCGACTGGCTTCGCCGGCGGGCGCAGCTCAACGCCGGTGAGATGCTCGACCTCCTTCACCAGCGCGCGGACGCCGGGGCCCAGTATCAGAAGGCGGCCGCGCCTGGTGGCGATCAGTCTCAGGCTGACACCGCGCGGCGCTACATGAAGGCTCCGTACTCCGGCACATGATGATGATTGCGGCTCGTCATGGTAGCCGTGAGAGCCGGGCCCGTGCATGGTAAACTCAGCCCGTCAGAGCTTCCGGGGAGAGACACATGAACGTCAGGATGGCAGCGGTGTGGGGCGCGATTCCGCTTCTGCTTACCACGTTCCTGGTGGCATCGAAGATTGCAAAAAGTCTTCCACCCTATGAACTCGGAGAGCACAACCTGGTCGTCGAGGCGGAATCGAACGGAGCCGGCGGGGAAGGCCCGAAAGTGGGCGCTTGCCCCATCTTTCCACGAGACAACGTCTGGAACACGCCGGTGGACAAGCTAGCGAAAGATCAGAAGTCGGATGCCTACATTGAAAGTATTGGCGCGGAGAAAAAGCTGCATCCCGATTTCGGATCCGACCTGAACAGCGGGATTCCTTTCTCCGAGGTGCCTCCGGGAACCCAGTCGATCCCGATCACATTCGAGTACCGCGACGACAGTGATCTCGGGAACTATCCCATACCGGCGAATGCCCCAATCGAGGGTGGCGCCGGTTCCACGGGAGACCGCCACGTCCTCCTGATCGATCCGCGCCGCTGCCTGCTCTATGAGCTGTTCGATGCGCACCCGGCCGGTACGGGGGAGTGGAAAGCAGGTTCGGGCATCAAGATGGATCTGACCGGCAATGCCTTGCGCGCATCGGGAAAGACTTCGGCCGATGCCGCGGGGCTTCCGATCTTTCCAGGCCTGACGAGATATGAGGAAGTTGCGGCGGGACAGATCAATCACGCCCTCAGGTTTACGATCCCGCACACGCAAGGGGCGTTCATCTGGCCGGCGCGTCACAGGGCCTCGGGTATTACGGACCTGAAGACGCCGCCTCTTGGCGTGCGGTTCAGGCTGCGAGCGGACTTCGATATCTCGCAATACTCAAAATCGAACCAGGTCATCTTAACGGCGCTGAAGCGCTATGGAATGTTTCTGGCCGATAATGGCAGCCCGATGTATCTCAGCGGCGTTCCGGATAAGCGTTGGAGCGACATCGACCTTCACAATCTCAGCAAGCTGACCGCGGGAGACTTTGAAGTGGTGGATGAATCCGGGTGGCAGATGCTGGCGGATTCCGCTCGCGTTGACCCTGTGGCTCTGAAGCAGTAGGCAACCTGGCGTGGAACGCAGTCGCAACCTTCAGGGGGTTGCCGGGGTGACGAACGCGAGGGTTGCAAGATACACGCGGCGCGCCGCACCGGGCAGACGCGCGCCGATCAAGCTGAGGCGTAGCCGGTCCGATTCCTCCAACCCCTTGAATAGCTTGACGAGAACGATGTAGATGGGAACAGCCATCAGAACCGCAAGAAATAACCCCCCTAGCCCCCGAACTTTATGGCTGAGAAGGAATGCGGCCACTGCCATGATCGAGCTCGCCACAACCAGCCGCAGTGCTGAAAGAACCGGAAAGTTGAAGTGGTAGAAACGCCGCGCCTGCAGCCAGAGTGCAATCACGCCGAATCCTTGCGAGAGCCCGTTACCCCAGGCCGCGCCGGCAGCTCCGTAGCGCGGGATAAGCACAGCGTCCAGCGTAATGTTGACCACGCCCGTCAGCGCATACCACACCAGGATTCGGTCTTGACGATCGGCGGTACGCATCAGTGTTTCAGGCACCCATTGAAACGCGCGCGGGACCGTCAACGCCGCGGCAATCATCATGGCCGGAACAGCTCCGAGATAGCGCGGGCCATAGGCGAAGCCGATTGCAGGTAGAGTAATCGCAACTGCCCCGAAGCTTACCGGCAGCACAATGAGGAGCAGGTACCGGCAGGCATTCTTCACGATGCTGTCAACGCGCCGTGGATCTCTGACGGCCTCGACCATCAGGGTAATTCCAGTGGAGCCGCCAAAGACGCGCGGAAACATCAACAAATTGTTTGCAAAAGTAAAACTTACGGAATAAAAAGCGGTCTGCTCCAGACTGGAGAAAATGCGCAGGAAGACCATCTCCGACCGATCCCAAACGACCGACTCAAGAAGCTGAAGTCCCACGGCCTGAATGCAAAAACGACGAATGCGGCTCACCACATCGTCGTCGAGCTTATCGAGCGGTAGCTTGCGGAGTGAATTGTTGAGTGGAATTGTTCTCAGAAAAACCTCAACAGTCCTTCCGACTAGAGACGCCGACGCGACTCCCACGAGATCCCACCTGAAGTGAATCGTCAGAACGATAACCAGCGTGTAAGACGCAATGTATCCAAATGCGCTGAGCGTATTGTTCGAGACATCTTGAAACGCCTGGTTCGCCTGGGCGGGAACCCATGACATCAAACCCGGGACGATAGAGATCATCAGAATCGATGCCATAAGCCTGAACGGCGGATCACCGAAGAAATATATTCCGATTAAACCCACGATGGAGATTAGTACAGCGCCTAGTAACTGATAACGATGCGCCAGGTTATAGACAGCACGCGCCATGCCCAGGCGATCCAGCGCAATATAGTCGGACATGTATTTGCGAGTCGCGGTAGATAGTCCGGTGCCGCTCGTCCGCGTAAGAATCATGACAAAGAAATTGATATAGCTGAAGTAGCCTAGCTTCTCCGGCCCCAGATACCGCGCCACCGCGATGCTTGTGCCTAAAAACACTATCGTCTCGATTACCGTCTCGAGACCATACCACAGCGAGTTCTGAAGTATTTTCCCGGAGGAGTTACTTACGGTCGAGGCCATTTGTCTAATCACTTCCCAGGCTGCATTGCTTTAGAACCCGGTAGACATCCTCGGCGACGTCTGCCCAGTTTCGGTTGTGCTTGGAGGAGATTGCTGTAGCGCTCCACTCCTTTGCAAGGACTTCTCTCAGGGCTTGTACAAGCTCCGGAACGATCCGGGGCGACACCAGACGGCCGCAACTCTCGTCCATCAACTCCGGAATGCCGCCCACGTTCGTGGCAACGACAGGCCTTCCCGCGGCAAGAGCTTCGATGATGACGTTGGGGCACCCTTCGCGATAGCTCGGCAGCGCGACCAAGTTGCTAGCCGCCATCCAGGCCGCTATCTCGCCGCTGGAGCAGGGTGGCACGAACCTGATGTACGAAGATGCGTTTCGTCCCGCCGCCGCTTGGCGCAGCAGAGCTTCGTCCGGTCCCCGGCCAATGATGTAGCACTCAACCGCGGGGCGCTCGGCCCGCAGCAATGCAATCGCATGGATCAGTTCTACGAGACCCTTCCTGGTGTCCAGACGGCCTACATAGACCACGATCTCGGACGATAAGTCAAGCGAAAGTGCATGGCGTGCAGCCGCGCGATCCTTCGGATGAAAGACGCTCGTGTCGCATCCATTTAAGATTGGAGTGATTTTTTCTGAAGTAGCACCAAGAGCCTTCGCCGTATTTGCCAGGTCTCTGCTGACGGTAATCACGGAGTCCGCGCGGCGCAGCGCGGACCGCGTGAGCGCGGCACACAGAGGGTCGCTCATGCGATTGAGGTCCGATCCGATTGCGGTCAGCACGGCCGGAACCCGCAGCGCATGCGCGATACGAACGGCCGCGTAGCCATCAGGATAAGCCATGTAGTTGAGTACGATGTCTGGATCGAAACGGCGCACATAAGGCAAGAGCCGGCGAGCTATGATAAAACCGTTCAAAGGGCGAGACACGACAGGCAACACCGGGTACGGAATGTAAGTCGCCGCTACATCGGGCGGGTTCCAGGTAAGGTCAGGCTCGGCCCCGGACCGGCTCGCGGGCTTCAATAATCGAGGGTAGGTCGCCACCGGGCAAAAGACGCGCACATCGCAGCGCGACGAAAGTACCCGGAGAGTCTCATACGCAGAGCGTCCTTCCCATGGATTAGTCGAAGTGGGAAAGTAACTCGTAACTACAGCTATCTTAGTCATGCCGACTTACCCGCCAGCGAGCCAAGCAGCGAAGCATAGCGCGCGCTAAGGGCCCTGCGGCTATACCCTGCGATGACATCCAGCTTCGGCGCGAACGATGACGCAAGCTGCGGCAGGCGTTCCACCGCCTCGGTGAACAGGCGTTCTAGCTCCTCAGAGTCGCCAATGTCCGCGGACCAACCCGCACCTGTCTCATCGAGCGTTCGCCGCACATCGCCTGTAGGGTGAACCGCGGCCAGAATGGGACGCCCGGAACTCAAATAGTCGTACAGCTTCGCAGCCACATTAATCGGGTCGTGAGTAACCAGCAGCAGGTAAGTTGTGCTATGAACATAGCTCAACGCCTGCGCTTGCGGCAGGAAGCCGATCAGTTCGATCGTACTGCCCAGGCGCAGCAGCGTCTCTCGCAGGGCAGGTGTTTCAATATGTCCGATGAAACGAAGACGCAGACGTTCGCGCAGCTCCGGCGGCAGACGCAGAATGGCCTCTACTACCGGCGTCGGATCGGTCGATCCGTACACGGATCCGATGTAGGTCAGTACCACACGCTCGTGGTCATCATGCAGCCGCTTCGGTGTCGCAGGGAGTTTCTCCGCGCTGGGCAGGGTTGTATCGAATCCATTTGGAATGCAGTGAAACTTGGCCGCTGGTTCTGAAGGATAGCGCTTGCGCAGTTCCGCTACCGCCGACGCCGTGACGCACACCACCGCACTCGCGTCGCGCACGGCTTCGCTCTCCGCCTTATGTGCAATCGCGCGCGCTCGTTCGTTATTGTTGAAGCTCACCAGATTGATCGTCGTGGTGAGCCACTCGTCGCGAAAGTCGAGCACGATGGGCATCTCGGGGAACCGGCGCCGCAGCCGGGTTACCAGGCGAACGCTCGAAAACGGCGGCACCGTCACGAGCACCACATCGATGGCTCGATGCGCAATCAGCCGTCTCGCCGCGCGCACAGCAAACGGCAGCCACCCCACCTGCGGATCGGGAAGAAGCAGGTTGCCGAGAAGAAGCTTCAGCGGGTTTGGCCTGGGCGCTTTTGCTGCCGCACCCGAAGCGCCGACGGCGTTCGGAATGGAGCTTCGCTCACCGCCCGCGCCAGATCGCGTAACGGCCTTCTTAATTGCTTTTCTCAGACCGAACGGCAGGTCAAGAGTCCAGGTTCGATGAACGTCAACGCTTACGGGGACCTGCCGACTCAATCCCTCGTCGCGGCCCACCGAGGCGGCGTTGCGTGCGGTCAGCACCTCCACATGAATGCCGTTCTCCGGCAGATATTTCGCCAGGCTAAGTGCTCGCAGAACGCCAACGCCCGCGGCGGGCGGGAACGAATAAGTGATCAGCAGAACATTCATGATGCAAGCTCTTCGGCCAAGGCTTGGCTCGTCTGCGTATGCGGCTGGATCAGGCCGTCCACCGCGCAGAACATCCTGTACGCGCTGGCCCAGTGAAGCTCCAGCCCCTGTTCCCGCGCGGCCTCGTAGATCCATCGAAACATCGGCGCAAGCGTACCGGGCTGATCCCCCGCTCCCAGCAGCGCGGCCGCATTATCCTCCCGCGCGCTGTGACCGTATAGCTTCAGAAAAATGTCGTCCCCGATCCGCGGCGCGAGTTCCAGCCAACGCTTCACGCGATACTTCGTCGGCGGGTCGTACACGGCGAGCTCTCCGGTTTCAAGCCGCGGCATCAGGCGATCGCGATAGCGTACGCCTGTAGGTCCGGTAATCATCAGCAGGTCGCCTCGCCGTCCGCCGCCCACGGTCGCCTCGATACCGCGGTCGAAGCCACGAGGTTGCATGGGGTCTCCGGTCGTCCAGTAGATGCTGTTCACAATCCGTGACTGCGTCGGCGAGGGAAGCGACGGCATCGTGAAGTCGGCATAGCAGCCGAGGTCGCGCAAAATCTGGAGCTCGCCGGTTACCCCGCATCCGATTCCATCGGGGTGCGAGTTGTCCAGCGCCCAGTTCCCATGGATAAAGCCGAACACCAGCCGCCCATCGTGCCGGTGCAGCAAGCCGTGCTCGTCGTGCAGCCGAGCGGTGAAGGTCCGCAGCTTCTCCGCGAAGCTCGCGGCGTTGTCATTGAAGTGGTGAAGATGTACTTCCACGTCGGTAGTGCCTGTGCGCGAGAGCTCTGCTAGCGAGTTCAACAGGTCGCGCTGGTACTCCTCCTGCGGATAGAAGAGGGTAAAGCAGGGTGCCCGGCCCTCCGCATCCTTCGGTGCCGCCGCCGCGATCGCCGGCCAGCGTTCTTGCCACGTTGCCACACGCGCATGCGCGACATCGAGCGTCGTATTTCCGTGCGGCTCGTGGTGGTCCGTGATGGCGACCCAGAGGCGTTTAGCCGGGCGGGCGTTCACGAGATATCTGGCACGACCGCGAACGTACGCCGGAAACCAGAGGTTTGCGTTCTTCGGAAACTTCACAACCGTCCTCTATGCGCGTGCATCGGGGGATAACTCAAAGTGATAAGCGTGAGAGATACTCCGTTAGTATTTCACCTTTGCGCGTGCGCTCACATGCCCGGAATGGGGAGTCGACAAGACGCTCGTTATAGGCTACCTCTAGGGACAGGATGAAGATCGTTCATGCAATCTACAGCTTGGAGATGGGTGGGGCGGAGGTGCTGGTGGGGCAGCTCTGCAGGATCCAAAGGGCCCAGGGGCATGATGTCTCCGTATGCGCCTATTCCAACCTCGGCATCATCGGAGAGGCGCTGCAGACTGAGGGATTTGACATCTTCGTGCCCGGCGAGGCCCACCCGCTGGTAACAATGTGGCGGTACTTCAAGCACTTCCGCCGGCTCCGGCCGGACGCGGTGCACTGCCACAATCCGGCAGCCACGCTGCATGCCGCATTCAGCGCGCGGCTGGCTGGCGTGCGCTCCGTCATCGCGACTCGGCACCGCGTGGAGCCGCTGCCCTACAATCTGCCGGTCGAGATCAAGTTCAGCATCGCATCGCGCTTCTGCGACTGCATCACAGGCATCTCCGAGGTCACCTGCGTCAACGCGCGAGGAGCCCCGCTGGCGCGCAGGAAGAAAATCGTGCTGGTTTATAACGGGACCGCACCCGTCGAGCGCGTGTCGATCAAGACCTTGGATAAGACCGGATTCACCGCGGTCTTCATCGGGCGTCTCGCTCCTGAAAAAGATCTCGGCATGTTGATCCGCGCCGTGGCTCTAGCGCTCCCGCGCCTGCCGGAGCTAAAACTCTGGATCGTCGGCGACGGCCGCGTTCGCGCTGAGTGGGAGCAGCTAACCCGCGAGCTCGGCGTGACCGGGCAGGTGCGCTTCTGGGGCCAGCGCATGGATACCGCGCAATTTTTCTCAGCGGCCGACGCCTTCGTCATGTCCTCGTTCACTGAGGGCCTGCCCATGTCGCTGCTCCAGGCCATGAGCCTCGGCGTGCCCGCCATCGTAACCGATGTGGACGGCGGTGCCGAGGTGGTCCGCATGGCCGGCTGTGGCTTGCTGGTCCCGGTAGGCGATTCCGCTGCCATGGCCGACGCGATCGTCCGCATGGCCGGCGATGCCGAGCTCCGCGCGCAGTTCTCCCAGCACGCCCTCGCAGCCTACAAGGCGCGGTTCACCCTCGAACAGATGAACGCCGGATACATCAACCTCTATCTACATCCTTAGGGGAGTATGCGCACCCGCGCGCGCAGGGTAGGGTATCCTACGACGGAGAAACAATGGCAAACGTTCTCATTACCGGAGTCGCCGGCTTCGTGGGATCGAGCCTCGCGCGCGCCCTGATCGCCGAGGGCGCCACCGTGCGCGGCATCGACAACCTCAGTTCGGGCAAGCTCGAAAACCTCGAAGGCATCCGCTCGCGTGTCGATTTCCGCCACGCCGATATCCTTGACAGCGACGCCCTCGACCACGCGTCGCGCGGCGTTGACTACGTCTTTCACGAGGCAGCCATCGCGTCCGTAGCCGCATCGGTCGCCGATCCCGTAGGCACCAATCGCTCAAACCTGGACGGAACCCTGCTGGTGCTCGAAGCCGCGCGCAAGGCCGGAGTCAAGCGTCTCGTCTATGCCGCTTCAGCCGCCGCCTACGGCGATGGGCCGGAGCTGCCCAAGCGCGAAACCATGCTGCCCGCGCCCATCTCCGCCTACGCCGTGCAGAAGCTCGCCGGCGAATACTACCTCGCCAGCTACACCCGAACCTTCGGCCTGGAAACTGTCGCCCTCCGCTACTTCAACGTCTTCGGGCCGCGCCAGGATCCCGCCTCCGTCTACTCCGGCGTCCTCGCCCGGTTCATCTCGCAGATGTCCGAAGGCCAGACCCCCACGATCTTCGGCGACGGCACCACCAGCCGAGACTTCGTTTACATCGACAACGTAGTCTCCGCCAACCTCCTGGCCGCCCGCACCAGCGCTCCCGTCGCGGGCAAGGTCTTCAACATTGCCACGGGCCGCCGCACCACCCTGCTCGACGCATACGAGGAGATAAAATCCGTGCTCGGCTACGAGGGCTCGGTCAACTTCGAGCCGGAGCGCTCGGCCGATATCAAGCACTCCCTCGCCGATATCTCCCTCGCCCAGCAGACCTTCGGATACAAGGTCGTGGCGGATTTCCGCTACGGTCTGCAACAAACGGTGGAGTGGTATCTCGGAGCGCTCGTAGCCCGCTAAGAGCGGATGGCTTCCCGCACACGCTGCGCCCGCTCACGGCGTGTCTGTGAAGATCGATTCGATCGGCAACTCGAACAGCCGCGCCAGCCGAAACGCCAGCGGCAGCGACGGATCGTACTTGCCGGTTTCAATGGCGTTGACGGACTGGCGGGAGACTTCCAGGCGATCGGCGAGGTCCTGCTGAGACCACTGACGTTCAGCGCGGAGGACACGGAGTCGATTATTCACCGGAGCCTCCATAGTGACGCCGCAGGAAGAAGGCCGAGATGCCGACCGTAAGCCAGAAGATGACGAAGACATGGAAGCCATCGACAGGCGGGAATCGAGCCATCAGGTGCACGAAGCTCCAGAAGGAGGTCAGGGCTAGCGTCACGCCGGCGCCCCACAGCAGCGACTGGATGAAAAGCTCGCGCTGGAACTCGTCTTTTTCCTCCTTAAGGTAAAGCGCGTTGACCCAGATGATGGCGACGATGGGGAGGGACGGCAGCAGCGCCAATCCCACCGCGACCGGCAACGGCGTGCGACCGTGGTGGAGCACATGCAGGGTAAGGAAAAGCGTGACCAGGTAGGCCGCGGTGGCCGCCAGCAGACGGCGAAAGTATCGTGACTCGGCGGGAGATCGCTTTTGAGACATGTAATGCGTCCTTTCCATAGTGACAAGGAAACATTACATTCATGACGCACATATGTCAAGCATACTTGTCACAAAAGATGAAGTTAGTTCCTGAGCCCGACCGGCCAACTTCGCGGGGTATCGGACAGCTTTCGCCGACACCTTGGTAGGCTTAAGCCATGAACGTAAACTTCGCCGAGCGCGCGCATAACCACAACTGGAAACTGGACCCCATTGTGCGGTCGCTGCTGGACACGGACTTTTACAAGCTGCTGATGTTGCAGTTCATCTGGAAGAATTTTCCGCAGGTCCATTGCACTAGCGAGGTAATCAATCGCACCGTGCGCATGCGCTTGGCCGAGCGCGTAGGCGCCGCAGCGCTCGTCGAGCAGATGGAGCATGTACGGCAGTTGAAGTTCAGGCGCAGCGAACTGGTGTGGCTGGCGGGCAACACGTTCTACGGCACCCGCTGGATCTTCGAGCCGGCCTTCCTGGAGTGGCTGGAGAAGGATTTTCGCCTCAGCGAATACAGCGTCTCCGAACACGACGGCCAACTGGTGCTGCGGTTCAGCGGCCTGTGGAGCGCGGTGACCATGTGGGAGGTCTACGCGCTCGCCATCGTCAGCGAATTGAAGACACGCTCAGCCCTCGCCGAGCTGAGCGAGCTGGAGCTCGACGTGCTGTATGCGCGAGCCAAGACGAGGCTGTGGGACAAAATCGAGCTGCTGCGCGGCAACAATCTCTCGGGACTGCGCGTCTCCGACTTCGGCACGCGCCGCCGCCACAGCTTCCTATGGCAGGAGTATTGCGTGCAGGCGATGGAGACCGCGCTGAACGGCAACCCGGATGAGCGGTTCTCGGGTACTTCCAATACCGCGCTCGCCTACAAGCTCAACCTTGAAGCCATTGGAACCAACGCCCACGAGCTGCCGATGGCCATGGCGGCACTCGCGTCGCGGGGCACGGATGAAGATCTGCTGGCGTCGCAGTATCGTGTGCTCGAGCTGTGGCAGCAGAGCTACGGCGGCGCCCTGCTCATCATGCTGCCGGATACCTTCGGCACCACGCAATTTCTGGCAAACGCGCCGGATTGGGTGGCGGACTGGACAGGGCAGAGAATCGACTCAAAGGACCCGGTGGTCGCGGGCGACGAATACATCGCATGGCTGCGCTCGCGCGGTCGCGACCCGCGCAAGAAGCTGTTGATTGCCAGCGACGGGCTGGATGTGGAGCAGATTGCGCGGCTGCATCAGTACTTCGCCGGAAGGATTCGCTTCAGCGCCGGCTGGGGCACGCTGCTAACGAACGACTTCCGAGGCTGTCATCCGCGCGGAGAAGATACGCTGGGGCCGTTGAGCCTGGTCTGCAAGCTCACCAGCGTGGAGGGTATTCCAACTGTCAAGCTCTCCGACAACGAACGTAAAGCCATGGGACCGGAGGCCGAAATCGCGCGCTACCGCAAGGTCTTCGGCAGCGAAGCGCGCGTGGGCTTGGAGGTGCTGGTCTAGTCATCGTTCTTCATGGTGGTCGCTATACTAGGGCCATGCGGATGAACGGAGTGGTGCGGTTTGCGGTGGCGGCGGCGCTGGTGCCCGTCGTGCTGGTGCAGCAGGGCGTTGCCTGGGGACGCGACGGGCACAGAATGATTAATCGCCTGGCGGCGGAAGCGCTGCCCAGGGATGTGCCGGAGTTCCTGCGCTCGCCTGCCGCCGTGGATGCAATGGGCTTCTACGGCCCGGAGCCGGACAACTGGAAGGAGACAGCCGAGCCCGAACTGAAGGCCTCCGGAGAACCCGAGCACTTCATGGACATGGAGTGGGCGGACCTCCTGGGCACCCCGCTGCCGCGCAAGCGCTACGACTTCATCCGGGCGCTCGCCTACGCCGGTAAGACGCGAACCGATGTGTCGTTCACGCCGGAGAATATCGGGCTGCTGCCCTACGCCGCGGATGAGGGCTACGAGCGCCTGAAGGCCGCCATGCGCACCTACCGTGCGCTCTCAGTCGACCACAAAGACACCCGCCCGATCGAGACGGAAATCGTGTTTCTCGCGGGCATTCTTGGCCACTGGATCGCGGATGGCGCGCAGCCGCTGCACGCCACTATTCAGTACAACGGTTGGACGGGCGCGAACCCGAACGGCTACACAACGCTCCACACCATCCACTCGCAATTCGAATCGGCATATGTGAAAGCGAATGTCCGGCCGGAGCAGGATGTGGCGCCGCTGATCCCTCAGAACGCAACCGTCCTTGCCGACGTGTTCGAGCAGTTCGTGGCATATCTGCGCGTGTCGAACTCAAAGGTGGAGCAGGTCTACAAGCTGGAGAAGGCCGGCGGGCTGACCGGCGCGGGAACCCCGGAAGCGAAGGCGTTTGTCGATGAGCGGCTTGCCGCCGGCGCTACGGAGCTGCGCGACATCATCTACACCGCCTGGGTCAAGAGCGGCGATCCCCTGCCGCCCTACCGCACCTCGGCAAAGGCGAGCACGCCGGCGCAGTAGCCTCATTTTTCGACGATGGGCTGATGCTTCAGGTGGATCAGCAGCCGCTCAAGCATCGGGGTCAACCCGGCGGCGAGCAGCGGCGCGACAATCGTCGCCACGGCAAGCCACGCCACCAGCGCATGCCACTCCCAAGTCCACAGCAGCCGCGTCGTCCCCCAGGCATGATGCCGCAGGCCGGCCGCAAACGCGCTACGGTCCAGCGGCAGCGGCCCGGTCTGAAACAGCAGTTCCCCCAGCCGAATAAAGACGAACACCAGCGCCAGTTG
>CAXTPN010000018.1:19510-21371 GCA_964246125.1 uncultured Acidobacteriaceae bacterium
CGGTCTGAAACAGCAGTTCCCCCAGCCGAATAAAGACGAACACCAGCGCCAGTTGCGCGGGATCAGGCGAAACAGTACCGCCGCCGCCAGGCACGCAACGGTGGTCGAGCCCACAACGGGGTTGATGCCGATGGCCGCGCCAATCGCGAGCGACCACGCCAGCTTTCGCGGGCTGGCGCCCACCCGCAGCAGATTCAGCAAGGGCGTGATGACCTTCGCTTGCAAGAATCCCCGCGGCCCCGCGGCAACGACCGATTCATAGGAGAGAAACGCCACAGTGTAAGAATAGACGTTCCGGCTGGAGCGCCGGTTTTTTCGAAGATGCCGAGGAGGATGCGTGGCGTGGATTCGTTCGGTCGTGCGAAGCGTGAAGCTGGTCTCGTACTTCCTCGCGGCGGCGCTCGAGCTGGTTGTGACGCGACCCCAGCCGATTGAGGCCCGGGCGAACTGGCTGCATCGCTTTTGCGCGCGCGTGCTGCGCGGCTTCGGCGTCAACCTCCATGTCGAGGGGCGATTCCCCGCCCGCGGCGCCCTCATCTCCAATCACCTCAGCTACGTCGACATCATCGTCTACTCCGCCATGTGCCCGGTCGTCTTCTGCGCCAAGGGTGAGATGGAGAGCTGGCCGCTGCTGGGCTGGATGGCCAAGATGGCGGGCACCGTCTTCGTCGATCGCGGAGCCGGCGGATCGGCCGAGCGAGCCAAACAAGGCATGATCGCTGCGGCCGAGGCAGGGATTCCCGTGCTGTTTTATCCGGAGGGCACTACGTCGAACGGCACCGAGCTGCTGCCCTTCCGTTCGGGGCTGCTGGCCCAGGCGCTCGCCGCTGAAGAGCCGATCACGGCGGCGCACATCCACTACACGCTCGACGCGGGCAACGACGGCGCCACCGTAGAAAACGACGTCTGTTTCTGGGGCGAGGACGCGCCCATGTTGAAGCACATCTTTCGCTTCGTGGGCCTTCAGGGAGTGCACGCCTGGGTGCGGATCGCTCCCCGGCCGATCGCGTTTTCGAGCGAGGACGTCGACCGCAAGGAGGCCGCAGTCGAGGCCAGGCAGGCAGTGCTGACAGTCGCCAACCAGGTTCGCGAGCCTGCGCACGCCGCTCCAGAGCTCACATCGTACCCCTCGCGTTAGCGCACACAGCCTGGCATCTACGAACGCGCAAGCAGCCGCCGCCCTCGCAGCGTATGCAGGGTCTGTTCGATCGACCAGTCCAGCGACTCGCATCCGTTCACCCTCAGCGTGGCATGCGCGGCTGATGGCAGCACATACTCCACCGCCATCGGGTGCGCCGTGGCCCAGAACTGCTCGCGAACGCTCTCCTCCGTGCGTCCCCGCTCGCGCACATCGCGGTCGATGCGGCGCAGCAGGCACACCTCGTGCGGTGCCTCGACGAAGATCGAAAGGGTATACAGCGGCAGCAGCTCAGGGTAATGCAGCGCCAGAATGCCTTCCACAATCACCACAGGCGCCGGAGCCACAAGCTCAAACTCGGTTGTCCGCGAATGCGTCTTGAAATCGTATACCGGCCGCTCAATCGAGCGACCCGCGGCCAAGGCGCGCACATGCTCGATAATCAGCTCGGATTCGAGCGAGTCCGGATGATCGAAGTTGCGTTTGTGCCGCGTGTCGAGCGGGAACTCCGACAGGTCGCGGTAGTACAGATCCAGCGGAAAAAGCGTTGCGTTAAGCTGCGTAGCTAACTCGGCGGCCAGCGTCGTCTTGCCGGAGCCGGAGCACCCCGCAATCGCAATCACCACGGGTTTGGCCTCGACGCTCATATCCTGGCGATAACGCCCCTCAGCAGCGCGATAAAGCGGCCCTCCACCCTGCGCCCGATCTCCAGCACCTCTTCAT
>CAXTPN010000018.1:21381-24396 GCA_964246125.1 uncultured Acidobacteriaceae bacterium
CCACCCCCACCCCCCCCCCCCCCCCCCGGCGCCCCACCCCCCCCCCCTCTGCCGGGGCCCGCGCCGCGCCCCCCCCGCCCGCCGCTGCATTCGTTACCAGCGAGATGCCCAGCACCTCCAGGCCCATATGCCGCGCGACGATCACCTCATGCACGGTAGACATCCCCACCATGTCCGCCCCCAGCGTCCTGAACGCGCGGATCTCCGCCGCCGTCTCGAACGACGGCCCCAGCACCGCCAGGTACACGCCCTCGTGCAGGATGAACCCCTGCGCCGCGGCTTCCTCCACCGCGAGCCTGCGCAGTGCCGCAGAGTAGGCCGTGGTCATGTCGAAAAATCGCAGCCCGGAGCGCGCCGTCATGCCGAACCGAGCCTCGTTCGGCCCCATCGCCGCGTTGGTCCCGGTCAGGTTGATGTGGTCTGAGATCGCCACCAGCGACCCCGCCGCGAACGACGGCTCGATCCCCCCCGCGGCATTCGTCACAATCAGCGTCGTGCAGCCCAGCAGCCCCAGCACCCGCGTCGGAAACGTCACCTCCGCCATCGTGTAGCCCTCGTAGGCATGCACGCGCCCCTGCATCACCGCCACCGGCACCCCGGCGATGGCGCCCAGCACCAGGTTGCCGGAGTGGCCCTCCACCGTGGAAACGGGTAAATGAGGAATCGCGGAGTAGGGAATCGTGACCGCCGACTCGACCGCGCCGGCAAAGGACCCCAACCCGGAGCCGAGAATGATGCCGATCCGCGGCGAAGCGTCTCTCACCCCGCGAATGTGCGCCACCGCCTCCTGTGCCTTCCCATATTGATCCTGTTCGTTGGGCATTGCTGTTCCTTATAGCTGTCGGTGCTGCCATCCTACACTTCGCGGGTGCGTCGGCTAACCGTGGGCTGATATACTCCGTCCAATCCAGCGACGCTCCCAGCGTCGCACCCGAGGTATTCAACAGATGGCCCCACGCACCCGCCGCGCTCTCTTTTCGGTTACTGTCTTCCTCGCAAGCTGCGGCATTCTGGGCTCGGTCATCAGCCAGAAGGTTGCGGCGCAGTCCGCGTCCGACGAGTCGACCCTGCGAGATTCGCTCAAATCCTTCACCTCGGTCTACTCCGTCGTCGAGCGCAACTATGCCGAGAAGATGGACTCCGACCGCACCGACAAGGCCATCTACGACGGCGCCATCCCCGGCATGCTGCATGTCCTCGACCCGCACTCCAACTTCTACGATCCCAAGGCCTACGCGCAGATGCGCGAGGACCAGCACGGCCGCTACTACGGCGTCGGCATGACCATCCAGCCGCAGCTCATCGACGGCACCATGAAGATTCTCGTGCTGTATCCGTTTGAGGGTACGCCATCGTTCAAGGCCGGCATCAAGCCCGGCGACCTCATCCTGTCGGTAGACGGCAAATCGACCGACGGCATGGATACGGCAGCCGTCGCGTCGCTCCTCAAAGGACCGCGCGGAACCCATGTGCTGGTCACCATGACTCGCGAAGGCCGCGACAAGCCCATGACCTTCGACCTGGTCCGCGATGAAATTCCGCGCCCTTCGGTCGATCTCGCCTTCCAGATTCGCCCCAACGTCGGCTACATGCACGTCACCAACTTTCAGGAGACGACCGCCCGCGAGGTCGGCGACGCGCTCGACAAGTTCCGCCAGGATGGGTCCCTGAAGGGCCTCGTCATCGACCTGCGCGGCAACCCCGGCGGCCTGCTGAACCAGGCTGTCGACATGTCGGATAAGTTCCTGCAAAAGGGTCAGGTGGTGGTCTCGCAGCACGGCCGCGCCGCCGCCGACCAGGTCTACTCCGCGTCGCGCGGCGAGCAGGGGCCGAAGTACCCGGTAGTCGTGCTGGTCAACCGCAACACTGCCTCCGCCGCCGAAATCGTCTCCGGCGCCCTCCAGGATCACGACCGCGCGCTCATCGTCGGCGAAACCACCTTCGGCAAGGGACTCGTCCAGACCGTCTTCAACATCCGCGAGAATACCGGACTGGCCCTCACCACCTTCCACTACTACACGCCCTCGGGCCGCCTCATCCAGCGCCCCTACAACAACATGTCGCTCTACGACTACTACTACGTCCGCGACGCCTCCAACCCCAAGGACAACAGCAACCGCGAGGTCAAGCTGACAGATGAGGGCCGCACCGTCTACGGCGGCGGCGGCATCACCCCCGACGAGCATATCGAGCCGATCAAAGCGGATCGGACGCAGAATACGCTCATCGGCCAGCACGCCTTCTTCAACTTCTCCAAGCACTATCTCGCAACCCACAGCGTCCAGAAGGATTTCCAGGTTGACGACGCGACCCTCAGCGAGTTCAAGGCATTTCTCAAGACCAAGAACATCGCGGTGACCGAAGGCGACCTCGCGTCCAATCTCGACTGGGTCAAGGAAGAGATCAAGGCGGAGCTGTTCACCTCTGCATACGGCCAGGTCGAAGGAATGAAGGTGCGGGCGCAATGGGACCCGCAGATTCAGAAATCCATCGACTTCCTCCCCAAAGCCCAGGCCCTCGAAGAGCACACCCTCAAGCCGAAGCCAACCACAACCGCCAGCCGCTAACGCGTTCCCAAGCACGCAAAACGCAAAACCCCGGCAGGCATAGCCGGGGTTTTCGTTTGAGCCAGCGGCTCGCAGAAGATCGATTGGAGCGGGAGACCGGGATCGAACCGGCGACATTCAGCTTGGGAAGCTGACGTTCTGCCACTGAACTACTCCCGCTGATAGATGAATTATACCTTGTGTTACCGAGACACTGGGGAAGGGTGATCGGGAGTGGGCAGGGTAGAATCAAGTCGTTGTGTATCGAGTGGACAGATGCGGAGTCCAATGCATAATTTGTTGCTAGGTTGCGCGTAGCGCGGGATGGGATTGAGCTTGAACGAGATGAGTGTGCACAGGATTGCGGTGTTGGGTGTAGTTGCGTTGGCGATTGGCATGCAGTCGCAGGTAGCGAAGGGACAGGTTGTGAGGGCTCCGCGATACTCAGGCCCAGTGGATACGCCAACAC
>CAXTPN010000019.1:0-24232 GCA_964246125.1 uncultured Acidobacteriaceae bacterium
AGAGCGAGGAGGCAGGGTGAGGTTTTCATGATGGGTTGAGGATACAGTGCGAGAACGAGCGGTGGAACGAGAATCCGAACAGACGGTTATTCTTGGCGATAAGTGTTTACGGATGCACTAGTTTATTACGGTCGGCGTAAGCAGACGGGGCCGTTTGTTGACGATCGGTCATGCGGACTCCGATGATGAAGTAAGGATGATCACTGCACATGAAGCCACCAACAGGAGCGACGGGACTATGAAGGATGAACTGCAAGACGGAATTCCGGCGGAGGTCGATTTCTCGAACGGGATTCGCGGCAAGTACGCAGGTCGGATTCAACATGACGCCGTGTACATGCCCCTGGAGGCCGATGTTGCGAAGACGTTTCGAACTCCGGAGGAGGTAAACTCCGCACTGCGCATGCTGATCAAAACGGCGGCGGCGGCGGTTCCTTCCTCGAATACCGAGGCAACTTAGTCTCATGCTCCGACATCGTCCCGCCTCATCGGCTAGCAAGAAGGAGCGACGAAGACAGGTTCCAAGTGGAGGAGCGCGGGAACGAGGCAAAGGAGCTTTCGAGTCATACCGGTAGAATACAGATTGGGTGCAAAATGTCGATTGTGAGAATGAGCGAGCTGGGCTAGAATCCATGCGAAGGAGCTTCGACGACTATGGCAAAGCTGGTCTCAGGTGCATTGTGTGCGGTTCTGCTGGGCTCTTGCGCGTATGCGGCGGGGCCTAATTTTTCGGACTATCCGCTTCGGGTTCACATCTTCAATCGCAGTGAAACGACGTTTTACCACAACCACTCCGCCGAAGAGGCGAAGGGTGAAGGCCGCGCCAACTTATACGAGAATGGCGAAGCGCATGGGGTGGATTTCAGCTTCGATTGCTCAGAGAAGCTAAAGGGTTCCTTCGGGTACGAGACCTACCCGGCGAAGTGGAAGAAGCCAGGCAAGGAGTTGCAGGTGCTCTTGCCGAAGTTCGGCGAGGCGGGCAAGTACTTTACCTGCTCTCTAAAGACGGATGTAAAGGACTTTGCGTATGCCCAGCATAACGGCGTGATGCGCAGCGAGCCGGTGGCGGAGTTCAAGACGTGGATGGTCAAACATGACTATGACCCCGAGCACGGCAAAGAAACGCCGACGCGGGTAACGGCGGATGCGCCGGCGTCCACTTCTGCAGCGCCAACGCAGCCGCAACCGCCACAGTAAGCGACTTGCGCCATCAAGGCGTATCGTCGGTTGAGAAGAAGATAGGCGTGGAGGATAAGTATGCGTTTGGTATGGGCAGGATTGGTAGCTGTGGCGATGACCGTGCCGGCGGGCGCGGCAAAGAAGAACGACGTCGTGGTTGTGGCGTTGAAGACGGGAACGGGGCAGGATGCGGGGACGGCGACCTTCTCGCCGGGCAAGGGCGGTAGCGTAAAGCTGGTGCTCGACCTGAAGAACGTGCCGGCTGGCGAGCACGGGGTGCATATTCACCAGAACCCGGCCTGCGAGGGGCCGGACTTCAAGACGGCGGGCGGTCACTTCAACCCGGATGGAAAGCAGCATGGCTTCGAGAACCCGATGGGACCGCACGCGGGCGACCTGCCGAAGAATGTGATGGTCTCGATCGACGGGACCAAGACGACGCTGATGCTGAAGGGCGTGTCCATGGGGACGGGGGCTCCGACCGACATTCTGGCGGGCGGCGGGCACTCGATCGTCGTGCATGAGAAGGCGGATGACATGAAGACGGATCCTTCGGGGAACTCGGGGAACCGGATTGCCTGCGGGGTGATCGCCGGGCCGGTTACGCCGTAAGAGGACTCTGCTCCCCCATCTCAGCCGCACGAAAGCTGCGTCTGAGATGGGGCACCCGGAAGTTGGCGGAATGGAACTAACCGACACGCCCTTGCGTACTGATGCGCATGGGCGTTTTTCACATGGCGATTGCCTTTCCCGGCACGGGCGGGTCGCGGTTGGCGACGTTGCGGGGTCCGGGCCAGGTACCGCCTGGTCAGCAGGCACCTGAGCGGGGGAGCGAGCGGCCCGGTACACTGCCGCCATCGCCGAAATGGAACGAGGCACGCGTGCAACGGACGCCGGAACAGCAGGCCGAGCAGGATGCGCTGGCAGTGC
The DNA here is from genome assembly GCA_964246125.1 of uncultured Acidobacteriaceae bacterium. Taxonomy (GTDB): domain Bacteria; phylum Acidobacteriota; class Terriglobia; order Terriglobales; family Acidobacteriaceae; genus Edaphobacter. The sequence continues at coordinate 2,110 of CAXTPN010000019.1, forward strand.
TGGTGGCGGAGTGCATGGCCGGCGATGAATCGGCCTGGCACCGGATGGTGAGCGGGCAGCACAAGCGCGTGTACGGCATCTGCTATCGGTTTACCGGGGACGCGACCGAGGCCGAAGACATCACCCAGGACGTCTTCATCAAGGTGTTTCGCAATTTGGCGAGCTTCGACCAGGAAAAAGGCAGCTTCCAGACGTGGATCACGACGTTGACGCGGAACATGCTGGTGGACAATTACCGCCGCACCAAGCTGGACCGCGCGACCGATTCGATGGACGTGAGCGCGTCCGGCGACGAGGACGGGCCGACGATGCTGGAGCGGCTGGCGGATACGCGGCCCAACCAGGAACAGCGGTTTGCGGGGCTGGAGTTGAAGGCTCGCATCCAGGCCGCGCTGCTGAAGATCTCGCCCGATCTGCGCGAGGCGGTCATCCTGCGCGATCTGGAAGACATGGACTACAAAGAGATTGCGCTGGTGCTGAAGATTCCTGAAGGAACGGTGAAGAGCCGGATCAGTCGCGGGCGCGGGGAACTGGCAAGGCTATTGCAACGTATAGAAGGGCAGGTGATGTAAGTGGCTAAGACATTCCAATTCGATGAGTTCGACAAGCGGAAGCCGCATTGCATCGCGTGCGAGGAGATGCTGGCGGACGCGCTGGACGAGAGCCTGGGCGAGGTCGATCAGGCATGGTTCGACGGGCATATCGCCACCTGCGCGGAGTGCAGCCGGATGCTGGCGGACGCGCGGCGCGGGGCGGCCTGGCTGGAGATGCTGAAGACGCCGCGGCCGGAGCCTTCGGCGCGGCTGGTGGAGCGGATACTGGCGCAGACCACCGGCGAAGCGAGCGGCTCTCTTAGCGCGGAGACAACCTATCAGCCGCGGATGGTGCCGGCAGCGGCGCCGATTGCGATGCCCGCCGTGGCGCCGGCGAATCTGCTGGCGTTTCGTCCGCGGGAGCCACGCTTCGCTTCCTGGTCCCCCCTGAGCCGGTCCGGCACGGTGTTTGAGTCCAGGCTGGCAATGACGGCAGCCATGGCGTTCTTCTCCGTCGCGCTGACGTTGAACCTGACCGGCGTGCAGTTGAACCGGCTGCACCTCAGCGACCTGAAGCCCGCGAACCTGAAGCATACCTACTATGCGGCCAACGCGGAAGCGGCGCGGTACTACGACAACCTGCGCGTGGTGCGGGTGATGGAGTCGCGCGTGGAGGACCTGCGCCAGGCCTCGGCGGATGACACGGCGAAACCGGAGGCGCAACCCGAGGCCAAGCCCCAGGCACCCGCGGCTCCGCAGCCCAAGTCGGAAGAGAAGAAGCCGGAGGCCGGGCCGGGGATGAGCAGGCGCGAGTCGCCGGTCGCGCGTCCCCAGATTCTCATGACGGAAGAGAAGATTCGCCGCGGCGGAGAAGCGGTGGCGACTATGAACAAGCATGCGCAAGGAGGTCTGGTATGAACGGCGGCAATGATGAGAACCAGACAAATCAAGGCACTGCCAATGATCCTAGGCCGGTGGCGTTCTGCCAGCACTGCGGCAAGCCGCTCGATCACGACACCAAACGGGTAGTGGGCGCGGCGGTGTACTGCGAGCCTTGCCTGGCCGCGAAGTTGTCCGGAGCCGGGGCGTACCCGGGTGCGACCGCGGCAGCGGGTTACGGTCCGGTCAATCCAGTCGCGGGCGTTCCGATTGCGACTGGGGAGCCGAACCCAGGCCTCGCGGCGCTGCTGGGGCTGATTCCAGGCGTGGGCGCGATGTACAACGAGCAGTATGCGAAGGGGATCGTTCACCTGGTGATCTTTGCGCTGCTGGTCAGCTTCTCTCATGTTTCGGGCATTTTTGTGCTGTTTGTCTTCGGCTGGCTGGCCTATATGTGCATCGAGGCGCACCACACGGCGAAGGCGCGCCGCGATGGCACGCCGCTGCCCAATCCGTTTGGGCTGAACGATGTCGGCGAGCGGCTGGGGTTTGGCAGGGCATGGCCCGCGGGGCCGGATGTGGCGGGGGTGGCTCGAGATGCCGCGGATGCGGCGGCGGCAGGATTCGGGAGCGTCGACGCCGGATTTCGCTCGGCCGCTCCTACGGCAGCGCCTCCTCCTACGGCGAGCGCACCGCCATATCAAGCTGCGCCGCCGTACCCGGCGGCCGCTGCGGGTGCGAGTTGGGGCGCGCCGGTGGATGCCTACCCGCCCCCCGCGGGTTGTCACGCAAGTCAGAATTATACGCAGGCGTACACCCAGGACCACACGCAGGCTTATGGCTATGGCACGCAGATTCCGTATGGCCCACCGTTTGGGCAGCCGGGGGGTTTTGTTCCCCCAATGCCGCCCATCCCTCCGCTGCCTCCGGTCCAGAGTCGATTTCCGGCGGGCGCGATCTGGCTGATCGGGCTGGGTACGATCTTTCTGCTGGGCACCACCGGCATCTTTCACTATGTCTCCGCCGGCGTCTTTATCGGCTTGCTGCTGCTTGGCCTGGGCGTGTGGGTCTTCATCCGGCGCATGACGGACACCGGCCTGGGCCTGGGCAACGACGGCTCCGCCGGGTACCAGTTCCGGCTGGTGCGCGCGTTGAAACCCTCGGTATGGCTGATCCTGCTGGGCTTGCTCTCGCTGTTGAATGAATTCCGCATCGTGCGCTGGGAGTACAGCTGGCCCTGGATGGTCATTGTCGCGGGCATCATGATGCTGCTGAATCGCGCCGCGTACAACACCGCCGCCGCGGCGATGTACCCGCCGCCAGTTCCAGCGGAACCTACTCCACCGCCCGCGGTCCCGGGCACGTCGATCGTTCCCATCGAGCGCACCGTCGAGCACACCGGCTCTGACACTTCCCAGGGAGGAAACTGAGATGGCAAGCTATCCTCCACCGTACCCGCCGCCTCCGGGCGCACCCTACGGCTTTGACGCCAAACAGCAGGCCCGCTTCGCGCGCGAGCAGATGAAGGCCTATAAACAGGCGCGTCGCCAGGCCTTTAAGGCACAGGCCTACGCATTCCGGCAACAGTCGCGGGCGATGCGGCGCAGCTCCATCCTGGGGCCGCTCATCGTGGTCGCCGCCGGAGTCATTCTGCTGCTGATCCGTCTGGGCCGCATCTCGTATCAGCGCTTCGGCACATGGTACCTGCACTGGTGGCCGATGCTGCTGGTCGCGGCGGGCGTGGTGCTGGTGCTGGAGTGGGCCTTCGACCAGCGGCCGGGCGGAACGCCGTATGTCCGGCGCGGCATCGGAGGGGCGGGAGTCGTCCTGATCCTGGTGCTCGCGCTGACTGCGGCCTGGGCCACGACCTACCCGGACGCCCATGACATTCTGGTTCATGGACTGAGCATCAACCCCGACAACATCGATGAGATCTTCGGCGAAAAGCACCAGACCACCCAGCAGGTGGATCAGGACTTTGCCGCCGGAACCGCGCTCGCAATCAACAACCCGCACGGCGATGTCACGATCGTGGGCGCGAGCGAGGACGGCAAGCTGCACATGACCATCAACAAGGAGGTATGGACGGAGTCGGACGAGACAGCCGATAAGCACGCGGCTGAGTTGAACCCGCGGGTCTCGCTCGATGGCTCGATGTTGAATGTGTCCGTACCCTGGGTGCGCGGCGCAACGACGGACTTTACCATCAGCATGCCGGCTTCGGGCGCGGTGCGGGTGAACGCCGACCATGGTGCGGTGAACGTGTCCGGACTGAAGTCGACGGTGAGCGTGACTGCAAACCACGGCGATGTGGAGCTGAACTCGATTGCCGGGGCTGTCGACGCGCACGTCAATCATCGCAACTCGTCCTTCACCGCCCACTCGATCACCGGCGAGGTGACGGTGCGGGGCCATGCGCAGGACCTGAACCTGACCGACGTGTCGGGGCCAGTCTCGCTTGAGGGCGAGTTCTTCGGCGAGACCCATCTGCAGCACCTGCTGGGGCCGGTGAGCTTCAGGACCAGCCGCACGCAGTTCTCGCTCGCAAGGCTGGAGGGCGAGGTGGATATCAGCCCCAGCTCGGAGCTGACCGGCAACCAGATCGTCGGGCCGACGATCCTGCGCACCTCCAGCCGCAACATCTCCTTTGACCGCGTCGCCGGGAATATCGACGTCTCGAACAGCAAGGGCTCCGTAGACCTGACCAGTTCCGCGCCCCTGGGCAACATCACGGTTGAAAATCGCGATGGCGCCGTCAACCTGACCGTGCCCGAGCACGCCGGGGTCGCGATCGACGCGGAGACCCGCGGCGGCGATGTCGAGAACGATCTGGGCCTGACACCGACGACGCAGAACGAACGCACTTCCTTGCGCGGGTCGGTGGGGGATGGCGCGGCGCGTGTCATGATCCGCACCAACCACTTCGACATTGAGATTCACAAGGGGAATGTGCAGCCGCCGTCGCCCGCGGCTGTGCCCGCCCCGCCCGCATTACCCGCCACGCCCGTACCCCAGGTCAGGCCGAAGCCCCAGGCCAAGCCTGCCAAACCGGCGGTCGAAACGTAGCTAATAGCCCTGCGTATGCAGGTAAAACACCACCGCCGAAGCCACGATGCAGTAAATCCCGAACAGGTACCAGCGCCCGGCTTCCAGCCAGCTCGAAAGCCACTTCAGCGCGACCAGCCCAGCCAGAAACGCGAAGAACATCCCCAGCAGACTGACTCCGATCGCTCCGTGCAGATCGATCGGCGTTCCTGTCGCGCCGGATTCGTGGGTCGCCTTGACCAGCCGCAGCGCCTCATACCCGACCACCGCCGGCGTAAGCACCACGGCCAGCGCGAAGCTGAAGGTCTCGGCGCTCTCCCGCGCCACGCCCGCCAGCATGCCCGCCGAGATCGTCGTGCCCGAGCGCGAAAAACCGCGGAAGGGAAGCGACAGGCCCTGCACCGCGCCGATCACCCCGGCCTGGCCCAGCGACATCTCCCCGCCGCCCGCCGGTTCCGTCCCGGCCAGGCTGCGCCGCCGCGCCAGCCCCGCGATCAGGATCAGCAGGCCCGCGCAGAACAGCGCATAGGCCACCAGGTCCAGCCGCCCGAAGAGCTGTTCGATCTCCGCCTTTGCCGCCCCGTGAAACATCGTCTTCTCGATCGCCTTCTTAATCGGATAGCCGACGATCCCGGTCAGCGCCGTCGCCGCCACAATGCGCGAGAACACGCTCTGGAACGCGGCGCTCGAGCTGAAGTACGACGCCATCCAGCGTCTCCAGAAGTAGACGATCACCGCGAACATGGTGCCCGTATGCAGCATCACCAGCAGCAGCGTCATCTCCGGCGCGGCTGGATCGAGGTGCATCAACTTTTCCGCGACGATGACGTGCGCGGAGCTTGAAACCGGCAGGAGTTCGGCGAGCCCCTGCACGATGGCAAGGAGAATGACTTTCAGGATAGGCATCGTTCTATTCTATCCGCCGCGCGGTCTGCGCTCCGTCTTTCTGGCTTCCACCCGAACCGCCGACTGCACCATGTACGCCGATCGACTCATGCCCGACGTGCGCGCCAGCCGGTCGATCGCCTGAATCTGGCTCTCGCGCGCCGTGATGTTAATGCGAACTGTTCTCTCTGGAGGCTCCGCATGCACCAGGAACGCCACCGCTCCCTGCATCGCAGGGTCGTCCGCAAGTTGATCCAGTGTCGAAGGTTGAGGCAGTTCTTCGCGATCCGCCATCATGCCTTGCATATGCAGGGTCAGCGCTTCGCCGGCGAGGTTCCGCGCTTCTTCGAGCGTCTTTCCAGCCGTCACGCAGCCGGGAAAATCCGGGAAACTCACGCCGAAATCGCACCCCTTGTCCTTATGCAAGTACGCGATATACTCCATCAGCTTCACCCTTTGCGTCAGGCCAGCTTCAATCCTGACTGCTTCTCGATACTCTTGACGGTGCCAACCGGCAGGTCTCTTTAGGATGCGGCACCGTCACTCGCCCCGGCTTGGTCGCGGCTGCTCATCAATCACTCAGTATACACATAGAGTACACACTAGCTTGCCTACTGCCGGTCGTTCCCATAGATCGGGATGCCCTGCTTCACCAGGAACGCGATGCTCTCCGCGCGCCGCGTGTAGTCCGAGCCCGCAAATCGGGTGTGCATGTCCGCCGCCATTCCGGCCACGCGCGCCGCCGCGGCCTCCGCGCGCTTGTGGTTGTCGTCAACCTCGTACATCGTCACCAGCACGCCCTCGCGATAGACCGCGTTGTACATCGCCTCGGCGGCCCGGGGCGACTCGGGATTCTGGTCGGCATACTTCAGGTACAACCCGGCTTCCATCTCCGGACACTTCGGCAGCCCCTGCCAGTCGCCGCACAGCTTGTTGTCCAGCAAGTCATAAGCCGCCAGAAACGCATACTTCGAGCCCGGATAGTTTTTGATAACCTTCTTCAACTCGCCCTCGTAAAGCTGCGGCCGCAGGTACGCCTCCTGCTCCTTCGCCGAGGGCAGCGTGGAGTTGTCCAGCTTCTCCAACTGCCAGCGAATATCCGCCGAACGCCATGCCGCGTCACTCGCAAGCTGCGACTCGGGATAGTACTCGACGACCCGTTTGTACAGCATGTGCGCGCCGCTCGCCGCGTTCTTGGGCGCATGCGGATGCGTTGCCAACTCCTCCAGGTTCGCAGCCGAACCGAACAGGATCGCATCGCCGTTGGGCGTCTGCGGCGTCACGATTCCTTTGTCTTTCACCCACCCTGACGCCGGCACCGGCACGTCATCGCTTTTGAACTCCGGCTCGCGGTCCGGGTCGCCCTGGTCCGGCGTGTCCGTATTCGCGAACACCTTTACCCACGGCCCGTTGTGGTCGATCACTACCATCTCGTGCCCCGGCGTCACCATCGCCACCTTCTGGGAGCTGTCATCCGGCGCCACATACACTACGGCATCGTGCAGCACGGTCGCGCGCGCGGAGCGGTCGTACCCGGCAAGATTATCCTTACCCTTTTTTTGGGCGAACGCGGGAAGGGAAGCGAGCAGAAGCAGCAGCAGAGCGTAACGGCGCATCCCTATTGGACGCGTGCCGAGGCTGCTTCGGCAACCAGCGACGCTTTCAGTGCCGGCTCGATGTTCCCGCCGCTCAACACCACCACCACCTTTCGTGCCGGCGGCAACTCGCCCGCGTGGAAGAGCGCCGCCGCCAGAGTCACCGCGCCGCTCGGCTCGGGAACGAGATCGGTATGGGTCAGCAGCATCCGCATCGCCGCCAGGATGTCGTCCTCCGTCACAGCGACAATTCCATCCACATAGCGCAGGATATGCTCGAAGTTCAGCGCCCCCAGCGACTGCGTCCGCAGCCCGTCGCCGATGGTCCGCGAGGTCATTGCGGCGGGCCACTCCACCAGCGTCTTCGTCTCGAACGATTCCTTCGCGTCGGCGGCCAGCGCCGGCTCCGCGCCCCACACTTTGACGTTTGGGTTGCACCGTCCGGCCTCGGCCATCAGCTTGATGGCTGTGGCGGTTCCGCTCAATAAACCGCCGCCGCTCACCGGAGAGAGCACCAGGTCCATATCCGGCAGCTCGGTCGCAATTTCCAGCCCGCAAGTCGCCTGCCCCGCGATGATGTGCGGGTGGTCATAGGGCGGAATGATCGTGTACCCAAACTCCTGCGCCAGCTCTTCCGCCTTCAGCTTCCGCGCTGAGCTCGCCGGCCCCACAAACACCACCTCCGCCCCCAGCGCGCGGGTCGCCTCGATCTTCACCGCCGGCGCGTTATCCGGCATGACGATGACCGCCTTTGCGCCCAGCGCGCGAGCCGCATACGCCACACCCTGCGCATGGTTCCCGCTCGAATAGGTAATCACCCCCAACGCCAGCGCTTCGGACGGCAATTGGGAGATCATGTTGTACGCCCCGCGCAGCTTGAAGCTGCCGATCGGCTGCGCAGACTCGCACTTCACATACACCTGGAACGGCAGTCCTGGAAGCTCCAGCTTGACCAGCGGAGTCCTCACGGCGGTCCCTGCGATGCGATTGGCGGCGGCTTCAATCTCGGCCAGAGTTACGAAGTGAGTCATGGCATGCCCGGCATCGGATCGTCTCGATCCATGCTCCATCAGCTTAACGCACTCGACGCAAACTTCCTCACCATCGCCAGCAGCAATCTCCGGTCGCTATCGGACAGGTTGGCTGAGTACCGCTGCACCTGCGTCAGAAACCGAATCTCCTCCTCGCTCAGGTTCAGCGACGAGACCTCCTTGCTCACCGGGTCCTCGGCAAAGAACTCCGCCAGTTGCAGGTCGAGCGCGCCCGCGATCTTCTGCAGCGTTTCGAGCGACGGCACCGTATGACCGTTCTCCACCCGCGACAAATAGCACCGCAGCAGCCCGGTGCGCTTCTCGATATCGCCCTGCGACATTCCGCGCTGCAGCCGGTAATCGCGGATGGTGCTGCCGATGTTGTTCGAGATGGACTTCATCGGGACACTCGCCTGCGGAGGAAGAACGATCTGCATGTCAGCCATTCACCGTAAGCTACCCTCCGCAATCGGGACAGGCAAGCCAAATCTGCGATCCTGCGCCGAATCGAGTACCCAAGCTGATTCCCAGCGGCTTTCGCGCCAAACCTAAACCATCACTTGAACAGGGCCGCCCGTGTGACCCGTATCGGATATTACCTCATCTATAACTACCCCATATACATCCCGCCGTTCACATCCAGCGTGTGCCCGGTAATGTAGCTCGCCTCCTCCGACGCCAGAAACGCGACCGCCGCCGCGACATCGCTGTCCGTCCCCGGGCGGCCCAGGGGAATCTGCGAGGTCATCGCCGTCCTCTGATCCTCGTTGAGGATGGCGGTCATGGCCGTCTCGATATACCCGGGCGCAACCGCGTTGACGGTAATCGTCCGGCTCGCCAGCTCCCGCGCCAGCGACTTCGTCAAGCCAATCATGCCCGCCTTCGACGCCGCGTAGTTCGCCTGCCCCGCCTGCCCCGTCTCGCCCACCACGGACGTAATATTGATGATCCGTCCCCAACGTTCCTTCAGCATGGACGCCATGCAGGCCTGCGTCAGCAGGAAAGCGCCCGTCAGGTTCGTGGTCAAAACGTCATCCCAGTCCCGCCGCTTCATCCGGAGGGTCAGGATGTCGCGCGTAATTCCGGCGTTGTTCACCAGGATTTCAACCTTGCCGAAGTGCGCGATCACCTCTTTCGCACACGCCTTGATCGATGCTTCATCAGCCACGTCCAGCGCGAACGCCTTCGCGGTCCCGCCGCCGGCCGCGATCTCCGCCGCAACCTCCTCCAGCTTCTCTGCGTTTCGGGCCGCCAGCGCAACCCGCGCGCCATCCCCGGCCAGCCGTAAAGCCGTCGCCCGGCCAATCCCCTGTGAAGCTCCTGTGACCAAAGCGATGCGGCCGGATAACGATGACAAAGCGATACTCCCCCCTAACCAACATACGACTCAGCATACGTTACACAGCCCGCTGCGGATATGCTGAGAACGACCATGCCCGACGAACTAGACAAACCCCAACCCCAAACCGATGTGTATGCGATCCACGGCGCGGATCCCGAGGTCCTCGCCTACGCGATGGCCAAGTACTCGCGCTCCTCGCTCACCCTGCGTCAGAGCCTCGCGGAGATCAGCGCCCAGCGCGCCGAACAGTTTCTCAACACCTTCTACTTCGCCTACGGCCATCGCTCCATCGCCGACCTCGCCCACATCCCCATGGCGGTCGAGCGCCTATCTCTGCTGGCGGCGATCGCGCTGGTCGACGAGCAGCGCTGGGACGGCCAGGAGCGCTCCACTCGCTATCAGGACTTTCGCCGCTCGGGCTGGTACACGCCTTCTCTCGGTCCCGAGACACCCGCGTACACCGCCGCCATCGAAGCTCTTTTCCGCGCTTATGACCAGGTCAGCCAGGGCATGCTGGCCGCGCTCCAATCCGCCATTGCACGCCCCGACAGCATGAAGCCGGAGGCCTACGAGCGCACGCTGAAGGCCCGCGCCTTCGATGTCGCGCGCTATCTGCTGCCGCTCGCCACCAACACCTCGCTTGGTCAGATCGTCAACGCCCGCACGCTCGAGACCCAGGTCTCGCGCCTGCTTACCAGTCCCTTCCGCGAGATCCGCCTACTGGGCGAGAAGCTCCGCGCCGCCGCGATGGAGCCCGCCTGGAACGTCCAACACGACGCCGCGCAGTCGCTCATGGAGGAGCTCGAAGCCGCCAGCGGCACCCGCGACGCACGCGTGGAGCAGATGCTGCTGAAGCCGGTGAAGGCCGCGCCGACGCTGGTCAAGTACGCGGCCGCGAACGACTACCAGGCGCAAACCGGCGTGCTCCTCGCGGAAGCCGCCGCCGCCGTGATGGGCAACGACGCCATCGTCCCCGCGCCCACCGTCGACCTGCTCGACGGCGACGAACCGCTGGAGATCGAGCTTGCCGCCTCGCTGCTCTACCCGCACTGCCACTACGGCTACCGGCAGCTTCGCGACAAGGTGGCGTCACTCGACCAGCCGCGCCGCGCCGAGCTCATCGCCCTTGGCACGCGCCATCGCGGCCCCCACGACGAGCTGCTCCGCGCCTTCCACTCCGGCAGCAGCTTCCGCTTCGACATCCTCATGGACATCGGCGGCTTTCGCGACATGCATCGCCATCGCCGCTGCACGCAACTGCTCCAGCCCTTCACCGACCTGCACGGCTACGAGACTCCCGACGCGCCCGGCCAGCCCAGCCTCGCCGCCGCCGGACTCACCGACGCATACGCCGCCGCAATGGACTCCGCCTTCGCCGCCTACCGCGCCCTTCGTGACTCCGGGATCGAGGAGGCGGGGGAGTCCGCCCAATACCTCCTGCCGCTCGCCACCCGCTGCCGCGCACTCTTCAAAATGGACTTCGCTGAGGCCCTCTACATCGCGGAACTGCGCAGCGGCGTAGCCGGCCACTACAGCTACCGCCGCGTCGCCTGGGAGATGTACGAAGCCATCCAGCGCCAACACCCCGGCCTCGCATCCATCTTCCGCATCGAAGACGTGCGCAAACCTGTGGACCTGCTGAAGCGATAAGCCTCTTGCCTTCTTACGCGGCGGTCGGAGACTTGACGCCAAGCCGAATGCCGAGCGCCTTCGTCACTGCCAGAACGCTCTTCAGCGTAGGATTGCCGTCTTCGCTGAACGATCGGTACAACTGCTCCCGCGACAATCCGGTGTCCTGCGCCACCTGCGCCATTCCCTTCGCGCGGGCAACAACCCCGAGCGCATGGGCGATGTAGGCGACATCTTCGGTTTCAAAAGCATCGTCCATAAAGACGGCAATTCCCTCGTCCGAAAGCAGGTCATCCGCGGGGTCATAGGGTGTCAGTGCTTCGCTCATCGCCATCCCTCCATTCTCCAGCCAGCTTCTTTGCGACTTCGATGTCTCGCGCCTGTGTTCCCTTGCGGCCCCCACATAGCAGAATGACGATCTCGTTACCTCGTCTTTGAAAGTAAATCCTATAGCCGGGGACCGTGATAGATGCGCAGTTCACCGATCCCATCGCCCAGCGACCTTATGTCACCTTCATGTCCAAACTGCAACCTGGAAAGGTGCGCCGCGATCATCGCTCGAGCTTGAACGTCCTTCAGCTTCTGCCGCCACTTCGTGAATGTCTCAGTCTGCTTGAGCTGAAGCACTTCTTTCATTGTAGTACATAAACTACATCAAGCTGTCAGTGTCTGTGGAACGAACAGACTGCATAAATCGAAACGGATTGAAGTTCGTCCTCACATCGAACGTATCCACTCCTTCCGCCCGCTTCAGCCAGTTCACCACCAGGTAGGTCAGCGGAGTCGCCAGCACCTCATACGCTACCTTCAGCAGGTATCCCGTCACGATGATTTCCACCAGCTTCCGCGCCGAAAACATCCCGGCGAACGTGATGAAGATGACCAGCGTGGTGTCGACCGCCTGGCCCACCACCGTCGAACCCACGGTGCGCGTCCACAGCCATCGGCCCTTGGTCAGCAGCTTCATCCGCGCCATCGTGTAGGAGTTGGCGAACTCGCCCGCCCAGAACGCGATCAGGCTCGCAACCAGAATGCGCGGCAGGATGCTGAAGACAGTGACGAAGGCGGCCTGGTTGTGAAACTGAGGATCGGACGGCAGCGCGATCACGATTGCCGAGATTGCATAGAGCAGGCCGGTCGCAAAAAATCCCGACCAGATCGCTCGCCGCGACGCCGCGTAGCCGTAGATCTCCGTGAAGATGTCTCCAAAGATATAGGTGACGGGAAACAGGATCATTGCGCCCGAAGTCGAGATCGGCCCGATGCGAACGATCTTCTGCGCAAGCAGGTTGGAAACCAGCAGAACCACCACAAAGGCGGTGGTCAGCGCGTCCAGGTAGCGGAATCTCTGCATACCCCAAGGTACCCGAATGCGCGCTTGCTGTATCACACCTCGAAAACGTGCCTCTGCCGCCCCACGCCTTCAGGGCGGCAGCGCGTTTCATCCCAGCGTACAGGTTAGAACTCGATGCGACCCGACAGCTGCCCCGCGCGCGAGTTATTCGCCTGCCCGCCGATCTGTCCAAAGTTCGAGCTGCCTACCGTCGTGCCGATGGAACCGAACAACGTGTGATTTGTGACGTTATAGAGATCACCTTCGAGCGTGATCCTGGCGGTCTCCAGGAAGGGCAGACCGAAGACGCGGCGCAAGCTGATATCCAGGTTGTAGTTCGCGGGGCTCTGCAAACCCAACGGAGAGGTGCGGGCGATTGTCGAGAAGGTATAGTTAGGCGGCGCGGGCGCGGATGCATCCGTGCTGCTTTCAAACGCGCCGGCATCGACGTAAGTGATCGCCCCGGGCGCGGCTGCCGTGATGCCCGATCCCCAGCGTCCATTGATGCGCGCGCTGTTGAATCGACCGGGCTTCAGGAAGGGCAGGGAAGTCCCCGACGCCGGGTTGGTGTTCAGGTAAGCGCCCGTGGCCAGGATCGCCAGCGGCGAACCGGAGTAGGCCATGAAGATGGTCGAAAACTTGAACCCGCCCAGCACAGCCGAGGCATACTTGTTGTCCGCCATTAGCAGCTTGCCCTTGCCGAAGGGCGAGTCGAAGACGCCGGTTGCCACTAGGTGCTGGGGCTGATTGGCCAACGACAGCGACCGGTCCAGGCTGTCCGCTTTGTGGAATTGCCCGTCCGCCGCATACGCCGCCGGAATATCGTAGCCGCTGCGGAACGTACCCGCGTCGTCGATGTTCTTCGACCACACATAGTTCACCATGAACTCCACGCCGTTGGACGCCCGCTGCTGCAGCGAGAGCTGAAGCGCATGGTAGTTGGAGTTCGCGACAAAACCGTAGGCGTCACTCACCGCGTTGTACTGCGGGAACGGCTTCAACGCCTGTCCCAGCGTCTGCGCCGGATCGAAGTTGGCATAGGGCAGCGTGATGCCGTTCGCCGCCAGATAGCCCGCCGGCAGCTTGCTGATCGCCGTGCTTAGGTTGGCGCCGTACTTCAGGTTCGTCGGACTGATCTGGTTGATTGCCTGTCCCCGAGCGGTCATGCTGTCCGGCTGCAGAAAGTGGCCTTCGGAGCCTACATAGTTTGCCGTCAGCGTCAGGTTTTTGCTGAACGCCTGCTGAATCCCAAAGGTGAAGTTGATGAACTCCGGCGCGCGATCGCCATAGTATGTGTCGCCGTAGCTGACGCTCTGCGGCGAGGACGATGCCACGCCGTTGGTGGTGTAGTAGCCGGTCCCGTAGGCGTTGCTCGTGGTAAAGGGCGGCAGCGTGTACGCCGGAATCGTCAACCCGTTCGCGTTCTTTGCAGGATCGAGATAAAACGCCGGCAGCCCCGCGCTAGGCGACGTGAAGCTGGGTGAGGCCGCAAAGCCCAGCAGCCCCGTGCCCTGCCGGGAGATCGCGCTTCCGCCCGTCGCTCCGCCGTGCGCGTAGATCACGCCATAGCTCGACCGGATGACGGTGGTGGGGGTCGCCGAGTATGCAAAACCGATGCGCGGCCCGAAGTTTTTCATGTAGTTGTGGACCGGCGTTGCGCAGTTGCAGCCCGCAGGGCCGTTGCCGGCAAACTGCAGCGCGCCCGGCGTCCCGGTGATCGAGTTCGTCAACGTGGGATTCATAAATGACAGCCGGTCGTGGGCCTCGGTGTACGAAGGGTAGTAATCCCAGCGCAGCCCCAGGTTTACGGTCAGCTTCGAGGTCACCTTCCAGTCGTCCTGGATGTAAGGCGAGATGGGCCGGAAGCGCGCGCCCGTCTCAATCACTGAGTTATTGGTGAAGCTGCCGGCGTTGGCCGCGCCCACCAGGAAACTCGCATACGGCAGCCCGGTCGTCGAGATGATCGTCGACGCCGCCGTGTGTCCCACCTGCCCCGTATAGCAGGTCGTGGTGGAGGTCACCTTCGTAGCCGTGTTCACGTCCGCATAGCAGCCTGTCTGCGCGTTCGTAAACGTCACTTGCAAGGGCGTCGTACCCGTAGTCGCAGCCTGGAAGTTATATTGCAGCCACGCCAGCTGCACCCCCGCCGTCAGCGAGTGCTTTCCCGCGACATACTGTAGATTGTCCACCAGCGTATAGGCATTGGTCGCCTGCACGTTGCCACCGGCATACCCCCAGTAGTTCGGCGCGCCCGTACCCGTAAAGCGAACGTTCGGGAACGAGTTTGCCGCCTGTCCCGCGGGAAGCCCGGTGATCCCGTTCGCCAGCGCGCCGAATGCGCCGCCCTGGTCCAGGTTGAAGGTCGGCCCGAAGTAGCGCGCAAACCCGTACTTGAACTGGTTCACCAGCTTCGGCGAGAAGGTGTAGTTGTCTTCAAACAGCAGCACCTTCGTCTTGGGCGCGAACTCCTGCACGTCGATATACGGGGGAGGCGCCTGGTTGAACGTCGTGGTAGCCGTCGTCGCGCTGGCCGTCTGCTGGGCCGGAGCCGTCGTGCTCTGCCGCCCCGCCGCCGCTAGAAACGATACCTGATGACGCTCCGAGACGGTCCAATCGAACTTGCCCGCCGACGTAAAGTTCGAAAGTCCGGTCTTGTATCCGCCGAGGTAGTTGTTGGTCACATTCTGGTTCGTCAGCGGCGGCAAGTACGATTGCAACTTCAGCGCCACCGGCGACTGGCTGGCCAGCGGAATCTGATTGCCGGCAAACTGCGTCCGCTGACAGTACACGCCGGGACTCGGATTATTGCCGTTTGGGCAGCTGTTCGGGTCGTATACCGTCCCGATGCCGTTGAAGTTGCCCGCCAGCTCCGCCGAGTTGGGGTTCGTCTGATAGGTGTAGTTCGGCCCGCGCGAGTAGCGATAGCCGCTGTAGTTGCCGAACAGAAACATCTTGTTGCGCCAGATCGGCCCGCTCGCCACGATCCCGTACTCGTTCTGGTGCTCCACCGGCTTGGTCGCAACGCCTGTCAGCGGATTGATCGCGGCCGGGGCGAAGAAGCCCCAGGTGTCCAGCGCCGTATTGCGAAAGTACTCGTACAACGCTCCATGAAACTTATTGCCGCCGCTCTTGATGGTGTAGTTCTGCACGCCCTGCCCCTCGTAGATGGCCGAGTATCCGGAGGTCTGCACCTGCAACTGCTCGATCGCATCCACCGAGATCGCGGACCACACAAAGCGCGGATCGCCTTGGCCCGCCGCCGAGATGAACGGCATGCCGTTGATGTAAATGTCCGACACCGCGCCGCGCGCGCCCCCGCCATTGACCACGCCGGAGTTCGTCGTCGCATTGCCGTTCGTCTCGTTGAACTGCACCCCCGGCAGCAGCGCCACGAAGTCCGTCGCCCGCCGGGCGCCCGGCTGGCCGTACGCGCCCACCTGGATCGGCAGCGCGGCATACGTCTCCTGCTCCAGCGTGCCGCCCAGCGTCGCGTTGTCGCCTTGCAGCGCCGGAGGCTCGGAGGACACCGTGATGTTTTCACCCTGGCCGCCGACGGTGAGCTTAGGGTTGTAGTTCGAGATTTCGAGCGCGTTCACATGAACGTTCTCTTGCGTAATCGTCTCGAACCCCTCCGCCTTCACCACGACGGTGTAGATGCCCGCATCGAGCGGCGACACGGTAAAATCCCCCGACCCGGAAGAGGTGCGGACGATCGTAGCACCGTTGGCGTTGTTGGTCGCCGTCACCGTCGCTCCCGGAACGACAGCGCCGGTGGGATCGCTAACGATGCCCACGATCGAGCCCTTGCCCGAAAGCTGTGCCTCCGCGGGTGTGGCCATCAGCCCCGCATACACGAGCACGACGGCGCTGCACATCGCACCGAAAAAAACATAACGGGAAACGAAAGCCCGAAACGAACGGCTGTTAATCACTCTGAACATCACTTGAAACCTCACGGAATTAGTAGTGCGAAGACATGCCTTGGCGCCGAGCTTCGACGCTCTCTCTTCTGGCCGGACACAGGTCCGACCATTTTGATAGCGTAAGCAACTTTCCGCTATCCAACTAAGGACTGTCAAGTCCACCCCGCCCGCTCACGGATGTCAGCTTTCCGCCGCAGCCATTCTGGCAAATAGCGCCCGTCACGACTCAACCTACAATTCCGGTTGGCCGGACCACATCCAAAGCTGCTCCCGCTAAGGCAGCCTCGGCAGACCCGACAGCGGCGTCTTCACCGGAGTCGCCAGCCCAATCAACTTCGTAATTGTGTTGCTGCCCAGGTTCGACACCCACACGTTGCCGCTTGCGTCCAGCGCCAGCGCGTACGCCTCCAACTGGCCCGCATCGCCACCCAGCCCGGCTGCGGGCGACAGCGGCGCCCCCGGCACGCTCGCGTTCGCTCCCGCCAACTCGGTCAGGTACGGCGCGCGATAGTTCGCCACCCACACCGTGCCCGCGCCATCCACCGCAATCCCCTTCGGATGGTAGATCGATCCGGCGCCCGTCAACGCATTTGAAATGACCGTCCCCGCGTTGGTCATCAGCGACACCGAATCCCCGTAGTAGTTCGCCACCCACAGGTTGTTGCCCTGGTCGATCGCAATGCCCGCGGCCTGGTCGCAGCACAGGTAGTTGGTTGAGCTCGACAGATCAGGCGCCACCTTCGTCACGAAGTTCGACGACTGGTTCACCACCCAGCCAAAGTGATTGCCGTCGATTGCCACCGCCACCGGAAAGGCGAAGTTCGAGGTCGTATACCCGCCCGTGCCGGAGAGCGGCGCGCCCGCCGCGTTCAACAGCGTCAGGTACGAGTCCCCATAATCCACCACCCACGCCGTCCCGTTCGGGTCGATCGCAATCGACAGCGGGTAATTCAGCCCGCCTGCCCTGTAACCCGTCGTCCCGGACAGCGCCACGCCCGCTGAATTCAGCACCGTGACGCTCCCCGTCCCCTGCGCGTTGGGGGGCTGCTCGTTCGCAATCCACACGTCATCGTTCAGGTCGATCGCCAGCCCATACGAGTTGTTCAGACCCGACCCCGTAATCCCGTTCGCGAAGCTCGGCGCGCCCGTCGTCGAAAACTTCGACGCTACGGAGTAGTAGCTCGCCACCCAGACGCTTCCCGTCGAATCTACCCCAAGACCCGTAGGATTGTTCATCCCGCCGCCCGAATAGATGATGAACATCGTCCAGTCCAGCGGCGCGCTCGAAAGCATCGGCGCATACGCCGAACTCGTCTTTGCCAGTGCATACAAGCTTGGCCCATTGCTCGCAGGATTGTGCGCCAGCGCAAACGCCGCATCCAGCGTATTGGCCGGCGCGGCCCCGCCCGCCGCAGTGGTCGCGCTGTAAAGCGTCGCGCACGCCGTCGCTGACACCGCGCACGCATTCAGCATGTTTGCCACGGAGTTCACCCGCTGCGCCGGTGAACTCGCATTGCTGGGCAGCGTCGCGCCCGGCGAGGTTCCTGCCGCAGGATCGGCCAGCGTCGCCGCCGTCAGAAATGCGTTTGTAATCCCGGTCAGGTTCGTTGCCGACGCGCCTACTGAGCCTCCGCTCGCATAAAACTGCGCCAGTCCGTAAGCCGCGGCCACCGTAGTCGCCTCATCCACTACGAAGCTCGAAGCCGCCGTCACGCTGCTGCAGGGCCCGATCGCCGTCATCAGCGCCAGGTTCGCGTTCGCGCCGCCCGAGCCGCCAACTGCTCCGCCGCGACTCACCAGGTACACCGGGGCCGAGCCGGACGAGCAAGTGGGAGCCGGCACCGCCGCCACCCCCGACCCATTCGTCGTCACGGACGCACTCAATAAGCTGGTGGGCGCGGAGCCGTTGCCCCCGGTGCCGGCCGCGTAGATCTGCAACGACGCGCCAACGATCGGTTGCGCACCCGCCCGCACCGTCACCAGAAACGATCCCGCCGCCGCTGCGCCGGTCCCGCTCAGCGCCACCGTCTGCGGACTCGCCGCCGCATTGCTCGTCAGCGTCAACGTCCCGGCCCGGGAACCCAGCAAGGTAGGCGTAAACACCACTGAAACCTGGCAAGTCGCTCCAATGGCCAGGCCGGTCCCGCAGCCGCTGCTCGTCTCCGCAAAGTCGCCGCTCGCCGTGATACTCGAAAGCGTCAATGCCGCCGTCCCGCTGTTCGTCAGCGTAATGGTCTGCGCCGCACTCGAAGCTCCCAGCGCCGCCGTCCCAAAGCTCAGCGTTGTCGCCGACAGCCCAAGCTGCGGCGTCCCCGGATTTGTCGGCCCCATAGTCACAGCCCCGCTCCCGCACCCCGCAAGCGGCATAGCGATCACTAGCGCGCCCGCAGCCGCACCCAGCCTGAGCTTCATCGACCTGGAAGGACTGACTACCGGACACATCTCGCACTCCTGCATCACAGTCTACGACCTCCGGTAAAGTCGTTCAGCGTTTGATAGTGTCTCAGTTTGAACAGGGCTAAGACACTAGCTGTTTATCTGTTAGCAGAGCTGCCTACGGGTTTGTATACTAATAGTTCCATGTCTACTCTAGCCATATCGGCCTCTATCGCGCCGGACTGGATTGGGCGGCTGGACCGTGCCCTACAGGCGATCTCGGACTCTGCTCGTAAGGTTCGAGTAGCTGTAATCCGCGAAAGAGCCGTAGTGAAGTTTTACTCGTCCGTGCGGCAACTGAATGCTCATATTGCGGAGTTCCTTTCGGCACTAGATCAGGGTGTTCGAGCCGTTCAGTCAGGAGAGTTACGCCTGATTGATCCCGGCGAAAATGTTGACGTACCGAATCTTATCTTGAAGATGGAACTCTGCTATCACATACTGAGCGGGCTCTACACGCTAGCCACGTTCGCCGGATTGAAACGCAGGGCACTCACCAAAGGTGAAGTGAAGAGGCTTGGCGATTCTGCGGAGACAGTGTTGGATTACATAGTTTGGTTGAAAGAGGCATTTTCAGAAGATGCGCGTGCTCAGGCTGAAACAATCTTTTCTGACGGAATGCGCGAGTTGGAGGCGGGCGAAACGGTCGCTTTTCTCTAACCCTGATGTCCTTTTCGATCCAGATGCGCAAGTCAGCGCTCAAGTATTTTGAGCATCTTGACCGAACCACACAAAAGCGCGTTCGCAGCAAACTGTCGGCTATCGCAAGCGACCCTTTTGATGTGCAGCATTCCAAGCCTCTCCTGAGTACGGAAAAACGCAGTGCTCGCGTGGGGAGCTATCGAATCTTGTTCGTTGTCACCGAAACACTCCTCTTGGTTACCGACATTGACGGCCGGGGAGACGTTTATAAGAACCTTTGACTCGCTCGCTCCCCCCACTTCCAAAACTGAGACACTACCCAGTGTTTTAGGCCCTCACTGCCCCCGAGCTTTGAGCCACTCCGCCAGCTTCGGCTCTTGCGTCTCCCGCAGCCGCACGCACGCGTCGATCCCGTCCAATGCCTTCTTCAGCGCGCGCTCTGACGCCGCAACCTTGTGCTTCTTGAAGAATTCCCCCACCTGCACCCGCTGTTCCACCGTGCAGAACGACCCCGTCGCCCCCACTACGTCCGCCCCGGAACCCGTCGTCAGCTGCGCCTCCACCTTCTCCCAATGCTGCCGCACCCACGCCCACGCCAGCTCGCGCGTCTCCGGCTGGCTCAGCTCGCGCGCCACCAGCACCCACGCATCCTGGTTCCGCACCTCGCCCGAGACTGCGTACTCCAGCGTCCGAATCACCAGGATCGGCTCATGAAAGCGCGTCAGCATCTCCAGAGTCTCGCCCGCCAGGCCGGGGTCGTCCGTCTTCTGGCTCAGGTACATCACCTTCTCGTAAAATTTCTGGTCGCCATGCGCCGCCGCCAGCGCCACCGACGCGTCCACAATATCCGGCTCCGTCGGCTTCTTGCCCGCAAACAAGTCCTCCGCCACCTGCCGCGCCTTCAGCAGCACGCTCGCGTCGCCCGCCTCGCCCAGCGCGTCGAACAGCTCCGTCCGAATCTGCTGCTGGTCCAGGCTGGCCTTCTTCTCCTCCGCCCCCAGCCCCGCGTACACTGGCCCAAACTGCGCCCGGATCACCGCATCCAGACCCTTGCGATCCTCCGGCGACGCAATCTTGTTCCGAATCTGCGTCACCGTGCTCAACGCCGTATCCAGCACCTGCGCGTTCGCGTCCTGCTTCAACGCCAGCACCAGGTCTAGATACTCGCCCACCGAAACCTCTCCCGCCCGCGTCAGCGCCCAACGATCCCCCAGGAATCCGATCCGCTCCGGCACGCTCAGCCCAGTCTCCACCGCCGCCGTAATCGCCTTCACCTGCTCCGGCGTATACGACACGCGATAGTAGCCCTTCTCCCCCGCGTTCGCATAAAAAAAGGGCAAAGCCGCGCTCCCCGGAACCGCCAGCGCCACCGCATCCTTCGTCACCAGCGAGCATGCCGCCTGCCCGCTCGTCTTCACGCAGACAGGGATCGTCCACTCCTCGCGCCTGCCGCTCACCGGCCGATCGTTTTCGCCCTCGGCCAGGTAGAACCGCCTCTGCTCCACCGGCATCCCCCCCGCCTGCCGCTCCGCGAACGCCACCAGCGGCACCCCCGCCTGGTCGATGAAGCTCCGCATCACCCGGTCCACCGGCTGCTTCGACACCCGCGTCTGCGCGTTCCAGAAGTCCTCCGCCGTCGCATTCCCATACAAATGCGCCGCCAGATACTCATGCACGCCCGCCTGAAACACCTTCGCTCCCACCCAGTTCTCCACCATCCCGATCACCGCGCCGGCCTTCCCATACGCAATGCCGTCGAACATCTCCGCGATCTCGGCCGGCGTCTCCGCCTCCGCCCGGATCGCCCGCGTAGTCCGCGACGCATCGTAGTTCAGCGTCTCGTCCAGCGCCGTCGTGTCATCCTGCGGAAACTGCCAGCCCGACTGCCAGTCGTTCGCCGCCTTCGTCTCCATCCATGTCGCGAACCCCTCATTCAGCCACAGGTTGTCCCACCACTGCATCGTCACCATGTCGCCGAACCACTGGTGCGCCATCTCATGCGCCACCGTCACCGCCACCCGCTTCTTCTCGATAATTGAGCTGTGTTTCTCATCCACCAGCAGCGCCGTCTCGCGATAGGTGATCGCCCCGAAGTTCTCCATCGCCCCCGCCTCGAAGTCCGGAATCGCCACCAGGTCCAGCTTCGGCATCGGGTACTTGATCCCGAAGTAGTGGTCGTAATACTTCAGGTAATGTTCCGCGCCCTTCAGCGCCAGCTCCGTCAGCTTTACCTTATCCGGCGTGCTGCACACCCGGATCGGCACCCCCTCCGCCTTGCCCTGCGTACACGCAAAATCCCCCACCAGCCACGCCACCAGATAGGTCGACATCTTCGGCGTCGTCGCAAACCGCAGCGTGTGCTTGCCAAACCCCGCCGCCACATCGGCCACCTGGTTCGTGTTCGAAATCACCATATCGCCCGCGTCTGCCGTCACCGCCACGTCGAACGTAGCCTTCAGCGACGGCTCGTCGAAACACGGAAACGCACGCCGCGCATCCGTCGATTCGAACTGCGTCACCGCATAGCTCCGCGTCTTCGACTTCGAAAGATAAAACCCCCGCAGCTTGTCGTTCAGCGTTCCCGTAAACGCAATCGCAACCGCCACATGCCCCGCCGGCAGCGCCCGCGCAAACGTAAACGTCGCCTGCTCCTTCGCCGCATCCAGGCTCACCGTCCCGCTCTGCCCGTCCGCCGTCACCGACTCGATCCGCAGCTCCACCGCGTTCAACGTGATAGCCGCCGCCGGCGCCGCCAGTGCCACGTCGATCGTCTCCGTCCCGCGAAACGTAGCCAGCTTCAGATCCGGCGCAATCGCCAGCGCATAGTGCTCCGGCCGCGCATTCCCCGGC
>CAXTPN010000020.1:0-24061 GCA_964246125.1 uncultured Acidobacteriaceae bacterium
GCATCGAGTGGCGGCTCCGGGCCCGGCAAAGCAAGGCGTTACGACGATAAAAGGGATAAAGGCGGGATAAAGACAGATTAGGGACTATGACTAGGTGCTGTGGCGGACTTGCTGGATGGCAGCGACGATGTTGGGGTAGGCTCCGCAGCGGCAGATGTTGCCGTACATGGCGTGCTTGACGTGGTCGTCGGTGGGGCCGACGTTTTCTTTGAGAACGGCCACGGCGGACATGATCTGGCCGGAGGTGCAGTAGCCGCACTGGTAGCCGTCGTGCTCGATGAAGGCGGCCTGCATGGGGTGGAGGTTGCCGGGCTGGCCGATGCCTTCGATGGTGGTGATCTCGTCGGTGGCGGCCGGGTGCATGAGGGCGAGGGACATGCAGGAGTTGACGCGTCGGCCGTTGACGTGGACGGTGCAGGCTCCGCACTGGCCGTGGTCGCAGCCCTTCTTGGTGCCGGGCAGGTTGAGGTTCTCGCGCAGGCAGTCGAGCAGGGTGGTGCGAGGATCCACATTGAGGGTGTGGGTCTTGCCGTTGACTCGAAGGGCGAGGGGCTGGGCGCCGGGCTTTGGAGCCTCTTGCGTGTCTCCGCCGGGAGTAGCGGTCGGAGTTGCTGCGAGGACAGGCGGAGCCGTGGCGATGAGGCTGGCGGCCCCGATGTTGGAGAGGAAGGAGCGGCGGGTTACGCGCGAGGTGAGCGGGTCTGGGGCGGGTTCGCGGTCGAGTGGCGGTTTGGGCATGGGGCCTCGTAAAACCATTGTGAGCAATGGAACGAGTTCACGCAAGTTGGCCGTCAACGTATTACCTACGCAGTGCGCCTGTCCCAGGACTCGATTTGCTTCA
Organism: uncultured Acidobacteriaceae bacterium; assembly: GCA_964246125.1. Lineage (GTDB taxonomy): Bacteria > Acidobacteriota > Terriglobia > Terriglobales > Acidobacteriaceae > Edaphobacter. The sequence continues at coordinate 842 of CAXTPN010000020.1, forward strand.
GTGATGGCGAAGTCAACGTGGGTGAGCACCGAAGATCGTTACAGTGGCAGTCTGGTAGGCCGGGGGCTGTCGGGTGTGTGGCGGAGAGACAGGGATTCGAACCCTGGATACCTTGCGGTATACACGCTTTCCAAGCGTGCGCCTTCAGCCACTCGGCCATCTCTCCGCGTGTCGAACGCGACCTTTTCGAGGGTACCACAGCTCGCCCGGCGCAATGCAATCACCTCGGCACCGCCGCGATCTCTTCGCGCAGCTTGCCCGATCCTTTCAACTCCACCGGCATACCTTGGCTGAGGTACTTCGCCAGCGTGCTCGGGTCGCGCCAATCCACGCGCCAGCCGTGGTCGATCGCCACCAGGATATAGCGGCCGGGAACCACTGAATGAAACGTAAAGCTGCCGTCGGTGTTGGTCTGGTCACGCAACAGCGGAGTCAAATCCCCAGCCTGTCCCAGCGTTGCAGGCACCAGCAGAACCAGCGCGCCCGAGACCGGCTGCCCGTCCAAGTTGGCGATCCCCGCGAGTTCGGCCCTGGTATTTGCCATGTGCAACGTCAGCGTCGCTATTCCTGCTGCGATCTCGACCAGCCGCCCTGCAACCTTCGCTCCGCCGGCCGAGATGCTGGTGATGTATGCACCCGCGCCGCCGGCCACATTGACCTCGTAACGACCCGCGGGCAGCATCGCAGTCATCGTGCCGGGCGGATCGTCCGATGCTTCTTCCCCGTCGCCAAGCCTCCCTCTCCGGCCACGCTGCCTGGAACTCGAAAGTATCCGCCGGCCTGTTTCCGTGTCGAAGAACTCTACGTCGGAGACATCTTCCCCGGAAACACCTTCAACTTTGATCGAGACATGGGCCAGCGGCTTCGAGCCTTCCAGGGTTACGAGGCCGGAGCTTCCGGGCCGCACCTCAATCTGGCGCACCTCATCCTGATCTCCGTTCGATCCCGGCAGCCGCACCTCGTAGGTTCCCGGGGAGAGCCCTCCGAAGTTCCAGTCGCGTCCGTTGCCGCCGATAAAACTCGTCTGCCCGAAGGAGCCGTCGGAAGTGACTCGGGTGATCGTCACCGGCCTCTGCTGGCGTGGCCGGTCATCGTTCGGTTCAGGCTGTGTGGGCTCCGGGCGCGACACCACCAGATGCACCGCGGCAATCGCGGTGAGGTGGAAGTCCGCCTGGCGCTCCTCGCCGCCCGCCAGCGCGATCGTCTCGGCGGCTTCTTCGCTGTCCGCGGCCGGAAACCATGTGGTCGCGTAAACCATGTCCAGCGACGGATCGGGCGAAGTGGGCGTAGGCGTCTGGATGGGGCCTCCGAACCCGCCTCCAACGAGGCCGCCCCCGCGAAAGCCGCCGCGCGCTCCCATGGCGTACCACGGCTGCGCCTGCACCCTGACTTGGTACTCGCCCGGCGCAAGCCCCAGCAACTCGTAGCGGCCGCGGTCGTCGGTCTGCGCGTTGGCCACCTGGCGCGGCCTCGCCGCAGCCGAGACGCGGCTCTGCCCCGCGACCAGCGGCGGGAGGAGTTCCGCGATGACCTGTGCCGTCGCCACCGGTTCACCGGCCTCGTCAATCACCAGTCCACTGATGATCGAGTCTGGCGTCATGTGAAACTTCACATCGTACGCAGGCGATGCGTCCGACAGCACGATACTGGAGTAGTACCCCTCGTGCTCGTCGTAGGCCTGGCTGCGGAACCCGCGGGCCGCCGCGGCGAGGCGCCACGATCCGCCGTGCGGCAGTTCGAGAGTAAACCGACCGGAGCCATCCGCCTTCGTCTCCGGATTCGCATTGGCTGCTGGACCGCCACGCACGCCGCGGCCCATCGGCATACCGGGCGGCGGCGAGGCCCGGTTAAAGCGCTGGGCGTCCGAAGCATCCGGCGCACGCTGCACGATTCGCGGAGGGTTGGCCGCTCCGGACGTACTGGCAAAGATACGGCAGTAGGGAACTGGAGACTCATCACGGCTGCTCAGGACAACGCCGCTGATACGGAACTCTTTTGCCGGCGTCGCGGGTAGGGCTGCGAAAGCTCCGGTATTCGGCTGGATTCCGCCCATCAGCATGCACGCGAGCATCCCAAACCGGCACTTCACTTCGTTGACTCCTTCGTCTGCGAAACCTCAAGTTCGATCGTCGATTCAGCGTCCACTGCTACCTCCACAGTCCTCGCTCCCGCGGTTAGTTTCGCTAACACTTCCGGATCCCGCAGGTCTTCCTGAAGTCGATGGTCGAAAGCTACCGCCGAGTAGGAGCCTGCGGGAACCGATATGTAGAAGCTGCCATCAGCCAAGACAAGCAAAGGGTTTGGCGGCGCCAACACCGGTTTCTTCGGAAGGAGATACACCCAGGCGCTGGTTCGGGTTGTATCCAGGTCTACCCGCCCGTGAAGGCTGCCTCGCTGATTGTTCGCGACTACTCGGATTGGCGCACCAGCGCTTCCAGGGCCGATGACGATGTCGCTCGTGAGCAGGTCTGTGACGCCGCCATAGGTCGCCGACTCCACATACCAGTTGCCGCCCGCGTTACCGGTCAGCCGATAGCGCCCTGGCGGTGCGCGGAACTCGTATAGCTTATCCTCTCGTGCGCGAGCAGGAATATCCTGATTAAATCCATCGCTCGTCTCACCCAGATTGTGAAGGAAAAGGTTGAACTGCTGCACGCCAGGTAGTTGTAAATTAGTGTTTGCAAGCTGCAAGGCACCATGAACAGAAGCCCCTTGAGGCGAGCTTGCAGGATCAATTGAGACTTCGATCGGCAGGGAAGCAGCTTCCGTCAGGTGCATTGCCAGGCCCGAGACCGCATGTCCCGCGACGATTACCCGCATCTGGCCGTCCAGAGTCTCATCGCGCGTATTGATCTGCGCTTTCAGTAAATAGCTCCCCGTTGGAAGATCGATACGGTACTCTCCCGGGCTGGATCCGCTTGCGAATCCCACGTTCATCATTTCGCCGGTCTCGGTGACACAAGTAAAGCGCGCATTTTGCCGCGAGTCTGTTTGATCGATGCGAATGAGAACGGGATAGGCCACGCCCATACGAGGCCTAAGATCGATGTGCTTTTCTTCTGCCGCGGCGAGTTCAAAATATCTCAATCTGCTGCTTGCGTTTTCGTCTGGAAAAATTAGAGGTAAAACAGCTTCGCCGCTTTCGCGGGTGCGCGGATTGTACCCAATGCCTACCCGGTATCGCCCCGCAGGCACGAGGAAACGGTACTCACCGTGCGAGTTCGTCATCGAAAATCCGGAGTTGACCCACCTGACACCCGAGACGTCGTAGTTCGCCCGCCGCAACATCACTTGCTGCTGGGCAAGCGGCTGACCATCCGAGCCGGTGACGATGCCTGTGACCAAACCATCAGGGTACAGCTTCACCTCGATGGCCGCAGCCAGATCGGTGATCCTCTGCTGTGCGGGCATCCCATAATCCGCGGTTTGGCTGTAGCCAGGCTTGGTAGCCGTAATGTACCCCTGCTGGTCGGTGAACTGCGGAAACTCGAACCGCCCCTCGGAGTCGGTCAGAGCCTGTCGCGAGTTGATATTGATCAGCACCCTGGCAATGCTTGTGCCGGTCAGAGCGTTGACGACCCTCCCATGAATGGTTCGGCTCACAGACTGCGATGATGTCGATCCGGGCAAGCTGGAAAAAGGGGCTTGACCCACTCCAATCACGTTCGACAGAAACAATCCAAACACGGCTATGCACTTGGCTTGGAACGGCCCGCTGCGCGGAGGACCCGTATGCAATCTAAACCCTCTCGTCTCCTGTCTGTGCACGCAAATGAGACGTTTTCCTCAGTAAAAAGGCATCCGCCGAGAGCCGGACTTCACCACGCTTCTGCGAACGCCAACGTCCGATAACGCATATTATGTATAGTTAAGATGAAGCGGGAAGGTAGCGCGCCCCATCTTCCTGTAAGCTACTTGCACAGTACGCCGTTTAGATAAAAAACAGTCGGGTTGGTGTTCGTTCCAGAGTAGTTCGCGTTGAAGCCGATCCCCGTCAGCGTGGCTCCGGCGGCAATCGACCCGTTCCAACTCGCATTGGTGATTGCCACTGTTTTGCCTGATTGGGTGTAGTTTCCATCCCACGATTGATTTAGCTGCTGGTTCCCTGCATACGACCAAGTCACGGTCCATGACGTCAGCGCCGTCGTTCCTGAATTCGTGATGGAAAGGTTTCCGGTAAAGCCCGAGCCCCAGTCGTTCTGATCGAGATATGCGATGTGGCATGCACCCGCGGTCCCCGCCGCCTGGGTCGTCGTGTTCGCCTGGTTCGAAGCGGCCGATACTCCTCCTGATGAAGACACAGCCTTGACCGTGAAATAGTACGTCGTGGATGCACTCAGCCCGGTCGCCGCATAGCTCGTTCCGCCGACACCGCTGGCCAGCAGGTTGGTCGTGGCGCCCGAGGTAGTCCCGGAGTAGATACTGTAGGTGACTCCGCTTGTGGCGCTCGCCGTCCAGGCTAGATTGATCTGCGTGCTCGAACTTGCTGTCGCCGTAAGGCCGGACGGCGCTGCTGGAGCGGCAGCCGCCTGCGTCGTGGCACTCGCCTGGTTTGACGCCGCCGAACTGCCCGCGCCCGACACTGCCTTCACCGTAAAGAAGTACGTTGTCGACGCATTCAACCCGGTCGCCGCGTAGGTCGTCGCGCTCACTCCGCTCGCAAGCACGCTGTTGGTCGCACCAGAGCTCGTGCCGAAGTACACCGTATAAGTGACACCCTTGCTCGAACTCGCCGTCCAACTGAGGTTGACCCCGTTGGCGGAGACCGTAGTGGCCGTCAACCCAGTCGGCGCACTGGGCGGTGTGGTCGTAGTTGAACCCGGATTCAGTGGAAACTGAATGCTCGCCAGCATGCTTTGTTTCTGTGAGCTGACGGGTGTCGCATCGTAGTTGGAGTCCAGCAGGGCTAGGGAATCTTCGCCGTTCAGTGCCCAGTAGGTCCAGCTCAACAAGGAATCGGATGAAAGATATCCCACAAGACTTTGAAACCACTGGCCTTCGCTTCCAGCGCTGGAATTCTGCACGCTTGCCGCGTCGTTCGGCGTACCAAATTCCCCCAGCCATACAGGAGCGATTCCATTCTTCTCCACATAACCCCAATGGTTCGTCCAGACTGTAGCCAGAGAAGCAGCGGTAGTCGACGAGTTGAACCACGGCTGGCCATAAACCGATGGCCCGTAGTCGTGCGCCGAGTAAACCAGTTGACCCGCGACCGCCAGCGACACCGGCGAGTTTTTTACTCCCTCGAGGTTCCCTCCCCACCAGTAATAGTCGTTGTTGTAAGCATCCACGCCCTCAACGAAGATCAGCAGCTTCGGATTGATCCCGAGCACCGCGTTGCCCGCGCGCTGCGCCGCCAGATGCCAGTCGTTGGTGCCGCCGCAATCCCAGCACGCGCCTCCGGAGTAAGCGTTGTGCGGCTCATTCCTCAGGTCGAACCCCACGACAGTCGGATTATTCGCATAGCGGTTGGCAAGCATCGTCCAATCATTGATCCACGCGCTCTCCGGGTAGCTGCTCGTAAACCACAGCCCGCTCGATTCAGCCGAGTCCCCCGCCTCCGAACGATGATTGTCCAGAATGATCTTCAGCCCCACCGTGCCCGCATAACTCACGATCTTGTCCAGTATCTGCAAGGAGTTCAGCCCTTGCAGGTCGGAGTTGATCGCTCCGCTGCCGTTGCTGTAGCTGATGCTGGGATACGAGGGAGACTCGATCATCTGGTTGGAAAACGGGACGCGTATCGTGTTGTAGCCCAGGTTCTTGATCGTCTGCAGAATCGTCTTGTAATCCTGCGAGGTCAGCCCTCCCGCCACGGCGCGCGTGGTCTCAAACCCGTACCAGTTGATCCCGGCGATCCGCACCTGAGTGCCGTTCGCGTCCAGTATCCTGGTTCCGCTGGTATGCCAGTATCCGGCCCCCTGCCCCGTCGCGGCTGGAGCGGACGCTGCGCAAAGGGCAGCTCCGCAGCTGAAGTTCAAGAGTAGCTTTCTAGAGAACGATCCGAAGAGTTTGCTCACGAGTGACTCCTTAAGTTGAAGGGCAAGTTGAAACAGGCTAAAACCTTCGGCTGTCTCCAAAGTGCCGTAAGAGCGTAAAAGCGCCGCCTTCAATCTAGGATGCGGCGAAGGGACACCAGGCAGCCATGAGGCTCGATAGCGATCCACGCTTTCCTCTTCTGCACCCAAGGCAAGGGGCCGATGAATAAAGTCCTTACGCCTTCGTCATCGTTCCGGCTTCAGCAAGAGCAGCCACTCCTGCTCATCGGGTTTAGCGAAAGTGGTGCCCGAAGCACCTGCAACCCTCTGTGGCGTTCGCCCAGCCCCAGTTCGCGGATCGAACCATGTTGCCTGGTAGCGACCGGCAGGAAGATCCCGCTTCAGTCTGATGTTCGAGCCTGAAAGCGAGTAGAAGAGAACTGGAACGTTCGCGTTGCCGGCCAGCGTCCATGTATGTTCCGAGGCTTCGGTCCAGCCATCGACTGGATTCATGTTCATCAGATCGCCGGCGAGTTCGCGCGCGACGAAATCCTCAATGATCCTGTCCGCATCCCGCACAGCAACAGCACGCAGGGCCGCCTGCGCCTGCGCCGTAGGCTGGGCAGGGTACATTGCCGATGCAGCCTGCTGCGCCGTAGGCGTAGGCGCGGGCGGCCGACCGCCAACCAGACCGGACTGCGAAGCTCCGCCACCCATCAGGATCGGGATCGGCCCCGCGCCCTCTTCCATGGGCATCAACGCAATGTTCGGGTAGCGATCGCGATACTCCCGCGTGGCGCGGTAGACCTGCTCAGGCGTGGTCGCCGGTGGAGTGTCGGTGTAACCGGGGAACTCGGCTGATATAAGCTCGCGGAACGCGTGGTTCTCACCTGCCCGGGGCGCGAAGAGCGTGCCATCCGGCCGGTACTCCCAATAACGCATATCGACGACTGCGATCTGCTTCGAACGGACCGGGTCGCGCAAGATTGCGTCGGTGGTCTGCTTGCTCGTGGTCAGCGCGATGCGAATGTGTCTGCCGTGCTGGACCTCCCAATCGTGGGCCACGTCCTGAAAAAACTGCTCGAACTCGAGCGGGCCTGCGTATTGATAGGCCAAGCCGAATACGACGTTCGGCTGGTCGCCAAGCTCGTCGAGCGTATGCAGAATGTAAGCGCGATGCAGCGCGCGCAGCGGCGCATACGCAGTCGAGTAGAACTGATTCCCCACATCGTTCCGGTTGTGCGGCCTCAGCGGAGGCGGCTCCGGCAGGCCAGTGTCGTTGATGTTATTTGCCGGCCGCCACGCGAAATCGATCCAATGCGGGCCGATCTCCAGAACGTCGTGGGTGTTGTACAGATCGTAGAAGACGAGAAAGCCCTTTTGTGCGGCTTGTGTGGCGAACTCGCGGTGGCGCTCGAAGTACCAGGGATTGTAGCGGGTCAGGTCATAGCGGCTCAGTCCATCCCATGCACTTCCCTCCCCGCTGCGCGCCCAGGGCTGCTCGTAAAACGGCGCCCACACATTGCCGTCTTCGCGGCGCTCGACCGTATGCGCATCGCGGCGATGCTCGTACCACAGGCCGGGGTTTACCTGGATGGACACGATGCCGCGCCTTTGCAGTTGACCAGCCATCGTCGAGAGGTCTTCGGTCTCGCCGGGCGCAACCACGCCAGGCATGAAGCGCGACACACTGGAGCCGGTGGACTGCTGGGCCGTATAGGGAGATGTATCGCCCCGCCACCACGCCTCGCTTTGCGGCGGACCCCACATCACACGCTTGTCGCGTACGAAGCGACCATTAACCACTTCAATGGGATGCAGTTCGGCTCGAGGTGATGGGGCCGCCTTGACGTCCGATAACACAAACTTGGGGAGTCCGGCTGTCGACTCGTCGCGTAGTTCAACTGACGTGGTTGGACGACGCCCGGTGCGAGCCAGCAGCTCACTCTCGTAGAGCGAGTCCGGCGAGTTGACGACGAAGTTCGGCGCCCCCGGCGGTCCCAGCGCGTCCACGCTTTGAGCCGTCGAGTTCCAGAGCAGCGAGTTGGCCGCCGTCCAGCCCGCGCCCTGCGCTCGATCGAAATCGAGCAGCAACTGCAGCCGCGACCCCGGCACATGCACCCGCTCATACAGCACGCCCGAAGCCCAACCCTCAAACGCGCCGCCCGCCCCTAGCGACCGCTCCGCGCTGCAATCGAGAAAGACATTCGGTCCCCCCGCCAGCAGCCCGCTGGCGAAGTCGTTCATGCCCGCTTCACTCCAGCAGTGTTCTACCAATATCTGTTGCCCGTTGACCAGAAACGCCTGCCGCCGATAGCCTCCTTCTTCCGCGACAGGAGCCTCGCTGCGGCAGTCATCGATGGTCACGCGGCGTGCCCGCCAATTTGCGCGAACCGCCGAGCTGACGAAATGCCGCGCCGTGACATGGCGCACCCACACATCTTCCACGCGATCCAGTTGCACTGCAATCCAGGCGTGATCCTCATCCTTCGGGCGCGATGCCTCGAAGGCACTTTCAAGTGTGAGGTTTTCTAGGCCAATATGGTTCGGCGCGACACCACTCTCTACGCGTGCCAGCGTGCCGCCCCCGTACTGCTTCTCCAGTGCGGTTGTAATGGGGGCATCCAGTTCCACCGAACGCCTCCCCGCGTCTACGGCGCGAATCGTTCGATCCCACACCAGGTCGTGCGACCCCGGCTTCCAGTCCAGGCGCTGGTTGGCGAAGGTGCCCGGCAGCCCGCTCATGCTCATGGCCGAGATCCACTCCTGCGTACTCGGCCGCCGCACCACCACATGATCGCCAACCTTCAATTCGTCGACGGAGTTGAGTACGAGAGCTCTTGCTCCGGCGAGCACGTCCGCACTCACCACATACGTTGGGCCGAGCGACTCCTGCGCCGCCGTGCCGATCTGCAGCAGCGCGCGGCGGCCAGCGCCCTCTGCCACGATGATGGTTCGCTCACGACCTGAGCCGCGCAAAACAACGCCGCTCGTCTGAAGCCGCAAGAACCCGCGCACATGAAATCGCCCCGGTCCGAGCAACAACGCACCCCGGTACAAGCCTTGCGCCACAGGCAGAGCGGCGACACGATCGATCGCGCCTTGCAGCAGGGACGTATCGTCGTCAGTGCCGGAGGGCATCACCAGCAACACCGCGGGCACAACCGGCGGTGAGCCGCCCTCTTCAAAGCCCGCGTAAGAGAAGTCGATCCCTACCGGGCTGTGCGCGGCGGTCGGCGTGCCCGCCTGGGCGTGTGCTATGAAAGCCGTCGCGACCACATAGAGCGGCAACAACGCCGAGGATCGGAACCGATTCGACATACGATTTGAGTGAGCGGTCCTTTCCTCAGAGACGCTAGAACTGGAACCGCGCCGCCAGCTGAATATCCCGGGACGAATTGGCCTGGCTTGTGATCACGCCAAACGTGCTTGCCGTGCTTGTACTCACCGCAGGCGACCCCGGTATAAAGGAGTTGGTGACGTTGAACGCGGAGATGTCGAGCAACAGGTTCATATTTTCATGGATCGCCAGCGTACGCTTCAGGCTCACGTCTCCGTCGAACGAAGCCGGACCGCGCAGGCCATAAGGAGCGGTGCGGGCAAGATTGCCAATCGTATAGTTCGGGTAGAAAGCCCTCGTGGAAGCGTTCGCGCTGCTTCCAACCGAGGGATCGACAAACGCCGTTGAATCGATATAGTGCGTCGTCGCCAACTGAGCCACGGTCACTCCCTTGCCGTACCCGCCATTGATGCGCGCGGTCCCCGCATAGTTGGGGTTGAAGTTCGGCATGCATTGCCCGCTGCCCGGCGCAACGCAACCAGACGACGTAATCGCCAATGGCGCACCTGAAGAATAGGTGTAGATGCCCGAAAGCTGGAAGCCGCTCACCAGAGCCCGAACGTACCGATTTCCCGGATTCAGCGGCTGCCCTGCGCCGAAGGGCAGCTTGACCACCGCGGTCGCGTTGATCACATTCGGGAAATCCGACAAGCCCCGGCTGCGCTCCACGCGATTGGACAGATAGCCGTTGCGGAAGGTGCCGTTGTCATCGATCTCCGCGCTCCACGTGTAGTTCACCATGAAGTCTACGTCGTGCGACATGCGCTGCTTCAGCACCACCTGCATCGAGTTATAGTTCGAGTTGGAAATGTTGTCATAGGTATCCGATAGCCCGGAATATTGAGGAAACGGCGTTAGAGCCTGCGCCAGCGTTCCCGAGAAGCTCGGATACGGCAGCGTGATCTGCGGGAAGGTCTGCTGCGCAGTGGCGAGGACCGCCGGGGTCAGGGTCGCGCTCAAGAGCGATCCCAGCGCCAGATACATCGGATTGATCTGGTTGCTGTAAAGGCCTCGTCCGCCGCCGGCGGCGACAGGCAGGAAGTGGCCCTGCGACCCGACGTAGTTCAGCTGCATCGCCATGTTCCTCGTGAACTGTTGCTCGATGCCGAAGTTGTACATGCTGGCATACGGCGCGCGCGAGCCAAGATACGGATCGGCGTAGCTCATGGATGCCGCGGGAGTGGACAGAAGCGTCGTGTAAAACGTTCCGTACGCCGGGTTGATACTCGGCGGGCGCGTATAGGCCGGGAAGCCCGCGTCGAGGATAAACGCCGCGTCGCCTGCGGTCTTGCTTGTAATTGAGGGCGTCGCGCTGAAGCCCGCCGTTCCCGTTCCGCGGAACAGGGCGCTGCGCGCTCCGGTGCCGTGCGTATAGGTCAGCGAGTAGCCGCCGCGAACCACCGTGCTCGGTGATACGCCGTACGCGAACCCGATCCGCGGGCCGAAGTTCTTGTACCACGAATGTACCGGCGTATCGCAGTTGCAATACGTCGGAGAGGGTCCATAGCCGGCAAATTGTAGCGCACCCTTGTTGCCGGTGACCGGGTTGGTCAGTGTGGGGTTCATGAAGCTGGAACGGTCGAGCACCTCGCGATAGGGCGGGTAGTAGTCCCAGCGCAGTCCCAGGTTGACTGTCAGCTTGCGCGTGAGAGCAATGTCATCCTGCGCGTAGAGCGAAGTCGGCTGGATTCGAGCGCCGGTGTCGATGAAGGACTGCTGTACCAGGCTACCCTGGTTGACCTGGCCAATCAGGAAGCTCGCATACGAGTGCCCTGAAGCTGTGTTGCCAGTCTTGTTCGTGTATAGCGCCGTCTGGCTATTGCTGTACGCCAGCGTCACCGGCGAGATGCCGGTGGTGTAGGCAATGTCCTGAACCTCAAGCCACTGGTGCAGCCCGCCGAAGGTGAAAGTATTCTTGCCCTTCGTATATTGAACGTTATCCAAAATCGTCGAATAGTTCGTGATGTCGTTGTAGTCCTGGTCGCCGCTCCATTGCGTCAGCGCATTGTTTCCCGCCCAGGTTACTGTCGGAAACGATTGCGAAGCCTGTCCGCCCGGCAGCCCACTGACTCCCGCGTTGGTCCCGAGCCCAAACCCGGGGGTGCGGTAGTCGGGGTTGAAAACCGGTCCCCAGAATCGCGTGTACCCGGTCTTGAACTGGTTCACCAGTCGCTGCGTGATGTTGTAGGTATGTTCGAACATGACCAGCTTGTTCTTGGTCTCGAAGCCCTGCCCGGACGTGTACGGTAGCGGGCCGGGGTTGCTGCCGTTCGACTGATACCCATACAGCGTGCCCAGCTGCGCGCCGAAGATGATCGAGACGCGCTGCTTGTCGCTCAAAGACCAGTCGAGCCGCTCCATCGTGCTCCAGTGGTGCGAGAAGCTCGGTATCTGCGAGAGGTAGTTGTTCGTGATGTTGCCGTTGATCGGTGTCGGCTGAAAACTCTCCATAAACGTCTCAGCCTTGCCGATGCGAGCCGGATCGATGACGTTCGGCCGTCCCTGATAGTTGAACTGCATCCTCGTGCAGGTGCCCGCGCTCTGCGATCCCGTGGGGCAACTCGCCGGATCGTAGATCAGTTGGGGTGTCGCCAGCGTCAGGAACTGGCTGAAGTCGCCCTGCCGCATCGCCAGGGTAGGAATCGTCGTGTAGGTCGGATTATTGTCCTTGTGCAGGTAGAAGCCGTCGTAGTTCGCGAACAGGAAGATCTTGTTATGCCGGATCGGACCGCCCAGGCTCACGCCGTACTCGCTCTGGTGCTCCTGCGGTTTCGTCGGCGTCCCCGTCAAGGGGTTGACCACGGCCTTCTGGAAGAAGTTCCATGTATCCAGCGACGTGTTGCGCAGGTAGTCGAACACCGCGCCATGGATACTGTTCGTGCCGGAGCGGATCACATAGTTCTCCAGCCCGACGCCCTGGTATGAGGCCGGCGGATTGCTTGTAATCACCTGAAACTGATCGACCGCCTCGACCGACACCAGATTCGAAACATAGCGCGGGTCGCCCTGCTCGTAGATGCTCGTCTGCGGGAAACCGTCGATGTAGACCTCGTCCAGTCGGCCCGAGCTTCCCGTACCGCTGAAGATGCCGGTCTGCACGCCTGAGCCGCCGTGCGCGACGCCTGGCTCCAGGTACACGAATGCAGTCGGGTTGCGCGCGCCTCCGTTGATTTGCAGCGGCAACGCCGTGTACTCCTCATTCTCCATCGTCCCGCCGATGCTTGCGTTGGCCGTATCTAGCTGTGGCGGCGCACCCTCTACCGTGACAGTTTCAGTGGCGCCCGCGCCCAACTGGGGCTTCAGCCCGACCACCTGCAAGGCATCCACCTGCACATGTTCCTGCTTTAACTCGGCAAAGTTCGGAGCCGTGATGACGACCGTGTAGCGCCCGGCCGGCAGCGGCGACAGCGTAAACGTGCCGCTGCCGGTCGCCGTCTGCGTCACTTTCACTCCCGTCGCATCGTTCGTGGCGACGACCTGCGCACTTGGGATCACGGCGCCGGATGTATCCGTAACCGTCCCAGTGATAGAGCCCGAGCCTCCAATCTGCGCCCGCAGGTTCAAGGTCAGACACAAAGCCAACATCAGGAAAGTCAAACTAGCCGCTCGCCGCAAAGTATGCCTGGCTGGGCTGAACGCCTGGTTATAGACATATGGGGCGTCACCGAAAGTAAGTACATTGGTCCTACCACTTACAGCGCTAAACATTATGGGCCTCCCTGCATTAACAACTCTGTTGCATTTTCTTGAGAATTGGCCGTGCCAGTTTTCGTTCGCCACCCAAAGGAAAACGCGCGACCGCATCATCGCGAAAGCGCGGCAGAGTTGTCAAGTCAGGCAAGTTACCGTCTGAAGGCGACGGCCCACAGCAGCGATGGCATCGCGATATGCGACAGAGATGCGCATCTTCCGGAGGAAGTCCTCCGTCTCGCCGGCGGGCTGGCTGAGGAGGTGCGGAGGAGGCCGTGCTGCTCGTCGATGCCTACATCGTCTTCAAGTATTCGATGATTGCCCAGCGCTCCGGCTCGGTCAGTTCCCTGCCGATGACGCCCTTGCCCGGCGTGTTGCGGAACTGGTGTCCATCATTCGAGTTTCCCACCTGATCGGTATGAAAGACGAAGCTCCCGTCGATCTTGCCGGTATCGTACCCCACGCGCCGCGGATCGAACTCGCGGCTGCCCCGGTAGAACGTCGACTCCCGCTGCTCTACCGGCGACAGCAGCTCATACAGGTTCGGCACGGAGCCGTTATGCAGGAACGGCGGCGTGGCCCAGATGCCTTCGAGCGGTCTCGCCCGGTACGCCAGCGGAGCCAGCACGCCACCCTCTCGATATCCGTTCCACGCGATTCGCTGCTCCGGCGAGAAGCCCAGCGTGTCGTACTGCAAGTCACGCACCTTCGCCGTCACCGTGCGCAGCCCCACTGTCGCGGGCACGGAACCCAGTCCCAGCGCCCCCGTTACGGCGGTTCGGTTGGCCCAATCCGTCGCCTCCCGCGGATCGGTCCCGATCTCCTCCAGCGAAGACAGCTTCAGCTTCAGGAAACGCCGCCCTTCCAGCCCCGGCTCCCAGTACTGCGCGTCCTGAACCTCGGCAGATTTGACCGAAGGCATATGGCATCGCTCGCACATCGCCTTATAGAGCGCCGCGCCCTGCTGTGCCTTCGCCTCGTCGATCGGCCCGAAGACCTCCGCGGGCCACACCGGCGGCTTCAGCCCCTCGAACATCTTCTCGCCCGCCAGCATCTGCTCGATGTCCCATAGGTTCTTGACGTTCACGGTCGATTGGAACAGCTTGCCAGGTTCGGTCAGGTTCACCTTCGCCCGCACGCCCAGCGACTCGCCGATGTTGCGCTCCATCGGCTGCTGGATCGACCCGTTGTACTGCACCCAGCTGAACCAGCTTGTGTACCACAGCGGAGGCAGCTTCACCGGCGCATCGCCCACGCGCAGGTTGGCATTGTCCAACTCCGTGCCGAAGACGTAGTTGCCGATCCGTGCCAGCGCATCCGTCCGCCCAAATCCCGCCGGAGCGTACAGATTCCTGTCCTGGTCCAGCTGCGCTTCCGCGATCCCCGCCGCGATGAACGCCCTTAGGTCCGCGCGCAGCTTCTTCTTGTCATCGCTGGACGCGTTCTCGCCCAGGACCCTCTTCGCGAATCGATCGAAGCGAAACGGGATTTTGTCTGTGAAAGCAATCGCATAGCCAATCTCATTCTGAAACGCCGCCGGATCGATCGCCGCCGATCCGCCGTCAATCCTGACGCCCTTGCCCTGGTAGTTCAGTTGTCCGGTGTGGCATGCCGCGCAGGTAAAACCCACCACCTCCAACTTCGCCCCCGTATGCGGGTCGACGACATCCGCCTTTGCGAACCCCACCGGCAGCCCGTCCGGATTCATCGCATCGGCCGCGTTCGGCAGAAACCCGAAGCGCGCCAGGTAGCCCGTGTCCGAAAACATCGGCACCGTGCCGAACACCTTAATCCCCGGCTGCTCCAGCGCCAAAAACCACTTGTACGGCATCACCTCAGTGCCCTGGTTCGTATGGTAGAAGGCTTGCCGCTGCGAGTTCGACCAGTTTTGCTCCGTAAACTTCACGTCCACGGGCTGATAGGCCGGCAGGTTCTCGCTGGGGCGCTTGATGAAAAATACCTTTAGCTGAGAAACCTGTTGACAGCCGCTCAACAGAACCACTCCGGCAGCCACGCCGAGACCGGCAACAAGACGCAGAGATCGCATCCTCATGAAAATGCTCCTGACAAATAGACTTGTCTTCCGGGGCCCCACAGCCATCGATCCGATGCGCAGCCAGCATACCGTGAAAGACTCAGAAATTCATCAGGATTCTACGAGCGATCACATTGCTTTATCTGATCCCAGTGACAGTCCCCCACCGACGAAGTGAACGATCTCCAGTTTGTCTCCACTGCCGATCCGCACCTCACCCCATTCTTTGCGCGCGACGATGCCGCCGTTTCGTTCCACGGCGACCCGATCCGCTTTGAACCCCATGTCTACCACCAAATCCGTCAGCGTAGCGCCGTCTTGCAGCGACGCAAACTCCCGTTGCTGTCCATTCAATGTCACCGTCAATGGCATGGGTTCAGCCTAACCCAACTTAGCGCGTCGGGTTGAACTCGGCCGGACTAGCCAGCCTTTCCACCAGCCACATCCGCACCCGCTTGCGTAGCGAGATCACCTCCGGGCACTCGGCGAAGACCGCCCGGCTCAGTCGCATCATGATCTGGATGGCTTCGCTATCGCTCTGCAGGCCCGCTTCGTCCAGAGTGAAGAGCCGTGAGTCCACCAGGTATTCCACCGCGTGGCCTAGCGCCTCAAGCGCGCGACCCTGCTCCCGGCTGCCGCGGCGCACCACGGTTTCACGAGACCGGCGGGGATCGGTGGAGTTCAGGCGCTGCGGTTTAGGAGCATCCTGGCGGCGTGCCTCGGCGGCAACAGCGGCAATGGGTGTCGGGTTCGTATTCCGGCTGGGCATCATGACAATCGACATGCGTTGGTGTCCTCCGTCACCATATCGGCGGCCGGCAGGTGCGCGCGACTCCCTAAATAGTTCGCTTGCACCAAGGTAACGGGACCACCGTGCGGGCCGAATCCTGCAAGCCAGTAGCGTTTACTCTCGGAGCGGCCACAAAAGGCTCATCGGCCCTTTCCCCTGGCCCAAGGGCTCCGCCCGCCGGATCGCCTCGGCCACAAACCGCTTCGCTGCCCGAGCCGCCTCCATCCCATCCACCCCGCGCACCAAACCGCACAGTAGCGCGCTTGAAAAAGCACACCCGGTCCCATGCGTCGCGTGACTGGCAATCCTCTCCCCACGCAACCACTCCGCGCGCCCGTCCGCCAGAAGCACCAGGTCGTCCGCTCTCTCCAGATGCCCTCCGGTCACGATGACGTTCAGCCCAGGATAAGCGGCCGCCAATTCAGCGGCCGCTCTCTCCGTCTCTTGCGGAGTCTCTACTCGCTCACCCGTCAGCACGCCCGCCTCCAGCAGATTTGGGGTAACCCAATCCACTAGCGGAAGCAGTCTCTCCCGGAGCAGTCCCACTCCCGCTGCGTTCAGGAGCTCTTTGCCGGAACTGGATCGAACCACCGGATCAAGAACTACCGGAACCGCACCTGCCCCAGCCTTTAAACGATCGACAAGGTCAACGACCGCACGCACATTCTCGGCAGATGCCAGCATCCCAATCTTGACGCCCGCGGGAGGCAGATCCGCCGACAGAAAATCCAGCGCCTCGGCAAGCATTCCCTCAGCCACGGGATAGACTGCCCGCACTCCCACGGTCGATTGCACCGTCAGCGCCGTCACCGCGGAAGTCCCAAAGTTTCCGTGCGCGGCAAATACGGCCAGGTCTGCCGTTATCCCCGCGCCGGACGATGGATCGTGGCCGGCGATCGTGAGAATCGTCCTGATGGCTCTCTCAATCCAGTTGCAGCCCAGAATCTGGACCAGAAATGCAAAAAGAAAACATGCGGCCCAGCTCCCGATTCTGACGCTTGAGTAGCTTATTTTTACTCAAAAGCGCTCCGACACCGCCCCTAAATAAGTCTTCTACTTTCCTCTATCTTTACCACATCCGGGCCTGGGATGCAACCGTCAATAGTCCCGAACTCCTTACCGGTGTTTGACTTACCGTTTCCAACCCGAGACAATATAGAGGTGTTAAACAAACGTAGCCACTCGCAGTCCACCTCCAGTCGGAGTTCGGGGCTTACCTTCGCTCTCCGCAGCGGCAGTGTCCACGCGATGATCGCCCTGACGACGATCTCAGCGTTTAGCTTCGCCGCCGCCACCGGGCAAACGACGGCCGCCCGACGCACGCCCGGTGCAGCCACGGTCGCTGCCATCCACCACCTGTTCGCAGTTGGCAAAGCCTCGTGGTACGGGCTCCAGTTCCAAGGCCGCAAGACCGCTACCGGCGAGAAGTTCGACATGAACGAATTCACCTGTGCGCATCGCAGCCTCCCACTCGGAAGCTGGATTCGCGTGACCAACCTGCGCAATCACAAGAGCGTGGTGGTGCGGGTCAACGATCGCGGCCCTGTGTCCGGCGACCGCATCGTCGATCTCTCCTACGCCGCCGCCCACGCTGTGGGAATGAACGGCATCGGGAAGGTAAAGCTGGAAACCGCATACGGGCCCGGCCTCGACACGACCCGCCCCCTCATCGCCCAGTTGAAGATGCCTGCCTCGCTCGTCACCTTTCCGCTTCCGGTCGAGTGATTTGCTGTTATTTTTACTGGTCAGCTTGTGGTGATTTTCGGCCCTGTTGTGGCGTTTGGCTGCTATTCCGCAGCTAGCTACTCACGAACGAGGTAGACTCTCCTAGGAGTCCTCGCGTGAACCCGCCTCCCTCTGCCTCCCCTCGCGACCGCCTTATCGTCGCCCTCGACTTCCCTTCCGCCTCCGCTGCCCTTTCCCTGGTCGACCGCCTCGAAGGCCGTTGTGACTGGTTCAAAGTCGGCCTCGAACTCTATCTGGCCGCCGGCAACGCCATCGTCGAAACCCTGCGCGCGCGAGGGCACGATGTCTTTCTGGACCTCAAGCTGCACGACATCCCCAACACCGTTGCCGGCGCGGTCCGTTCCGTCTCGTCGGTCGGCGCGTCTCTGCTGACCGTCCATGCGGCCGGGGGAGCCGCCATGCTGGAAGCCGCTGCAAACGCCGCGGCTGCGACCCGCGATGCCCCCAATCTCCTCGCAGTTACCGTCCTCACCAGCATGGACGCTGCCCAACTTGCCGGCATCGGGATCCCCGCCCCTCCCGCAGAGCAAGTCCTCTGCCTCGCCCGGCTGGCCCACGCCGCGGGCGTCACCGGCCTGGTCTGCTCGCCGGAGGAAGCCGCCCGCCTTCGCCACGAGCTTCCCACTTCCCTGCTCGTAGTGCCCGGCATCCGTCCCAAAGGGTCCGCTCGCGCCGATCAGAGCCGTATTGCAACCCCTGCCGACGCACTCGCGCACGGAGCCTCCATGCTGGTGGTTGGTCGCCCCATCACGCAGGCGATGGATCCCGCCGCCGTGGTCGACGCCATCCTCGCCGAGATGTCGCCGCACTCGCCGCCGCGGTTACTGGTGCGTGCCCGAGAGATCGCTCAACCGCAGCGCGAGACTTTTGGCCGAGCCGCCGCCTTTTAGAAACTCGCCCAGCGGCAGCTCCGTCACATGATATCCCTTCGCATGCAGCCGCTCCGCCACCCTGCCTCCCGCCGCATGCATCAGGATCTCCCGACCCAGATTGAGCAGGTTGCATGCAAAGTGCGTCGCCTCCGTCTCGGTCACCGCGACGCGCATCTCCGCCGGGTAGGTCGCCTCGATCAGCGCTCGCGACTCCGCGTCGAACGCATCCGCGAAGTACAGCAGGTGCCCTCCACTGAGCGGCGCGAAACAGGTATCCAGGTGGTAGAAGCGCGGATCGACCAGATGCAGCGAGCTCAGCGGTGAATGCCACGCGTCCGCCACATGGCGATGGCTGTACCGGCACGTTCTGGCCCCATGCGCCAGCCACAGGTGCCGACCATCGGCGTCGAACAGAGCATCGCCCTCACCCTCGAACGCGGTCTCGCGCGGCGTCTCCCAGATCAGGAACCCAGCCTCCTCCAGCCACGTCCGCAGGTAGTCCTCTTCCGGCTGCCGCTCCACGTGCGCGAAGCTCGACAGCGCCGCCACGCCATGATTCACCACCGCGCCATGGGCTACAAACGTCATGTCGGGCGAACCTTCGCGAGGATGCAGCAGCTTCACGTCGGCCAGCCGCTTCAGCGCCGCATACAGCCCCTTCCACTGTGCAAACGCAGTATCCCGGTTCGGCCGATGCAGGTTTCCCGCCATCCACGGGTTGATCACATACCCCACCTCATACCACTCCGGCGAACACATCAAAAACGTCGGCCGGCTGAAATGCGTCGACGGCGCACCCCCCGCCATCACCGCGGTGCTACCCAGATTGTTCAACACAAGACCCTCACTTCCGCAGACGAGTCTGATACTTCGAATCCACCTTCGTCAAGCCCTTGCGGGGCATTGACAAGATCGGAAGTAACCACCTGGATTCCAGGCGTAACTGGCGGAAAACAAAGCGGGAGCCCGCTTGGGGCCCCCGCTTTGTTTCAGCATTGCATTCTGCCTTTAAAGCTTCTCGAAAAACTCGCACGCCGAGCACGAGATATAGACTCCGCCCGGCACTCCCCGCTCGCGATCCTTCACGCGCTTCACAATGCGCGTCGGCTTCGAGCACTTCGGACAATCCGTGCTCTTGTTCGTATCCATGACCTTCTTGCGGTCGCCGGTCTTGGCAATCTTCGCCATCGTTGCTCTCCCTGATTCCAGTTGATTTGGCCTGCATGCGTGTACGAAGGCGTAAGAGCACCGCCCTCCCCTGTATCGCAAAACACAGTTTCCGCAAGTAGAGACCCATCTGCAAGTTTACATGAGAACAGTTCGTAACCCCACGCGTCGCTATACTACTTGCGCAGAAGACGACCAGGCATGCCGCCAGCAAAAGATCGGAGCAGCGGCGCACAGGACAGGAGAACCTCATCGCATGAAGCTCATACGGACGCTTAGGCTGATCGCCTTCATCGCCTCTTTCTCTACCCTGCGGAGCCTGGCCCAAGACACCTCCCAGGCGGCTGAGTACGATATTGTGATTCGCAACGGTCGCGTGCTCGATGGCGGCGGCAACCCCTGGATCAGCGCCGATGTCGCCATCGACCATGGCCGCTTCGTCAGGATCGGCCGCATCCTCGGCCACGGCCGTCGCGAGATCGATGCCAAGGGACTCTATGTTTCTCCCGGTTGGATCGACGTCATGGATCAATCCAGCTCGGTGCTGCTCAAGATTGGGCTTGCCGACAACAAACTTCGCGAGGGCGTCACTACGGTGATCTCCGGCGAGGGCGGAACCCCTGTACCCGCCGAGCAGGTGGCCGACTACTTTGCGCAACTGCAACGAGGTGGCATCAGCGTGAACTTCGGATGTTATTACAGCGAGGAACAGGCGCGCGAAGCCGTACTGGGCCAATCTGCCCGCGAGCCCACGGCAGACGAACTCGAGCGCATGGAGGCCCTGATGGCTACCGCGATGAAGGGAGGCGCGATGGGAATGACGACCGCGCTCATTTATCCTCCCGGCAGCTATGCCAAAACCGATGAGCTGATCGCCGTGGCCAAGGTCGCGGGCGAGTACGGAGGCACCTATGCCAGCCATATGCGCGATGAAGGCCGCGATGTCCTCGGCGCGGTCGATGAGCTGATCCGCATCGCGGAGGAGGCGCATATGCCCGGCGAGATATTTCACCTGAAAGTCGCTTACCAGCCGGGCTGGGGCAAGCTGATGCAACAGATTGGCGAGCGTGTGGCAGCAGCGCGCGGCCGCGGGGTGGAGATTGCGGGAAATCTATACGTTTATACAGCCGGAGGCACGGGCCTGGAAGCTACCATTCCTGCCTGGGCACATGAAGGTGGAAGCGAAAAGCTGACAGAACGTCTCGCCGATCCGGCGATTCGCGCCCGGCTGAAGCAGGAGCAGAAGACAGGGTCGCCCGGCTGGTGGAACATCATTGAGGCATCGGGCGGCTGGGACAATATCACGCTGGTCGAAGCATCGAATCCCGCGAGTAAGAAGTATGAAAACAAGACGATGACCGAAGTCGCAAAAGAGATGGGGACCGACCCCGCGGATGCCGCCTTCGACCTGGTCGCCGCCGGGCAGTCGCGCGTGCTGGCGGTCTATCACATGATGGGCGAGCCCGATATCGCCACTGCATTGCGCTTTCCCTGGACCAGCATCGGCAGCGATGCAGGCAGCACCCTGATCGCAGGCGGCCCCGCGGATCTGCAGCATCCGCGCGCCTACGGAAACTTTCCCCGCGTCATCGCGAAGTATGTGCGCGAGGACCATGTGCTCACGCTCGAAGACGCCATCCGCAAGATGACCGGATGGCCGTCCGATCGCCTGCGGCTGGCCGGGCGCGGTCTCATTCGCGAAGGCCAGTGGGCGGATGTGACGATCTTCGACTACAACGCCATCCAGGACAACTCCACCTACGAGAAGCCGAATGTTTACCCAAGTGGGATCGAGTACGTGCTGGTCAATGGAACCGTAGTCATCGATCGCGAGAAGCATACCGGAGCGAAGCCGGGAGCGGTGCTCCATGGCCCGGGTTATACCGGCGCGTTCTTGCCGTGAAGGAGGTTGCAGTGCCAGACGCAAACGATCTGCTCCAGGCGATTCTCGAGTCCTGGGATCGCAACAACCGTATTCTGGTGAATCTGCTGCGCGCTCTGCCGCCGGGCTCGCTGACGGCCAGGGCGATGCCCGGAAGCCCGTCAGTCGCGGAGATGTTCACGCACATGCATTATGTGCGGCTGGTCTTTCTCTCCGAGGATGCTCCGGATTTAGCCGCGCCCGTGCCGCCGGGAGAGTGGCTCGATGAAGCCGATGCCGATCGCATTGCCGCTGAACTGAACGAGAGCGCGGCGGCGGTGCGCAATGCGGTGGAGAATCGCATCCGGCTGGGCCGGGAGATGGACCTACATTACGACCATCCGCTGCTCTTGCTGCAGCACATGATCTGGCACGAGGGCTACCATCATGGTCAGATCAAACTTGCCCTCAAACTGACGGGACAGCCTCTTGACGATGAAGAGATCGGTCCGCTCACCTGGGGTATCTGGATGGACAAGACGCCGGCCGCATAGGCGCGGCTCGCCCGGCACGGCCTAGATCATCGACGTGTTATGCCGCACGTCCGCCCCGCGCACCCAGAAGATCACATCCTCCGCGATGTTCGTCGCATGGTCGCCCACTCGCTCCAGGTTCCGCGAGATGATCAGCGCGTTCAGCGATTGCGGCGTCAGCTCGGGATTCTCCTTGATCAACGAACTCAGCGAATAGAATGCCGCATCGTTCATCTCGTCCACCTGATCGTCCAGCGTCAGCACGCTCGTAGCCAGGTCCGCGTCCGCCTCGATGAACGCCTGCAACGCCTTACGCACCATCGCGCTCGCCAGCGACGCCAGCTTGGGAATATCCACCGGCAGGTCGATATTCGCGAACGCCCCCATCTCCCGCACTCGCACCGCGATATTCACCGCCTGGTCGCCCACCCGCTCCAGGTCTGCGTTGATCCGGATCACCGACAGGATAAACCGCAGATCGATGGCCATTGGCTGCTCCATCGCGAGCAGGTCGAGCGCCATCTGGTCGATCTCGCGCTCCAGCCGGTTGATCGCCGGCTCCGCTCGAAAGACCTGCTCGCAGATCGTCAGGTCGCGCGTCCGGTAAGCCTCGATCGAACGCTGGATGGCCTGCTCCGCCATCCCGGCCATCACCAGCAGCCGCTCCTTCAGGTCGTCGAGGTTCTGCTGAAATTTGATCCGCCCCGCCATCAGCCGAACCTCCCCGTGATGTAGTCTTCGGTCCGCTTATCGCTGGGATTGGTGAAGATTTTGTGCGTCGAATCGAACTCCACCATCTTGCCGTTCAGGAAAAAGCCGGTGTTCTCTGCCACCCGCGCCGCCTGCTGCATATTGTGCGTGACGATCACGATCGTGTATTGGCTCTTCAACTGAAAGATCAGATCCTCGATCTTCGAGGTCGAGACGGGGTCCAGCGCCGAGGCCGGCTCATCCATCAGCAGCACCTCGGGGTCTACCGCAAGGGCGCGGGCAATGCACATGCGCTGCTGCTGCCCGCCCGACAAACTCGCCCCCGACTTCTTCTTTAGATCGTCCTTTACCTCGTCCCATAGCGCGGCTGCTTTCAAGCTGCGCTCCACCGTCTCGTCCAGGATCGCGCGATTGCGAAACCCGTTCAGCTTCAGGCCGCTCGCCACATTGTCGTAGATCGACATCGTCGGAAACGGGTTCGGCCGCTGAAACACCAT
>CAXTPN010000021.1:0-23708 GCA_964246125.1 uncultured Acidobacteriaceae bacterium
GATGTGAACGAGTGCGGGCTGGGCCGCAACCTCCCGGTCGATGTGGGCGTTGATCTTGGTCTGGAAGCAAGGCGAGTCGAGGCACTGGTCTCCCTGCACGTCGATGAAGAGGGCTGTGTTGTATCCGCTGCGGCGGGGGCAGGTGCTGCATGCTCCGGCAACGGGGTTTAGGGTGGGGTCTTCGCGGTCGAACGGTGCATCCGCAAGGGAGAGGTAGAGGTTGGCCTGTATCCACGCACTTAGGTGCTTGGCGGGAAGCAGATGCGGTTCCTTGTCCTGCCAGTCCTTCCTCCAGCATTGATCGTAGGCGGTGGTCTGTACCTCCTGAGGCAATCTTGCTAACAGGTTGGCGTGGCTAGCGGTGATCCGTTCCTGAGTGAAGTCCTCCGCAATCGTGGGTATCAGATGCAACAAGGAAAGACGGGCGTAGATGTGCGATGCGCTTTTGCCTGACTTCTCGACCAACGCGGCAACGTCGTAGCCGGGCATGTCCAGCAACCGCTGGAAGCCCTGTGCCTCTTCGTAGGGGTGAACGTCCACCCGCTGCGAGTTCTCGACCAACTGCCACTCCAAAGCCTGGGCGTCGTCGATGTCGACGATGCGGGCGGGCACGGCGAAGAGTTCGGCAAGCTGCGCGGCGCGAAAACGTCTCGCTCCTGCCACGATCTCGAAGCCCTGGTTGTTGGGCCGTACGGTGATGGGCTGGATGAGGCCGTTGTGCTTGATGCTGTCGGCAAGCTCGTACAGCTTGGCTTCATCGAAGGTCTTGCGGGGGTTGGTGGTGGACTCGTGGATGGTGTCGACGGTAAGGAACTGGAACTCGCTGCTATTCTGCATGGTCGTGTCTCCTTGATGCGGGCAGGCGTGCGGGGTGGTTGGAGCGGAGCGGCCTAGGCCGTCCGCCCATGGGGAAGAGAGAGGGGTTAGCTGGCCTGAGCCAGTTCGGGTTCGGCTTCGGTCTGCTCCGCTGCGGGGGCGGGGGTCTCGATGGCGGAGAGGATGAGGGCGGAGGTCTTCTGAATGACTTCCAAGCTCTCGGCTAATAGCGTTGCGTTGCCGTGGTAAAGGTGGATGTAGTCGGCTGAAGCGTGTCCCGCGTCAAGGCCGATGGTCTGGCTTACGACAAAGGCAATAGCCTCGGCTTCGGTCTCCCTGACGGTCCTGGTGGTGGCGGTCCTGCGCTGGGCCTTGTGGAGCATCTCGTGGGCGACCTCGTGAACCAAGGTGCTGAACTCCCCGGCGGGTGCCTGTCCGGGAAGGATGGCGATAGTGCCGCCATAGCTCATCCCCAACGCTGGTGCGATGCTCTCCCTGAACTCAAGTTCGATCCCCTGAGCAATGATGAAATCGATCAGCCGTTCGCGGCACTCGCCTACCTGACCTTTCACGCGCTCTTTGAGGTCGGGAAGCTCTGCCCCTTCGGTCTGCGACACATCGAAGACGTATACCCCCCGGAAACCCACCAATACCGGCTGGTTCTGCTTGGTGATGTCCTTCTCGGCCTCGGCATCGTTCTTGCGCCGGGTGCCGATCAGGGGAGCGAGGATACGGATACCCTTCTGGCCCTTCTTCACCTTGCGTCCAAGCTGGTTCCACGCATACAGCCCTGCAACACGGGTTGCGTCCGGCTTCTGCCGTGCGATCTCAAGGATGTTGCCGAGGCTGTAGTTGTGAAAGCGTCCCATAGCGGTGAGGTAGGCTGTCAGGCCTTCCGAGTGTCCGGCCTCCAGCTGCTCGATCAGGAGCTTTACGTTAGCGGCGATGATCTCCTTCGAGGTCTGGGGCTTGGTGGGTGTGGGTAGGGTGGCGACGGTGCCGCTTGCGTTGACGTTGGCGTTCGTAGTCATGTTGTTGTCTCCGGTTTGAATCGTCTTGGCAGTGGCTGTTCTCACAGACACGCCTTGGCCCTGGCCCACGCCAGCGAGGGGTAGCAAGTGCAAGCTGTGCGGAAAAGTCGCCGTCAGGCGAGCCGAAGGCCGGAGGAAGCGAATACCTGGAGCTGCACGGAGCTTTTTCCACCAGCTTGCGCGCGCGTGGGAGCAGGGCTCCCTAGCAAGCCTGGTTGCCCCGCTGTTGCGCGCAGGCGCAGGAATGCCTTTGTTGCGGCGGTTGCTTGTTCTAACGAGGCATCGGGGGAAGGAAAGGCCCGCAGAGATGGGTGCGGAAGACGCGCACCTTGCGGCCCGCAGACAGGAAAGAGAACTTTTCCTTCATTCAAAAGGTCTGGTACTTACACTTCCGAATCGAATCCGACACCGTTCCCAAATGTGATGGAAACAAATTAGGGCAGCGTTCATTATTCTTGAATATTGAATGCCTCCAGTCTCTGCTGGACACATGCTCCGGCCCGTCGACATCCCGGTACTGCTAAAACTCACCTTGCCTGGATCGTCTGAGATGTCCTTTCAGCAGCTGGCTTCCCATCTGCACCTGTCGTCTTCGGAGGTTCATGTCTCGTTTAAGCGCGGAAGGCTCTCTGGTCTGTTTGCGCAGGATGAGCCCAAGAGGGTCAATCGATCTGCGTTGCTGGAGTTCCTCGAGCACGGGCTTCGGTATGCCTTCCCAGCTGAACGTGGAGATCTTACGCGCGGTGTTCCTACAGCATATGCAGCCGAGCCGCTCAAAGGTCTCCTGCAACAAGGCACGGATCCTCCACCCGTTTGGCCGGCAGTCAGCGGGAAAGTGAGGGGATACTCGTTCGCTCCTCTTTACAAACACGCTTTAGCGGCTGCCCTAGAAGACGCCTCATTTTATGAGTTGTTGACGCTCACCGATGCGCTGCGGGACGGGCGCACTCGCGAACGAACACTTGCCCGGCAGGAACTGAGGGTCAGGATCGCGCATGGTTAGCCATCTGGGTCTTCTCGAAAGCGCTGCTCGCAGACTCGGTAAACTCACGGAGCAGGTAGTCTTTGTTGGCGGAGCAACGCTGGACCTGCTGGTTACCGATGAGGCCGCTGCGCCTGTGCGCGGAACGAGCGATGTCGATGTCATCGCAGAGATCACGACGTATGCAGACAATGCCGTCTTTTCGGAACGCCTTCGACCCCTGGGCTTCGCCAATGACACCCGAGACGGAGCGCCTCTCGGCCGCTGGGTTCATGGAGACCTCGTACTGGACGTGATGCCCGTAGAGGCCTCCGTACTAGGGTTCAGCAATCTCTGGTACCGGGGCGCCATGGCTACCGCAAGTCGGGCTACTCTTCCGAGCGGCGCGGTCATCCGGCTCATCACAGCTCCCTTTCTCCTTGGCACCAAGATGGAAGCTTTTCGAGGCCGAGGCCGCGGCGACTTTTCGCAAGTCACGACCTCGAAGACTTCGTTGCAGTGATCGAAGGACACGAGACCGTCATAGAGGAGATCGAAGCTGCTCCTGCCAGTCTACGGGGCTATCTGGCTCATGCGGCGCGTCAATTGCTTGCTGAACCGCGCTTCATCGATGCTCTACCAGGCTACCTGCCCGGAGATGCAATTAGCCAGTGTAGAGTCCCCATCATCATAAAAGGTTGGAAACAATCGCGTCAGGTTGATGGAGGCGGCCGGTGACTGCTCCCACCACAACATAAGGACGTTATGTTGTAGTACGAAGGACAGGAAAGTGCTAGGGTGACGCATGGACCGGGACGCCCTCAAAATCACCTTTCTGCCGCGCCCCACGAGCAACCGGAAGACGGCATAGACCCCCGATCGCAGATGCGCAAGATGGAGGTCTATCTTCGAAAACGGGGACTGGAGCCTTCTTCCGTCGAACTCCAGCCACAAACGGCGGGGCACGACATCAGCCCCTATTTGGTCGTGGTCGAGGGAGCCCTCCCCGATTCCTTCCCCGTCCTCCGGGTTGCATTGGGGGCGTGGCTCAAAGTTACGAAGGGTAGGGCCGTCGGTCTGGAAGTCCATGGAGCAAAGCGGATAGCACAATCAACCAAGGAGATGCGGGAACTTCTTCTCGAGCTCGCAGAGGAGATCCGTCCGAGCAACCAATCGGAAAGGGTGCTTAGGTGAGCATCCGGGACGTCGCTTTAGAAACTTCAATCCGGTTGCCGTCGGTGAGGTGTTCGGTAATTCCAGAGCCACAGATGGTGTGGCAGCCGATGGCAAGTGGGATCCCGCGGGCTTCGCACCAGAGCAGATAAACGGCGCGGCCTGGCTATAGGCGGGCCGTGTATTGCTGTTGCAGATATGAACTCGAGAAAGCGCCAGGAGGCCCGCTTGCCTGCGCTGCCCACCGGCTCCGGCGCCATGAGACCGGCAGGACTCAGGCCTTCCAGATCAAAGCGACGATGCAGGACTCATTTTGATACACGTCGTCGTTAGACGACAAACATTAGCCTATTCGCTTGACTTTCCCCAATAGCGATTGCCACACTTGAGTTGTCACTTGAATATAGGCGCTCATGAAAACGCTCTTTCTCGCCCTCGGTCTCATCGGCGGTCTTAATATCCCCACTGCGGCTCACGCGGATACGGTCTACACCATTACCAACGGCGTCCTCACGACCTACCTGGGAACAACCGGGGTTGGGACTTACTCCGGCACGTTTACCTTGAACACCTTCTTCACGCTCGAATCGGGAAACTTCACGGCCAGCGTAAACGGCACCACCTACACGTCGCTCAACCGGATCGTGGGCAATAATCCAACTACCGGATACGCCGCCTTCTTCGATTCAGCGGGTGACCACTTCAACTTCCAACTGACCGGTACTCAGACAGGTCCGGTCCTTTGCACCGTAGCGCCGTGCGGGAGCGGCGATACCGTGTTCGACCCGCTGGCTGGCGGTAACTTCTCCGCCGACGGCGGGACTCTCACCACTCCGGCTGCCGCCGCCACAACCCCAGAGCCTTCCAGCCTTATCCTCCTCGGTGCAGGCGTACTTAGCACTCTTGCTGCCGCGCGCCGGCGCACGGGCCGCGCCTAAAGTCTTCTGCTGATTTCGCACGTCGCGGACGATTGCTTTCTGCAACTTTGGATTCGTAACGACGGCCCGAATCAATACTTGTTCCGCTAGTAAGTGTCCCCCGTAACAACAATGTAGAAGGGCGGATGAGGCGTACTGCCTCTTCCATTCAACAAGGCTGCCATTCGTCCTCGGCTCCGTCTCTGGGTTCGTGTCGGAAACCAAATTTCCCTGTTTTGTTGGACGGCATCCTTTGGTATAGACCTGCTCTTCTCTCATCTGCGGCTGCACGGCTACCTCGCGGTCGCGCTCAAGACGGAGGGTTTCAGCCGGCGTATGGCGACAAGCTGAGCTTCACATCCCGGCCATCGACGGCACCATGCGGACTGCCACCGACCCTCGCTTTGATCCTCTGTGAAGACCGGAAACGGACCATCATGGAGTATGTTCATCCATCCGGATCCAACCCGTTGGTGTTTCGACGTGACAGAAGAAGTGTCCCCAAGCGGTTCCGGTGTTGATCGCCCCCCGGGCAAGGCTCTTGAACTGCACGCCTCCTCAAGTATGCCTGCGACCGGTGACTTCTTCGATTACAGAAGCGTATTGAGCATCGGTCGCCGGTCATATTGCGGTGTCTGCTCTCGGCGACACATCTCGGATTCTTCTTTACCAATGCCGCTACTTCCTTCATAATTGACTTACTATAAGTCATTGCGAGGCGCGGATCTGAGTGCCTATTGCTAGGAAATCTTTCTCGCTCTGGCGAGCAGGCCTTGCTTGGCACTACGGAGATCTTGTGCAAGCAACTTTTCACGAACTCAAAGTACGTCATTGGCGCCCTAGCGAAAGATACTGGGCACACCGTTTCCGTCCTTCGATCGAAAGACTTCGAGCTACGCAACTGCGTTCTGGAAGTCCCTACAGTAATTTAAGGACTTTGATTCCCGTGCTCGTCTTGGGCCTGTTCTGGTTGTGGATCATCAGAGATGACGACCATCGGAGCCTCCAAGGTTTTCTCAGCGAGTCAATCACAGTTCGACATCTTCTACTTGCTTTCGGAACTGCTAGCCTATGGAGTCTTTGGCTTAGTTTGTCACCATACCAAAATGCTTCTTCCAGAAAAGATTTATTTGCCGAAGTTTCTCGACTGACTACAGCATCTGTCGCGTCCAGTCTGGTTCTCCTAATCGGAGCCGTCGCCCGCGGCTTGTATGCTCAAGCCTGCTATTTGGCAGGATGGACGGCACTGAGTTTGCTAGTCGTTTCATTCTCTCTGCTCGGCTGCTTCACAATAGCAGCGGTTTTATCCCATCGCGTGCTACGGAAAAGGCACGCTCTCATCGTGGGTACGGGTAGGAGAGCCGAAATATTGAAGAGTCGCCTTTTAAGTCAATATTCCCCTTTCGCGCTCTACGGGTGTGTAGACGATGAGTATTACGGTACTGAGGATGCCAGGAGCACGTATCTAGGCGCAATTGATACGCTGCCCGAACTCCTAAAGACCCTTCCGATCGAAATTGTACTAATCGGCCTACCGATCAAATCCAAGTACGATGAGATTCAAAGGGTAATCGACATTTGCGAGTCGGTGGGAGTTGAATCCCATTACATGAGCGATCTCTTTTCGACCTCACGAGCGCACGTACAGTTTTCTGAACAGCACCCGCATCATTTCGCGGTCCTGAGTACAGTAGTACGGGATCCGAAGCAAGCGATTAAGCGCATATTTGACTTAGTTGGCGCATCCATCTTTCTAGTTCTGTTTTCGCCCGTTATGGTTGCGACCATGCTGGCAATTCGATTCACCAGCCCGGGGCCCATATTCTTTGTTCAACAACGGTACGGACGACATCGCAAGCTTTTTCCGATGTTTAAGTTCCGTTCTATGGTCGCTGACGCGGAAGTACGACAAGCAGCTCTTGAAGTAATCAATGAGGCACAAGGGCCAGTATTCAAGTTGAGGTCCGATCCGAGGGTGACACGTGTTGGCACCTTCATTCGCAAGACTTCGATAGACGAACTGCCTCAGCTTTTCAACGTGCTACGTGGAGAGATGTCACTTGTCGGACCGCGGCCTCTTCCCTTGCGGGATGTCTCTCGGTTTCAGGAATCCTGGCTGCTCCGGCGCTTCAGCATCCGCCCCGGCCTCACCTGTCTTTGGCAGATTAGCGGGCGTAGCAATACAACCTTTGACGACTGGATAAAACAGGATCTCAGATACATTGATGAGTGGTCGCTTTGGCTGGATTGCAAGATACTCGTCCTCACGATTCCTGCTGTGGTACGAGGTAGCGGGGCAGTCTGAAGTCGCAGTTGCGATTTGCCTCAGACCTAGATGTGCGTCATCTCGCGCTGAACAATCTCTTCCGGACGTTGTGGAGCGAGTTTACTTCCAAATCCCTGCCCTTAAGAATCCAATAGCTTTGCATAGAAGAGTTTCGGTAGGCTGCATGTCTCTGCTTGTACTGGAGCGTATGTCTTGCCTAAGAGGACAAGGCGCATCGCTCAATTTGCTTGGACGGGGCTGCAACTGACGAGGACAGAAAGAGCTGGAGGTCATCTACATAAGCTAAATGGCGCCACCCCCTAAGGGGCGGGAGCACTGAGGCTTTAGTGCTATTCACCTTCCTGGTGGTGCATCCGATACTCGCCTTACGGTGTGCTACGAGATGCTCCTCGATTCTAATGACCAAAGCTTCTTAGTCTTCTATTCAGACAGGATATTTCACCGGGTATCGTTATCCATGGGCCTACTCCTGCTCACTTTATTTCTTGGCTGCGGCTTTGGTGCGACGGGCTTCTCCAATCCGCAGGCGGCCCATTTGCAAGGGATTGTCCATGGAGGACAACAGCCGGTCTCCGGCTCGTTGATCCAGCTGTACGCCGCAGGCACCACGGGTAATGGCTCTACAGCCACTCCGCTGATCTCGAAAACCGTTCTAACCGACAACTCTGGCAGGTTCGATGTAACGGGCTTGTATACCTGCCCTACTTCTGACCCCATCGTTTATCTGACGGCTCGTGGGGGAAACCCTGGATTTGCAGATGGAACGAACAACTCGTCGATTGCAATGATTTCGGTCCTTGGGTACTGCAGTGGACTCGCAACACTGGCGTCTGTGGCTATCAACGAGGTGACCACGATCGGCTCGCTCTCGCCGCTAGCGCCATACACCACTGGTTCTGGACAGATCGGCTTCGCAAGTTTGACGTCCTACGATGCCGTTGAAACCGAGATTGGTTCACTTGTAAACATCGGAACAGGAAGATCTCCGGGACTGTTGCTGGGCCCATTGGATGTAGCTCCCGTAGCAAAGATCTACACCCTGGCGGATGTAATTGCGGCTTGCATCAACTCCAGTGGCGGCACCGCGGGGGATACAAGCGCATGTGGGCAGCTATTCTCCTATACAACTGTTGGCGCTGCGACTGCCCCGACGGACACCATAGCGGCTATCGTTGCGCTCGCGCAGCATCCGACCCAGAATGCTTCGAATCTCTACAATCTATCGGCTCCTCAATCTCCCTTTCAGCCGATGCTCCCAGCCCCTCCGACCGACTGGACACTTCCGATCCTCTCCCTCCCGCCTGCGCCTGTATTCTCGCCTGGGAGCGGCTCTTATACGATTGGCCAAGTAGTGAGTATCGCGGACATTACTCCCGGAGCGTCGCTCTACTACACAATGGACGGGAGCACCCCAACCGTGAACAGTGTGCTCTACTCGGCGCCCTTTCCTCTCACTCAGTCGATGGCGTTGAAAGCAGTTGCTGTCGCAAATGGCTTATCCAGCGCTCAGGGGTCCGCTGCCTACACCGTTCCAGTAGGTGTGAAG
The DNA here is from genome assembly GCA_964246125.1 of uncultured Acidobacteriaceae bacterium. Taxonomy (GTDB): domain Bacteria; phylum Acidobacteriota; class Terriglobia; order Terriglobales; family Acidobacteriaceae; genus Edaphobacter. Next base: position 8,732 of record CAXTPN010000021.1, read on the forward strand.
GTTTCGCCCACGATTGTCGCGCTAATGCCCTTGCAGACGCAGCTCTTCTCCGCGGCCGTTTCCGGTACGGCGAATACCGCCGTGAACTGGTCACTAAGCCCTTCTGTAGGTAGCATCTCTCCAACCGGACTCTATACTGCGCCGGCCTCGATTACGAGTGCCCAGACGGTGATGGTGACAGCGATAAGCGCGATCGATACCACCAAATCGTCCACGGCTAGCGTCACGCTCAGTCCAGCCGTCAGTGCTCATACAACCTACTTCCTGTCGCCCACTGGGAACGATTCCAGCAATGGTTTGTCGAGCAGTGCCGCATGGCTTTCGCCGAATCATGCTCTCAACTGCGGCGACGTGATCATGGCATCCGCTAGCTCAGCCTACTCCGCAAGTAACTTTGCAAACGGCAAGTGGGGAACTGTTACGTGTGCATCGGGCAACGCGGTAGCTTGGCTTAAGTGCGTAACCTTTGACGCCTGCAAGATCAGAGTGACATCAGGTACGTTGGATGGTATGAGAGTCAGTGCAAGTTACTGGGGCGTGCAGGGTTGGGAAGTCAACGACACCGCTGGCGGAGCAGGCGGCGGGAACTGCTTCTCGGCGGTTCCTCCCAACACCGCTACCAATATCCATCACATCATCTTCGCCAATGATGTAGCCAATGTTTGCCCCCTGGGCGGCCTGGACTCAGGTAACAACGGAAATGCAGGCGTCGACTATATTGCAGTGGTCGGCAACATTGCCTATGGTGCCGGACAGACGAATACATGGTGTGGCAGCGGCATCAGCGTCTATGAGCCGGTTGCCAGCGACTCTTTGCCGGGTACGCACGTTTACGTCGGAGGAAATTTTTCTTATGGCAGCACCAACCCGGTAGGATGCTATGACGGCAATGGCATTATCTTCGATACGTTCGATGGCGACCAGACACCGCTGCCACATACCTACACGCAGCAGGGAGTGATCGACAACAATATAGCGTTGGCCAATGGAGGGGTTGGCGTGCGGATTGAGTACAACGATGCCGGAAATGGAGCAAATCATTCCCAGATTATTGCCCGGCACAATACGATGTGGGGTAACGGCAACGGCGCATATCAGTTTGGAAATTCTTCGTGCGGCGAGTTGCAGCTCTACAAGACGGTCACGACCGAGGCGTATTTCAATCTTGCGGCGACCAATCAAGCCGGGTGCTATGGAGCTTCGTGGAACCCGGCCTATGCCTACTCTGCGAGTTATATCGACAGCACGAGCTCTGTGTACCAGAACTTTGGCTGGAGTGCCGCAGCCTATTACAGCGGGGTCACGAACTCACCAGGATTTGCGTTCAGCGCTAACAATGTCTTTGGATCCAACCCAGTATTTTCAAACGCCCTAACTCCTGAGGCACCAAACTGCAGCAGCGCGACTAGTGTTCCGAACTGTATGGCAACGGTGATCGCGCACTTCACCCCGACCGCAGGCGCGGCAGTTGGCTACGGCTATCAGACGCCCGGCTCAGTGCCAACTTACGACTCGCTTTTTCCGCGCTGGCTGTGCAACGTAAACTTGCCGGCGGGGCTGGTGACGATGGGCTGCCTGGGTCAATAATTATAGATTGGCTGTTCTTAGAGCAGCTCCTTGGGTTTCGCACGATGCGTAGGCTCATCCAAAGCGCACGTCTGCGACGGGTGGGTCGACGTCACTTAATTTGGGCCGCCAGATCCGCAACCATTGCGCCAGGAGGAGCGCGACAAACTGACTGTTGGTAATGAGGTACCGTCGCCAAAGCCTGCCGGGCTCCTGCGCGAGACGGTAAAGCCATTGCAGGCCGAACCGCTGAAGAAGCTCGGGCGGCTCATCAAGCAATCCTGAGTGATAGTCAAAGGCCGCACCTACCGCAAGCACCGGCATGTTCAGGCTGCGACTTAGCTCATAGGTGAAGACCTCCTGCCTAGGACAGCCCAGTCCCACGAAGAGAATCCGTGCTCCCGACTCGCGGATGCGCTCGGCTGCGCGCAGTTGTTCCTCCGCAGTCAGGAGTCGGAATTTGGACGGATGAGCACCGGCGATCAGCAATCCGGGACAGAGGTGCTTCAAACGCTCGCTTAGCTTCTCCAGCACTTCCGGTTTACTTCCGTAGAGATAAATCGGCACGGTCTGCAGGGCGGCCTGCTGGCAGACCATCAACGTCATCTTTGGGCCATAGACGCGATCTTTCAACCGGGTCCCATGAAGGAGATTAAGCGCCCACCGAACAGGCTGACCATCCGGTGTGACGAGGTCGAACGTATTCAGTCGATACCGGTGTACCCGGTCCAAAGCTCCGGTGATTACGCCGTGTACGGCCAGCGCCGTCGTGGCACAACGTCGGCCGGTTTTGGCGTCGCTTAGAATTCGGGTGACCGCGTACTCATAATCGACCGCGCTGATTGCCACGCCAAGCAGGTTCTTCTTGCCGTGATCGATCATGCCTCTTCCTTTTTCCAGCGATCGATGTTGCGCTCGAAGATTTGTTCGAGGATGTCTCGCACATTGTAAAGCTGCTTCCACTCCGGATAGTGGCGCGAGAACTTGCTTGTATCACTGATCCACCAGATGTGGTCTCCGACGCGATTAGCCTCTTTGTAGGTGGAGTTAAGTTTGCGTCCCGCGACTTCTTCGCAGATCAGGATGGCCTCCAGCATGGACGCATTGCTGCTGCGTCCCCCGCCGATGTTGTAGACCTCGCCGCTGCGTGGATTTTGGTGGAAGTGGCGAAAACAACTGATAAGGTCGGCACTATGAATGTTGTCGCGCACCTGCTTGCCTTGGTACCCGAAGACGGTATAAGGTCGTCCCGTAGCCGTGCAGCGCATCAGGTATGCAAGAAAGCCATGCAGCGCCGTGCCGCTGTGATTCGGCCCCGTCAAGCAGCCCCCGCGGAAGCAAACCGTCTTCATCCCGAAGTAGCGACCGTACTCCTGCACCAGTACGTCAGCCGCCACCTTCGAGGCTCCGAACAGACTATGCAGAGTTTGATCGATCGACATCGCTTCATCAATCCCGACGGTATAAGGGTGAGAAGGATCGATCTCCCACCGAGTTTCCAGTTCGACCAGCGGCAGACGATTGGGAGTGTCCCCATAAACCTTGTTGGTTGAAGTGAAGATGAACGGTGCATCCGGACAAAACTTTCGCGTCGCCTCCAGCAGGTTCAGTGTTCCGGTCGCGTTCACCGAAAAATCGACATGCGGGTCGCGAGCGGCCCAGTCGTGTGAAGGCTGTGCAGCGGTATGGATGACTAGGTCGATATCGTGCCCAAACTTACGAAACAAGGTTTCTAGCTTGTCCCCGTCGCGAATATCGAAGTCGGCATGCCTGTACTTGCCGGCGAGATCACTCTTCAGCCGTTCCTGGTTCCATGTGGTTGATGCTTCAGGTCCGAAGAACTGGCTGCGCATATCGTTTTCGATCCCGACGATGTCGAATCCGAGGCCGGCAAAGAAAACCGACGCTTCTGAACCAATCAGACCGGCCGAACCGGTGATCAGAGCTACACCCATCTTTTCTCCTTTGATACAGTATCACGCGATTTAACGGACAGGCGGACGTTCTGGTACAAGAGGGAGTGCGCCTTGGCGACAGAACTCCAGCGAAACTGTAGACCCAACGAACGGCCTGCGTCCGAGACCTCCTGCCGACGCTCAGGTGATTCCTGGATCAGCCGCAACTGTGCCAGCGCCTGATCCGGAGTGTCGGCACGGAGAACCACTCTCGCTAGAGAGTCCGGCGTCATAGCCGAGCATGTTGAAATTACTGGCAGCCCATTCACTAGCGCGCCGATTAAACTGCCGCGCCGGTAACTAGCTCCATCCGGAAACGGCAGGTAAGCGGCCAGAGCGGACGACATGAGTAGGGCAACCTCGATCAATTCAGCGCCCACAATCCATTTTACGTTCGGCGGGGCGTTCCGCCGTAGTTGCTGCAAATACTCCTCATACTGCGGTATACAAGCACCTATTACTTGAAACTCCAAGGTTTGTCCACTCCGAGAGGTCAAGAGGGCTAGTTCTAGGAACGCTTCGATTCCCTTTTCCGGACGAATCTGTCCGAAATAAAGAACAACCGGTTCCGGTGTGTGGCTAGGCGGCGCCTCCGGCACATTACTGGCGATTGGAACTACTTGGAGCGAACTTCTGCCGTTCCACTCCTTCCCTGAGAAACTCCGGCGCTCTTCCGCTGTCGTGAACAGCATTGCCCGGGTGGATAGACTGAAAAGATGGGTCGAGAGTCGCTGGGGGCGTGGCAGCCGGGAGTATTCGTGCAAGGTGACAAATGTTGCGGGTGCAATGCCCGTTAAGCCGGCCAGATGCGGCAACAGAGAATAGCGAAATCCAATCGAGGGATACTGTACATGCAGAACGTCGAATCGTGCGGCGCGCAACCTGCTGCGCAACGCAAGAAACGATCCCAGTTTCCAGTCGTGAGGGGCATGCACTTCCGCGTCAACGCCATGCTTTACCAAAGCCTCAGCCAACCCATAGGCGTAGTCCTTAACACCGCAGTGGCGGATATGGCTGCTTCCAACAAGCAGGCAAACTTTTAGAGAAAGCCCAGAAGTCTGCGGCCGACTCGAGTCGCAGCGCAGGTTACGCATGAGCTAAGCTTTCTCGAACCGCATCCACGACTGCTTGCAAGTTGTGTTTCTTCATGCAGATGACGTTGTACGAGCATTCAGCGACCTCTTCCAGTTCGCATCCAAAGCAAGGTGGCTTGTTGTAAAAGAAACGATCGTGTGGTCGATCAGAGTACCATTTGCCCGGAACATTGCGAGCACTAAAGATTCCGATGACGCGAGTGTTGACTGCGGCTGCCAAATGCAATGTGCCAGTGTCGTGACCGAGAAAGAGTTCCGCTCGCGCAATTAGCGCAGCTGTCTCGCGCGGCGTGAGGCAACCGCAGGAGTTGAGGTTCGGGCCGGCCCATGAGGCTGCGAGCAGTTGGTTGCGGTCGCGCTCGTCTGCCGACCCGATGAAAACCGCTCCCAGTCCCGGCTCCGCGGCGCTGATCGCGGCCAATGTGTTGGTCCAATTTGCGTCGCCCCAGTCATTAATCGGAACTTTGCCGCCGACCGAGATCGCAATGAAGCGGCTCATCCACGGAATGCTGAACAGGAGGCGGTCTGCCGTGTCGCGCTCCTCCCCCGCCAGATTGAGGCTGCGGTCGGCTGTGTCGGGAGCCGCTGGGGTCTGCTGGGCACCGATCGTACGTAGCAGGCGTGAAGCCTCGGACTCCCACAGGGTGCCGGAGTTTACCTCGCGCGGGTAGCGGAGATCGCGTGCCCAAGGGACCCCGCGAATGTCGCTGATGCCACAGGCACGAAAGAAGACGTAATGCCGCACCAGGTTGGCGAAGCTCTTCTCCGGAATGAGGTAATAAAGCACGTCCGGCTTGAGGGCTCTCAGGGTGCGGTAGAGTTCTTTGATGTTTTCCAGTCCACGTAATGGCATGGGGTACTCGACACATCCGTCAATCAGTCCGCAAGGCTTCAACATCGCCTCCGCCTGTACCATCTTCCTTCCCACCGGGAAATTAGTAAGGAGGTATCGCTCCGAATCAGGGTGACGACGCAGGATCTCCCGGTAGCACGGCATGGAGATCACTGTGTCACCGAGGCTTCCGATCTGAAAGATGAGGATCTTCTGCACATCCTTCAAGTATCCTGCCTCCGTTTGATGATCAACGGCGGCTTTCCTCTGCCGACCGCGAGATATTTAAGTTTATCTAAAAGATAGCGTAGAGGAACGGGCTCCGCTTCGCTCCGTTGACGAAGAGCAACATCAGGAGAAAGCAGAGCGCCATCGCGCTTGACGAGTAGACAGCCCACCGGCCCCAACGTGGAAGCTCGTTGAGCATAGGCTTACGTGCATTCTGTCGCCGCAGGTAATCGAATCCTTCCGCCACTCCATAGCCACAGATGCCGATCAGTACGGAGCGGGAGTTCTCGGCAAAGAAAGCCGAAAAAGGAGGAGACCATGCGGAAAAACCTGCGAACAGATGACTGCTGACGTAGACAATATCGCTCCACGTGTCGGCGCGGAAGCATACAAAGGCGACGGCGATGAGATGAAACGTCGTCACAGGCCCGATTCTGCCTGCCCAAACCTCTGCCCGCGGATTTCGCTTGTAATACAGCCGCCGCGGCTTGGCGGTAAGCGCATCGACGGAGAGATAGAAAGCATGCACCAATCCGAAGATGACAAACGTCCACCGAAAACCGTGCCAGAGGCCTATCAACACCATATTGATGGTCAGGCTGAAGACTAGGCCTACGTCGCCCAGGTTGCGAGCGGACATTCTGAGGGGTGTAAACACGTAATCGGTTAGCCAAAGCGTGAGCGTGATGTGCCAGCGCCGCCAGTAGTCGCTCGGGCTTACAGCGGAAAACGGCGCTTCGAAGTTCTCAGGCGCGACGATGCCGAAGAGAAGAGCCGCGCCAATGGAAATGTCCGTCAAGGCAGAAAAGTCCGCGTACATCTGTAGGGGATAGCTATAAAAGCCGAGCAGGATTGGCTCCCGAGTTGTATGCAGATTCTGATAAACAAAGTTCACGGTAGTCGCCAAATTGTCGGCGACAACAAACTTTTTGAAGAATCCGAGAAGAATACGTTGAATGCCAAGCAAGACTGTCTGGCGCGAGGCGCTGACCGGCGGATGCAACTGCGCCAGGAACTGCTCGCCGCGCTGAATAGGACCAGCCACGATCTGCGGAAAAAATGAGACATAGGCAGCGAAATTGAGAAGACTCATCTCCGGTTCGATGAGTCCCCAGTACACGTCCACAAGATAGCCAACAATTTTGAACGTGTAATAAGACACCCCCAACGGCATCAGAAGCTTTCCAGCCCACGATCTTGGCACAAGCTGAGCGCCTTTGTAAAATACAAGCGTGCCAACGAGGAAGGCGACTGCTCCAAATAGAATCGCCTTGCGCGTTCGTTGCGCAGTGCTTCGACGCATTAGCAGCGCGGCATAGAAAACCAGGACTGTATCACCGGCCAGCAAGAGCAGCAGGCCCGCGCAGTTCAGGTAGTAAAAGATGTAAGAGCCGATTAGCAGAATAAGTGGCCGCAGCCGAACAGGAACCAGCCGATACGCGATCGCGCAACAGATCAGATATGTCAGAAACGGTATCGAGATAAAGTCCATTTTACTTCGCCTTCGCCGCGATGACTTTGACGAAGTCGCCCACATTCTTGAGACCTCGAACTTCACCTGTGGTCAGCCTGATCCCGAACTCAGTCTCTACCGCAACGATCAGGTCGACGTGCGAAAGCGAATCCCACTCGTCCACGTCGGCAGCCATCATATTGGGCCGATACTCCAGATCGGGCTGGTCGAACATCTCACGCAAGATTGCGGTAAGTCTTACCTCAACGATGGCAGTGTCCACGTTTAGATCTCCTGGATATAGGTCATGGTGGGCCGAAAACTATTGATGTCGAGGTTCCATCGCGTGTGACCCTTATCGTCGGATTCCTGTTCAAATCCAAAGCGCGCATAAAAGTCTTTAACCATGCCGTTCTTGGCACTAGGGATGTATTCAGCCTGGATGCGCTGGAAATTGCGCTTGCGGGCGATCTCGACGACCCGAGCCATGAGATATTCCTCGACACCCCGGGCGAGAACCCTACAGCTCATCAGCCAGTTGGTGACGATAAGCGCGTCGGAAACATATTTCAGAATAATCACGGAGATTAACCCATGGTCGCCAAAGCGGTCAGAAAGACTGGCATACAACGGCATGAAGCGCTTTTGATCGACCATCAACTCACGGCATTCTCCTTCATTCAATCGTTGCGTAGTCAAGTTGAATTGATTGCTTCGCTGCGTAAGTTGAGCAATCCGAACGATGTTCTCCGAATCGAATCGAGCGACGCGGATTTGCATCTCGAGCGAGCGCAGATACTCACCGACATCAGTGACCGCCGCGCGCAACTCTATCCGGCCAGCTTCTTCCTTGTACTGATCGGCTCGCCGCGCATCTTCGGGTGAGTAGCTAGTTGTTTCAAAGAGATTCAGCGACGAAAGGAAGCGGACGTAATCGGCCGGATCCTCGGGAAACTCAGGCACAATCACCTCGGGAGCCAGTTGCCGGACCAGGTTTCTCTCAAAGGGATTGTCGTCCAGAAAGACCATGGAATCGAGCCCGATGTTCAGGCGTTCGCGAATCGTCCGAATGTTATCTGCTTTATTGTCCCAATTGGCGACGAACACCGAGATGTCTTCTTTGCGTAGCACCATGTCGTGGTTTTCGCTGAAGGGTCTTATGGCGTTTGCAAGATCGTTCTTACTGCAGACCGCCAGAATGATGCCACGTTTTTTGAGGGCAAGCAGATAATGCTGGAAATGGAAGAACGCTTCACCGTCACCATGGGCGCCGATTTCGATTCCGAGATGTCCAAGATCCCCTACGACGCCTCCCCAGAGCGTATTGTCGAGGTCGAGCACGATGCATTTCGCGACTCGGCCGAGAAGGGTAAGAACCACCTCGACAACGCTCTGGCATACTAGCGGCAGATAGTCCAGCTTGCAGAAGGCCTTCGTGATGTTCCACAGACGGTCATCAAACCAAACGAAACGGCCGACATTGGAGGAGATCGTTTCGACGTCGATCAACGTGATCCCGGGCTGCTCCGAGGCGGCATTTGCAATCTGGAAGTTGAGACGCGCGGTTGAGGCGTAAAGAGAATGCGACACCTGAAGATCGAAGTTACCAAACAATCGCTCGTAGGGCATTGCGTAGTTGAAGTGGAGTATCTGCGCGCTGGTACGCGAACGCAGTGCTGCCCAAATTTGACGAATTCGTTCAAAACTCCGGGCTACAAAATCGCCCTTGGAGTTTTGAAAGTAACGAGCCCGCAGGGCCTGCGTACAGAACGCAAGCAGAATGACATCCGGCTTAAACTCGTACAGTCCCGAGCCAGGGCTGAAGACCTCCAGCTCGATGCCATCGAAAGCACCCTCGTACACCTCGATATCGATCCCGTTCTCGTGGAAGAGGGCGCGCAGCACCGGCACGAATTGCTGGGAGGCAGCATCCGACAAAATGGCGATCCTTCGCTGCGAGAATCCCGGTTCGGCTGCAAGACGCCGACCTTTGCCCGACAAGCGTCGATACGAAAGATCGGGTGTGTGCGGTGAGATCATAGCCTCTATTCCTTTTGCCCCGCGATTGCGCCTGGCGTTGCCGGGGGAACCTGGTTGTTGGCGATCCTGTGCTCCCATTGTTTGAGACGCGGGCTTCCTCGCTCAAGATCCTGTGCAACCAGCTCCGCTACAACTTGATGACCCAGAACATTCCAATGTCCTTCGCCTGGCTGTATCTTGGGGCCGCCGTGGAGATACGCGCCGGTCGTGCGGACATAAGCCAGCAATTGAGGCTCGAGGTGGATGTGGTTCACGTTGTGCGCCGTCAGGAAGGAGTCATAGCGTATGTCGCCGTAGTCCAAATTGTCTGCTTGCATGCGGCTCCGCAAGATTTCTCCAACCTGCGGGTCCGGATTGATCTGAAACGCATCGTCAGAGGTGATAACCCAGAACTCCGCTCCATGCCGGGCGGATTCGTCGCGCATCGCCAGCGTAAGGCCCTCAACTACCTTCCAGCCCTGCTCAATCTGAGGGAACTTAGGAGGAACCAGTGTCCACCGCCAAGGATCGTTACGGGGATCGTCGCTGGAAGCCGTCGCCTTTCCGACGGCAAACAGCGGCTTCACCTTTACGCCGAGTTGCTTCTTTACCTGGGTGAAGAGAAGCACAAGATCAATGGAGTTCACCGCGGTCCGTATCCGATTGCTGCGGGATACCTGCTCCTGTGTGGGACGAGGAATCTTCTCGCTCGCTTCGTCCGGCACTACATGATCGCCCTGCACACGAAAATACGGATACAGGAGCGCAGTAGTGGAATATTGCTTGGTGCTGTTCAGAACGTACTGCTTTAGTGAGACCTCGTCGATCACAATCTGCGGATGGTACCGCCATACCTGGTCTCGCAGTGTATAATAATCCTGCGCAGAACCATATCCATCCACCGCAAAATTCAGAACTTCCACGGGAGCGCCGGAACGGCTGAGGTTGCGTTCCAGCAATGCGGTATATGTCTGATCCTGCTCTACTTCAAGCGCGGCGGTGGTCGACGAGCCCAGGACTGCAATGCGCAACGTGCCCGGCGAAGGCTGGAGAGAGCGCAGCCGATCACGATTTCCTTCGGCATTGATGTGTACCAGAATGTCGCTCTCGGCTGTGTGCCACCCAAAAGCATTCGGACGAAAACTGTAGCTGCGCACAGGATCTATTTGAAAGAGAGACGCATCGAATTTTGCGCCGCAGAGATGAAGTGCAGCTTCGGCCACGCACAGCAGTGCCAGGCACACGCATACTGCCAACAAAAGATCTTTGGCGACTCCGGTACGAACTTTCGGATTCCCTGCGACGGCTTCATCCTTCATTGCCCAGCACTAACTGCCTTAGGAAGAATTCCAGAAGGTCATCGATACGTTGGCTGCGGCGCTGTCTCGCAAACTGTTTCGCACGGAACATAAACTTCACAACCCTCCGGGCGCATACGGCCACAGTCGTTTAATCAAACAGAATCAATAGCGCAGCATAGTATCCTGCAATCGCTAGCCTCCTCAGAAAAGGCCTTGTTCGTTGAGTCGCTCACTTTGCCGCTTCCCTGCAGTCAAGGGAACTCTGGCTTTGACCCTATTTTAGCATCGATGTTTATTGGTCGATCATCACCTGATCGTGTTAAGGGGCGGCAACAACGGAACAATCTGTAGAGCTCCGGTCCGGCTCAGGTGAATGGAATCAAAGAAAAAAAGATCGGCGTTACTGGCAAAGCGGCATCGACTCGCGTCGCAGAGAATTCGTTTCGGATCGACTAGCGTCAGTGCAGGAAAAAGCGTCTTCACCGCCAGCACCTGAAGATCCGCGGTGTCTTCCTTCGGGCTGATGGCAATCGAACTGCTGATGCTGCTCCCGTCGCCCTGGTTAGGCGGATCGGACCGGAAGAAACGGTTGAGAGCGCGTCGCCAGGGTAGATATCGGCTGCGAATGTCGGCTACGGGATCGTAAGGAAATTCCGGCGTGTCCTCGACAACCATCACATGTTTTCCTGCCGCTTCAAGTGAAGCGACCTCGTTGCTCAGTCCGTCTTTTAAATTATGAGCATTTTCGTCTTCAGTTTGTTGTGCAGGATTGCCTCTGAACGAGTCGGGCACCAACCCGGCTCGCCATCTGCCCACGAGAACGACGGTGCGGATGTCCAACCGGGATGTAACGTATTTGAGTGCGGAACGATTGAACTCGCGGCAAGACTCGGTGAGAGTGCTGTCCGTCGGCGACCATTGACTGTATCCCAGCGTCGGCGGGCAGCTCTCTCTTGTCAAGGTGATGAGTTGCCAGCCGTTGGTGTGAAGATAGTCTCTGATGCCCTCGGCGAACGCTTCAGCGTGGCCGCCCCCGAGAACGGCCATAGAGGGTTCTGGTGCTGCTGGCGCCGGAGCACATTGCGAACTCAACCTCAGGTAGGAATTGGACGAGATGCAGGGGTAGTGTCTGTAGAGTGCGGCTCGGGATTCAATGCCGTACAAAATCGGGCTCCGCGAAGGCAGTCCTTTCGTTAGGTAAACGACACCGCCGGCCGCTGCGAGGATAATCATCCAACCCGCACACACCGCCAGCGTCTTCCCAGGCACACCAAGGCTGCGGCTCTGGAGCGGTCTCTCGGCCAGGACGTAAGAAGCCAATGCAAACACTATCGTCAAAATAAGGACGATTCCGATGGTCAAGGTACGAAGTGGCCGTGCGCTAGCGATTTCAGCGAAGCTCAGAAGAGGCCAGTGCCACAGATATAACGAATAAGAGATGGCTCCCAGCCCAGCAAGAGGACGTGCGGAAAGAAGCCGGCTGATCCAGCTCTGCGGCGAGGACAGAATCATTCCCGTTCCAATGACTGGAAGCAGCGCCTCGAACCCTGGGAAGCGCATCTCGGGCCGGTACAAGACAATCGTCGCAAGCAGCATCGCAATCCCGCAGGTTCCTGCTGCCTGCTGCGAACTTCTGTTACGACCGGGGGAGAGATCACCTTTCGGCAACCACAGTGCGACCAGGGAACCAGCGCCGAACTCCCACGCCCGGGTGAGCGGCAGGTAGAAGTTCCAGACATGCTGCGTAAACTCAAGATAAATGCCTGCACAGAGAGAGATTGTGCTCAACACCGCTATCGCGAGCAAGACTGTGCGGCGGCTTCTGTTTTTGAGCACGAGCAGAAGCAGAGGCAGCAGAAATAGAAACTGCATCACTAGCGAGATGACCCAGGTCATCAGCAGCGGATTTGTGATCGCACGTTCCGCAAAAAAACTTCCGCGGATGAGATAAAGGAAGTTCGCGCCTCCGACGGCTGCTGCCACCACGCCCTGGCCCAGCCGGTAAGCTTCCCAGGGCGACAGGACCGCGAGGCCCAGACAAAGACAGAAGAGCAACACGAGAGATAACGGCATGACGATGTGTCTGAGAGCATCGGCGTAAAAATCAAGAAGTTTGAAGTTATCATTTCGCAGACGTCGAGAGATGAGATTGCAGCCGAGATAGCCGGCAATCACGAGGACAATATCTATCCCGGTAAAACCGCCCTTCAGCCACTGCGCCTTGCAGTCAAAGCCAATGACTGCCAGCGTGGCCAAGGCGAACAATCCGATCACGTCTCTTCGAATGCCTTCCGTGGGCAAAGAATTACGCAATGTACCCTTCCTTGTACCCCACGATAGCGGTTTGTTCGATGGCAGCTGAACTCTGTGCGATCAATTCTTGCGGTTGCACTGCCATCACACACAGAAGAATCGCGAAGTAAAACGAGCTTTGAGATGGTTTGACGATGAAAAGAGCTTCCAGAACACCTCCGGCGAGATACACAAAGCAGAAGCTTGCGCCCAGAAATGAGGTATAGTCATTCGTTCGCCGGAAAACCTTGATCCCTTCAACGCCTCCCACTAGAAGCGCGACCGTGTGCAGGATCATTCCGATCCAACCCAGTTCCAGCAGGCCTTCAACGTAACTCGAGTGAGCATTGTCGATCGCCCAGAACTGGTCGCCAGAGATATCGTCGATCGTGTCGATAGTCCAGAATCCCTCGTATCCATAGCCGGTCAGTGGGCGCTTGTGAACATACGTCATTAGCTCATCCCAAAGAGGAGCCCTTCCGGTGAAGTTCTCACTTCCCTCCCCACCTCGATTCAGGAAGTCGAGCCATGCCGGACCAGAACCGGACGTAATAATCATCAGAGCGATCGTTCCGACTGCCAGAAAGGTTGCAAGCTTCTGTCGCGCATTGAGCGTCAACATCAGATACAGAACAAGCGCGATAGTGAATGCGACGAGGCCGCCGCGGGATCGGGTAAGGAGCAGAAAAACGAATCCATATGCAGCAAGGAACGGAAACCATCCAAGTCCCTTGGCTTCAAGCCGTGACCTGCAAAGGCCTGATAGAGCCAGAACCAGGCAGACATAACCTTGCGAGTTCCAGGGAAGGGTGCCGGCAAAACGATAATCTGAGCTCCACGGCGTGAAATACCCGAACATCAATTCGGCCACCACGCCCACCGTGATCTGGATCGCGGAACTGTAGACCATGAAATCGAGGATCTGCTTCTTGGTCCAGCTCAGTGCTACTCCAAACGCCCCCAGAAACAGCAGGAAAAGCACGAAGAGTCGCCGCGCCGTGGTCTCCGGCGTGTCCGTCCAGACGACGCTCAGGAACGACCAGAATAATAGAAGAGAGAGAAAGATGGTTAGTGGCAGATCCCAGCGCAGCTTTGGCCGTCGGACCCGCAGAACATGCCACGTCCCGGCCAAACCGACGATCCCCATCGCAATATAAGCTAGTTGGCGCTGAAGCCGTCCACCCTGCTTTGACACCAGATAATCCAGGTCGATATTTCCGTGCATTTGCACCGCCGACTGGTGCTCCGCAAACAGGAGACAAACGGTGAGGAACAGCATCAGCGGTATCGAATAGTGGATCGGGTTCCTTTTGTCTAGCTCGCTCATGATGTTGTCTACTCCAAGATTGTACCGAGCACTTTATATGCTCCAGAACTTCCGCAGTGTATTCGAATGTAAAACGTTAAGCTTGTACCGGAGGTTTGGGCAGATGAGATGAAGTGCAGCTCCAACGTCTTCCGCAAGCCGCCTAGCTGCGAAATCGCATCTTGATTCTAAGCATCTTGTAGCGTAGAAGTAGTTTTACAGCTTCCCCTCGGGTGACCCCTGAGGTTAGAAGGTGGGGGTAACCGCGCACACATTGATAATCCAGGCCAAATTTCGAGGCAAGACTTTTTAGAGACTTCTGTGAATACAAGGAAACGTGACCGTTCCGGGGGGCCGCATACCACCACGATAGGCGCGACTCCCTTGATACAGAACCATCTAGGATCTGGGTTCCAATCAGGATTACCAGATGTTTGGGACTGGCTTTTGCCAAAATGTCGCTGATGGAAGCGACCGGATCGGGGACATGCTCAAACACCTCCATCGCTGAACAGAAGTTATAACGGCCGATCCTGTCAGGTGAGACGTCGGTAAGTCCAAACGGATCATAAGAGTCAAAGGTCCATCCCTCCTCTCTTAGAAGAAAGGAGGTCCTTCCATTTCCCCCGCCATAATCCAGACCGATTACGTTGTCTTTTTGGCCTTGAAGAATCGCCATTATGTCGCGAGCGTTTTTGTGTGGGCGGATCTCCAAGTATTCAGGATCTACTCTGACGTAGTCCTCGTTATATACATAGCGACTCCATTGCTCATGGGTAAATCCCTCGAAAAAGTCAGTAAATGTAAACTGGCAATCGCTGCACATTCGATAGAAGACGGGAATCGCTTCCAGTCCCGCTGGATACAGCCCTGGATCACAACTTTTGTTCAAATCAACAACGTCGAAGAGCTCTGATTGTCCTCCGCAGAC
>CAXTPN010000022.1:0-14503 GCA_964246125.1 uncultured Acidobacteriaceae bacterium
TCCGCGGTGCAGCGTCACGATCAAACTAGGAGCCATCCCCTCCTCGCACAGCCGGCGGATCGCCCACTCCGTCTTCGCCGTGGCCTCCCGGGTGCTCGCCAGCGTGCCGTTCCAGCGCACATCGTTCAACTCTCCCGGCCCGTCCAACGACACCCCCACCCTCACGTTCAGCCGCCGAAACATCCGCAGATGGCTCTCCGTGATCAAGGTGCCATTGGTCTGCAGATAGTTCACCCCGAACTTCTCCAGCCCCCACGCCCAAAGGTCCTCCAGGTCCGCCTCCGGCACCAGCAGCGCCTCCCCACCGAAGAGCGTGAACGACCCGCCCTCTTGCAGGATGGCCGCCTTCATGGTGTCGAGGTCGTAGCTCTTGCCGAAGTTCCCGGCATCCCGCTGGGGATGCTGGTAGCAATATTGGCACGCAATATTGCACGTCACTCCCAGCGGCCGCAACTCAATGCTCATCGCGTCCTCCTGCGTACACTACACATCCAGATGCGTCGTCCCGTCGCTGTGTCGAATTGAAGAGTTATCCCCATGGGGCGTGCTGTCGCCATGCGGGATCGTCGGCGAATCCGTATGGGGCGTGCTATCCGTGTGCCCTCCGCTGTCGGAATGGCCGCCAAGGTCCTGATGGCCATCTTTGTGAAAGATGCTCGGCCCCTGATCCAGATGGCTGTCATCCGTGTGCTTCACGCTCGTATCCCAGTGCGTAATCGACGTGTCCACATGCGTCGAGCTCTGATCCATGTGGATCGTGGGCGTATCCGCGTGAGGACCGTTGGTGTCGAGGTGGGGCACGGATGTATCCATATGGACCTGCGTGCTGGCCTTCAACCGGAACTGCTGCAGCAGAGCCTGTGCATCGCTGGTCGACTCGTTGAAGTACCCGGTCAGCACCTTTCCCGCATCGTCCGCGCCTGTAATCACGCCCGAAGCAACCAGCCCTGCCCACTTCTTCGCATCGCCCAGCACATCGGAGTAGATGGACGTGATGTCGGCCTTGATCTGATTCACCACCTGCTGCGGAATGTTCTTCAGCGTAGCCGTTGGGGTCGTGAAACTCAGCCCCGGCAGCGAATGCCCGTCAAAGGTTCCGGACACCGACCCCTGGATCGCCGTGGAGGTCACGGTCAGGCTCAGACTTCCGCTGAAGTTCGTGTTGATATTGATGGTCCCCAGGTTCGTTCCGGTCCCGGGCGCGATGATCGGTCCTACCGCAAGCTTCAGCGCAAACTTCAGCGTTGCGGAAGCGCTGAAGTTCTGAGAATCGGAGAACGAACAATTGAGTGTGGTGCTGAAGCTCGCCGCCTCATTTCCCGAGGAGGCTGATGCCGCCAGGACAAGCGCAAACGTGAATCCGGACGATGTAACCGTGCCGTTGATGGACACGCTCGCCACGTCCAGCACGCTCGCGTCCAGCGTCACGTTCAGGTACGGCGAACTCATCGTATTGAAGTCCACCTCAGGGCCGCCCAGCGATCCGTGCCCCGTCACATTTACCGCGTTGTGCGCCAGGTGGATCGGCGTCATCGCCGCCGATCCCGACATACCCTGGCTGAAGTTGATCTTCAGCGCCGCCACCATCGTGAAGTGGAATGCATTGATTGTTCCGCTGATCGCAAATCCCGGTTGCGCCGACGTGTTGTCGGGCAGCACCGTCGGCTGCTCGCAGTAGTACAGCAGCGCGTTCGTCAGGCACACCGCGGACAACGCCGAAGGCAGCGTGACCTTTGGGCACACCGCGTTGAACACCAGCGGAAACGAAAGCGACGAGAACTGACCCCAAAGCAGAATCGGATTGATCGCGTCCGGATCAACCGTGATCTCGAGCGCAAATTTATCAGCGGACGTACCGCCGACCGTAAATATCCCCTCCAGCTGGAGGTCCACTCCAGGTGTCACAAAGTTGATCCCCAGCGACACCCCCAGGTTCTGGATCGTCACCCCCGTAAACCCAAACGGCGCCGGCAGCGACTGCCCCGGACCTCCTGTCACGTCCACCGTGAAACTGGCTTTCTCCGGGCTGATCGCCAGGCGCCCCGTAAAGTCCAGCACCTGCGTGGCGCTCAACGCAAACTGCAACGTGCCTTCAATCTCCGCGGTCAGCGGCGACGCAATCAGCACCAGTTGAGGATTGGTCAGCGCCAGCTTCTTCGCCTGCGGAATCACGAGCGTGCCGCCTAGCGAAGCCGCGATCCTGGTGTTCTGCGGCGTGCCCACGGAACCCGCGACCGCCAGCGTGCTGTCGCCCAGCATCCCGTACACGGCCTTCGACAGCGCCGAAGTCCCGCTCGCGAAGTTGATCACACCCCCGAAATTCAATCCTTGAACCACGTCGATCGCCGTCGTCATCGGCGCGAACCCCGGAAACGTGTACCCCGACTGCGGAAACGAAGAAGCCAGGAGGTACGCCTGCTGAAACACGAGGAAGTCCAGACTGGATAGCCCAACCTGTCCGAACTTCCAATTATTTCCGACCGCCGCCCCGATCGCCACGCCCCACTTGCCGTTCTGCTGCCCGGCATACAGAAACGCCCCGCCGTTCGTGGTCTGCCCGCTCAACGTCACCTGTTTGGCCGCGAAATCGATCGAAAGCTGCGCCGAGTTGAATCCTCCATTGCCCAGCGCCGAAGGAATCGTCAGCGTCCCGCCAAGCCCCAGCGCAGTGACTACGGAGTTCCACCCCAGCGTCGTCCCGGTGGTCGTCCAGGTTCCCATCAGAACCTGCGACCCCTTCTGGATCTGGTACCCCACCGTGAACGTCGCCGGGCCGATCGCCAGGCTGCCCATCAGCCCCGCCCCGGCCTGCGTGATCCCGAGCGTCGCCTGGATCGAAGCCGTACTCGCCCCCACCGCGAAGCTCCAGCTCGTCGTGGCGCCCAGCATCCACGTCGACGCCCCCGTATCGAACGTGATCAACAACCCGGAGAGCGTCAGCGGCGGAGCATTGTTCGCCGCCGGCAGCACATGGCTCACCAGCAGACTCAGGCTCAGGCTGGACCCCGTCGCCTGCAACGCGCTGAAGCTCAAACTGAACGCGCTGTTGGTCTGCGTAAAGTTCAGCGTCACATTGAACTGCACGCTCAGATAGGTGATTGCGCCGGTGAGCGTCAGCGTGTTATTCGTGATCGGCGAAAGCTGCGGCGTCGTGATGATCAGGCCCGCCGTGCTGCCCAAGCCCGTCTGACTCAGCAGGTTGCCCAGGCCTGTCAGTCCAAGGTTCGCCTCGTTGATGGTCACCTGCGCGGCGCTTTGGATCTGGTTGGAAAACAGCGAACTGAGGTCCGCCAAAGTGGCAGGGAGAGACACAGTGTCAGGCATCATGGCTCCTGGTTTAAGATCAAGCAACACCGTGCGTTACTTTGGGTCAAACAAATGTAACCGGAGTCATCTCTACCGGCAAGCTCCAATCAAACCCAAGAAAGACGAGGCCCTGATGCGTTTTCCACAGGTCCGCGCGGCTGGGAGTCGCCGAGCGATCCACAGCTTGCCGCGCGTACAAGCCAGCCATCCAGGCACTCGCACAATTCCTCGGCCGGCAGTAATTCGGATTCGCCCGCACTCCACCGCGGCGGGGGTGCTCCTCACTCCATCCCGGATCGTTTGCTCACCGCAGGCCAGCGGGTGGATAACTCCATACTTCGAGGGAATGGCGACACCGTCTGACATTAATGGGAATCCTACAAATGACCCGCCATTTCCAATTCCCTTCATCACTGTGTAGCATGGCTTGACTTCAGAGGCGAGCCTGCATCGCCGCGGAGAATCCATCGAAGAGGGACCGTCAACGTGAGAGCATCGCGCCGCAGCTTTCTAAAAAACGCTTCTCTCGCAGTGTCGACAACCCTGGCTCCCGGACTCCACCGGCTGGCCTCTGCCGCGGCGAATGAGCCGCGGCGCGGCCCGAACGACTGGATTCAGATCGGGCTGATTGGAGCCGGCATTCGCGGCCAGCAGGACTGCACCAGCGCCCTGGAGGTGCCTAATACCAAGCTGATCGCCGTAGCGGACTGCTATGACGGACGGTTGCGGCATGCGAAGGAAAAATGGGGAAGTGACGTTTTTACGACCCGCAACTACAAGGATCTGCTGGCACGCACGGACGTTGACGCCGTCATCATCGCAACCCCGGACCACTGGCACAAGACCGCGGCCATTGACGCGATGAACGCCGGCAAAAGCGTCTACCTCGAAAAGCCGATGATCCATCTGTATTCCGATGGGCCGGAGATCATCTCCGCGGCCAAGCGCACCGGCTGCATCGTACAGGTAGGAAGCCAGCGCGTCTCGAACGTCCTCTATGCGAAGGCCAGGGAGCTACTCTCGTTCGGCGCGATTGGCAAGCTGAACCTGGTGAATGCGTTCTGGGACAGGTCCAGCTACATGGGCGCGTGGAGTTATACCGTCCCGCCGGATGCCAGTCCGGAGACTTGCGACTGGCCGCGCTTTCTCGGTGACGCTCCGAAGATCCCATGGAATGCCGAGCGCTTCTTCCAGTGGCGCAAGTGGACCGATTACGGCAGCGGCGTTGCGGGCGACCTCTTCGTTCATCTGTTTAGCGGAACGCATTTCATTACAGGGTCGCACGGGCCCACGCGCGCCATGGCAACGGGCGGCCTGCGCTTCTGGAAAGACGGCCGCAATGTGCCCGACGTCATGGTGGCTATGTTCGACTATCCGGAAGAGTTCAATCTTACGTTGCGCGTCAACCAGATTGCCGGCGGCCGCGAATCCGAGGGCTTTCTTTTCACCGGCAGCGAGGGCACCATGGAAATCAGCTCCGTCGGCCTGACCGTAACGAAATACGTTGCGCCAAAGGAGACGGGAATGACCATCGAGACGTTCCCGCTCGATCAGCAGAAGCGGTATAAAGACGAATACAACCAGCGTTTCCCGCTTGCCGCGGTGGCGGCGGTGTCTGACAGTCCGACCGACGTCTACAAAGCGCCCGGTGCATACAACGACACGCTCGATCACTTCAAGAACTTCTTCCAGTCAGTGCGCACACGCACCCAGCCGGCCGAAGACACAGTGTTCGGTTTCCGCGCCGCCGGCGCCGCGCTGCTCTCCAACGTCAGCATGCAGAAACAGAGCATTATTCGCTGGAACCCGGAAACCATGCAGCTGGGCTAAAGAAGTTGGCTAAAGGAGATGATGATGCGCCGTGCTCTGCTAGTAGTTGTACTTGCTCTTCTCAGCGCCGCGCCGGTCCGGGCGTCGGAGCCGGTTCGCGTGGTCATCGTCGGGCTGGTGCATGGCCATGTGAAGGGCTTCCTGCGAAATCTTCCGGATAGCCACGATGCGAAGCTCGTCGGGATCGTCGAGCCGGACACAGGGCTCGCGCTTCAGTACGAGCAGCAGTACAAGCTTGACCATGCGCTGTTTCACACAGACCTGGACGAAGCGCTGCGCACGCTGAAGCCGGACGCCGTGCTCGTGTACACCACAATCGTCGACCATCGCCGCGTGATCGAGGCCGCTGCCAGACTTGGGATTTCTTCCATGGTGGAAAAGCCGCTCTCGACGACGGTGGAGGACGCACTCGCGATACGCAATGCAGCGCGCCGGTACAAGGTGCACGTCCTTGTGAACTATGAGACTACATGGTACGCCTCCAACGCCGAGGCGTTAGGCATGGCCAACGACGGCACACTTGGCGAGGTTCGCAAAGTGGTGGTGCATGACGGCCATGAGGGCCCTGCCGAGATCGGCGTCGGCCCCGAATGGCTGCCGTGGCTCACAGACGCAAAGCGCAACGGCGCTGGAGCGCTCTTCGATTTCGGCTGCTACGGCGCCGACCTGGTGACCGTGCTCGAGCACGGCGCTTTGCCCACCAGCGTTACCGCCTCCTCGCAGACGGACAAGCCGAACCTCTACCCCAACGTGGAAGACGATGCAACTGTGATCCTTCGTTATCCCGGAATGCAGGCTGTCCTGATGCCTTCGTGGACTTGGAGTTTTTCGCGCAAAGACATGGAAGTGTACGGAACCAAAGGCACGGTTATTACCATCGACGGCACCAAACTGCGGACACGTATCCGGCCGGCGAAGGACGAAACGCTCAAGACTGCGCCGGCTCTCGCAGCCAACGAGGCCACTTCGCTCGGCTATCTCGCGGCCGTGCTGCACGGCGAGGTGAAAGATCAGGGTGATCTCTCCGCACTCGACACCAATGTGATCGTGATGCAGATTCTCGATGCGGCGCGAACCTCCGCTGCCACCGGCAAGACCGTCATGCTTCAGCCGCTGCCCTAGGAGAACCGAGATGCATTCTGCACGTTCCGCGGGAAAGATCATCGCCGCCATCGTTCTCATCGCATCCGCTGCCCTGGCACAGCACGAGGATCGCCGGCAGCATCCGGGTCTCGGCGTCAATGGAGGCCCAGCGGAGACCATGTTCATGGTTCATCGGCTCGGCAACGATCACGCCGAGGGCATCACGACGCTCGACATGAACAACGATGGCTGGCTCGATCTTGTCAGCGGAGCGTACTGGTACCAAAATCCCGGCCCAGGCGGTGGAGAATGGACGCGGCATCAGTGGCGTACCGTTCAGATGACCGGCGAGTTTGTTTCCGACTGCGGCGAGTGGACCGTCGACGTGAATCATGACGGTGCGCCGGACATCATTACGGCCGGATGGATCACCAATGGCCTCTGGTGGTATGAAAATCCGGGCAACCGCGGCGGAGAGTGGAAGCGCCCCTTCATCGCTGACAGCTTCGACACCGCAGGCGGCGTGTTCGCCGACATCAACGGCGACGGCAAGCCCGACGTTGCGCTCGCGCACTACAACCATTCCGGCATCCTCTGGGTGGACTTCAGCGGCCCGGCGCCAAAGGTTCATCATATTCTGCCCACCCAGGCCGATGGGCATGGCATCGGCATTGCCGACATCGATGGCGACGGTAAAGCCGACGTTCTGACGCCCTTCGGCTGGTTCCGGCAAATCGATGCAGACAACGACAAGTGGGAGTGGCACGCGGATTGGAACCTTGGAGACACGGGCTTTCCAATCATCGGCTTCGATGTCAACGGTGACGGACGCACCGACCTGATTGTCGGCCAGGGGCATGGCTACGGTCTCTACTGGTGGGAACAGGGTGGCCCAAGGACCAAACCAACGTGGACCAAGCACATTATCGACGAGTCTTTCTCGCAGTCGCACGCGCTTCTGCTTACCCGGCTCAACGGCAAGCCGGCTCTGCTAACGGGCAAGCGATATCGTGGCCACGGCGGCAACGACCCCGGGAGCTACGACCCGATTCCTGTTTATGCTTACACCATCGAGACAAGCACGGCGACCTTCAGACGGCAGACGCTTTCGATGGGCGGAACCGCGAGCGCAGGCACACAGTTCGTCGAAGCTGATTTCGATCAGGACGGCGACGCGGACTTTGCCACCGCGGGCAAGCTGGGCGTTCATCTGTTCGAGAACCTGACAGTGGACAACGTGCCCAAGAGCAGCCGCGAAGCCGACCTGCCCCTGCTGAGATCATGGCCCTTCGCAGGCGAGGGGGAGATAGTGCAGCAGGAAAACAAACCGGAAGACCTTGTGAAGAACCACAATGCAAACAAGGGCCGGCCTTAAAGTCCGCGCAGGTCCAGATTGGCGGCAGCTATGCAAGCGTTCGCATGTAGTCTGCGTCCATCTTCAGCGACTCCCGCCACGGCACGTCGAAAGCCTCCTGCTCTACAAAGGCGTGTTGGATGCGCTGGTTTCTTTTTGCCTGCGCGAGAACGGGACGGTAGTCGATGTCGCCCTTGCCGAGCTCAGTGACCTTCGGCTCCGCGCCGGCATTCATGTGAAAGTCCTTCACATGCAGCATGGAGAAGCGGTTAGGATGCTTCTGCATAAGGGCAATCGGATCCTGCTTTGCTACGCGCACCCATCCGCAATCCATCTCGAATGTCATCTTTTTCGCATCGCACTCTTTTAGCAGGAGCTCGTACGGGAGGGTGCCGTCCACTGCGTCGAACTCATGCACATGGTTGTGGTAGCCCAGCGTCAGTCCGTGTGCTTGCGCAAGCTCCGCCCATCCGTTGAAGGTCTCCGCGCAGAACTTCCAGTCGTCGAGGGAAAAGCTGGAACCTTTTACAGAGGGATCACGGTGGCCCGGGCTGGAGCAGATCGAGAACTTCGATCCAAGCTCGGCGTCATAGGCAAACGAAGCGTCGGGATCGGCTTTGATGTCGGCGAAGCTGTGGTGGGAGCTGACGCACTTCAGGCCGGCTTTGTCCAGCGCCGCGCGAATTTCTTGCGCGGACTTCTTTGGCAGCGCGGCGGACTCGACCTCCGTGAATCCGGCAGCCGCGACCGCCGCCAGAGCCATATCGAGGTCCTGGCTCATCTGCTCGCGGACCGAGTAGAGCTGAATGCCCAGCGGCAGCCCGAGGGGGTTGGCAAACGACACACGCGAGAGCGCGACCGCCGCGGCCGCGCCACCTACAAAGATGCGGCGAGTGATCTTCATACATTCCCCTTCTTCATCTCATCGGCAAGACGCTCACTGGCGCGCATCGATAGCGCAAGGATGGTCATGGTCGGGTTCTGCCATCCGGCGCTGGTAAAACTCGATCCGTCAACTACCCAAAGATTCTTGTGGTCATGCGACTGGCTCCAGCGGTTGAGCACACTGGTTTTGGGATTGTCGCCCATGCGCGCTGTTCCTACCTCGTGGATCGAGTAGCCGGGCGGGTTCGGCATCTTGTTGGTCGCCAGCACTTCAAAGCCGGCATCGGAGCAAACCTCGCTCATGGTCTCCACTGCATCGGCGGCCATGTTGTACTCGTTGCTCGTGTACTGCGTTTCCACATGCAGCACCGGGATTCCCCACGCGTCGGTTTTCTGGCGGTTGATGCGGACATGATTTTCATAGCGAGCCAGGGCCTCTCCCATAATCGTCATGTGGAAGCCCGAGCCGTAGTATTCCTGCATCTTGCGCTCCAACTCCTCGCCGTAGGCCGCAAAATTGTTTGGGCTCATCCCGCCGGTTGCGCTGGTGACATTCAGCGCATAACCGCGCAGGAATTTGGGGTGAGTGTCCTTGATATTGCGGAAACGCGGTACGATGGCTCCGCCCCCCATCAGGCTCTTAGTCGCCTGCCCGTTTCGCGCTTCAGGCACGGAGGCAACCACTCCCGCTCCGTAGATCTGGTCGCAGAGATAATGGCCGAGCACGCCGCTTGAGTTCGCCAGGCCGCTGTTCAACAGCAGGCGCGTGGATTCCAGCGTTCCCGCGGCCAGGACGACGATGCGGGCGCGCACCTCCATCTCGCGATGCGAGAGCCGATCGATGAACTTGCATCCATTCGGCTGACCGGTGTGCTTGTCCACGGTGATCTCGCGCACCACGGCGTTTTGAATTGAAGTCAGCTTGCCGGTCTGTTCCGCGTCCGGGATGAGCAAGTTGACGGAGCTCGCCAAGCCGTCGCGTCCTGTTGCGCGGCGCTGCTTGCAAACGAAGATGCCCTTTGACTGTGCCGCGGCCATGAAGCGCTTCATGGAGTCGCTCCACGGTTCCTCATTGAGGATGAAGTTTCCGTCGGGCATCTGCGGCGGGCCGTCCATCGCGCCGGTGACCTGCATGATGTCTTCGACGCGCGAGTAGAATGGCGAGAGCTCGGCATGATCCAGCGGCCAGTCATCGCCAAAGCCGTCGTGCGACCTGGCTTTCAGCTCGAAGTCGCTCAAACGGAAAGACTGCCGCGACCAGAACAGCGAGCGCCCCCCGAAGAGACGCACCCGAACCCAGTTGTAGGGATGCGCCGGGTTGAAGGTGTAAGGCACCTCCGTCTCATCGACCCAGACATTGGTGTTGAACTCATTCGCCTGGAACACATGCTCCAGCTTGCCTGGGGGCTTGAATCCGCGAAACGGCAACTCGTCGGGCAGTTTTTTGGTTGCCTGCCGGGTTACGTCCACGATGGGCCCCGCATTCAACATGAGGCATGGAACGCCTTGCTCCGTCAGAATCTTCGCCGCCATGCCGCCGGCGTGGCCGGAGCCGATAATCAGCACTTCAGTTGTCTGTACGCTCATCGCTTCCGCCTCTATTGCGGGTAGGACCTGACTTCATGCGTCGACTTAGGCGCGGCAATGGTCTGCGTGGGCCGCGTATGCACGCTCGTCGCACGCTCTGCGTACACATCCGGCTCAATCGGCGACCAGTACAGTTGCGATCGCTGCTCCCGGCTGTGCTCGTCCAGCGAATCGAGCCACTGCTGCGAGTTCGTGGTCGCTGCGCGAACGTCCGCATGTGCGATGTTGATGAAGTCGGCGTGTAGCTGAGTCGGCGGATGGTCGGTCATCCAGGTTCGCAGCCACGGTTTTAGAATCTCACCGGCCTCGGCGTCCGATACTTTGGCGAAAGGCTTTTTGAACTTCAGCTTTGCCTGGGCGTCCAGCCACGCAAGGCCGCTTCGATACAGAGAACCGCGGACGGCGGGTGAGTGCCCGATGAGAAAGTCGAGGAATGCGGGGGTCTCCGCATCCAGCGCGCCGGGGTGCTCGCCCTTAGGCACGAACGCGTCGCACAGACGAATGAGCGATGCCATCTCCGCGGCAGAGAAATAGGACGGCACCGTTTCCGCAATGGCATCAGCCACCGTGGTCTGCGGCAGCGGCGTGCGCGAGTTTAGACCCAGGGTCCACGGAACCGGCGCGGGCAGGGCCGGCGCTGCATTCTGGTTCTGTCCCGCCTGCGCCAGCAGCCATCTGGGCGTTACAGCCAGCACCGCCATCGCACGCAGCATTTCGCGTCGTTCCATGGTTCACCTCAACGAGTGCATCAAAAATACATGTAGCCGGCATGAATCGTCTATATACTTCCCGCGCACTGGCCAAGCTGCGTAGGGATTACTTCTCCTTTGGCGGCGCCGTATGCCGAAGCGTATCGAACAGCGGCGCGGCAGCCGTCACCTGCGGCGGAACGTTCGCCACGGACACCGCAAGCACCTTTACATTCGCGTTCTTCGGCAGCGTGAGTGTTTTCGCGCCCGCGGGAAGCTCGGCGGAGTACGCAAACAAGTACGAGTACTGGTACGGCGCGTTGAGTCCCGCCGCGGTGTGATGGTGCGAGGCGTACCAGGCAACTTCTGCCGGTTTCGCAAATCCTTCGCGAAGACCCAGATAGTCTTCCGGATACTTCACTGAAGGCGCGCGCTTCTCGCGCTCTGCAAGGTTCGCCGGGGGCCACTTCGCCGTAGCCGAAAGGTTCCAGTCGAAGCTCGGCACGTTTTTCCATTCGCGGGTGTCCCATTGGCCGACGTATCCATTCCAGGCCTGCACGTTGAACCGCACGGGGGCCGAGCCTACCTTGAAGTCCGCTGCGACGTCGCCGGTGGAACTTGCGGCGAGAAGGTAAACGCGGTTGTAGGTCCCGTCCGGAAGTTGAATCACCTGCCCATTGGCGGAGACGGCGTTCTCCGTATCTGTAGACGCATGCGGCAGCTTGAACTCCACTCCGTTGACATTGATTGACTCGCCCAGCATCTCCGCCGGGAGGGCGTTCCCCTTGCCATCGAATCCCGTTGTGATCGTGGCGTCGTCGTTGCTCGCGGCACGCAAGTCATACTTTATCGGCACAGCTTCGCTCGTCGTAGCTTTCGCCGCCGAGGCCGCAGGCGCGAGCTTCAGCGCAAAGGTGCGCGGCTGGTAAGCCGTCAGGCTGAGGTTCAGGGTACCCTTGCTTGCGACTGCATCGCGCAGAGGCATCTCCTGCGCATCCATCTCGCGGGCCTGCACGACTGGCGCGGCGAATGTCGCGTGGAGGGAGCCTGCCGGTCTTCCGGCGGTCTCCACCATGCGTACGATCACTTCGTCAGAATTCTCCGCTTTCTTCATCGCGAACAAACGCACATGCTTGCTGTCCACAGAAAAAAGCGACAGTTTGCGGCCCAGCGGACCGCCGTGCGCGGTGGTGGCAAAAGCGCGGATCGGGTTGTTCAGGCGATAACCGTGCCAATCTGTGCCTGCATCGCGCCAGTCGCCGCTGTGTCCCGCAATGCCGAAGGTCATCTCGTGATGACCCCAGTCCTGGTTAGCCTGGTCGGGGTAACCGCCGCTGGTCCCGGGCGAACGCAGCAGCGTCAGTTGAATGGTGTTGTTATCCGCCTTGTCTGAACCGTTCTTGTAATCGGTCAGGATCGTCGCACCGAAGGCTCCGCTTTGATCGGTCAGGTCGATCCACCGGTGCGACAACACCTCAAACTGCCGGTTGAAACGGGTCGGGCGCTCGATGGTGCCGAGATCTTCGTTATACGTCGCGTTGAGGTTCGATGCGGTGAGATGGAAGACAGCCTTCAGATTTTCCTTGGTGCCGCGCCAGTCAATCGTGTTGGCAAATTCCACGCGATTGCCGGCATCCCCGGCGGCAAGAGACACCATCTGCACATACTTCGAGCCCTCGTGCTCGCGTGTGATTTCAAGCGCCACACGCACCGGACCGCGCTCTGCGATGCGGATGCTCGGCGTGCCTGTGACGTAGGCGCGCGGCGGCGCATTCACCTGTTCCCAGTCCATGTTCCAGGCCGGATACTGTTGCGGGTTGTCGGCCGTCAGCGCAAGACGCACCGGTCCGGCTAGCAGCTCCTTCTTCAAGCCTTTGTCATAGATGCTGGACACTTCGCCATCCGGGTTGAGCGCGACCTTGTAGCGCTCGTTCTCCAGCGAGTGCATCGTGACTTGCAGAGACGAACTCGTGGCCGGCACCGAGGCTGGCGCAACGTGATAGACCGCAAACCCTACGGACGGAACCTTGGCCGAAAACAGCACCTTGCCGTCCACCACCTGTGCCGGTACCACCGCCCCGTTAGAGTCCGTCACCTTTGCACCACCCCCAAGCTGTGGAATGGTGGCCAGCACCAGGTCCTCACGGTCTACGTTCAGTGAGTTGAACAGAACCAGCGGAGTGCCCGCTCCTGTTGTGTCGAGTTGGGAGGCGACAGTCGCAGTCGCGCCCGTGAGAATGCTCGCAAACTGGTTGGCTACCAGCACATCGTCGTTCCAGGCCCATTCATAAGCCTGCGGCGTGGCGGTACCCGCACCGGTATCGTGGAAGTGGCCGCCCAGGGCCAGCATCCAGGCATCGTTGAGGCGCTTTTGCGGATACGCGGGGCCGCCAAGCCAAGCTGCCGCGAGCGACGCCTTCTCGGCCGCATCCGCCAGGTTCTCATTCATCATGACCCAGCGCTTGTGATAGGCCTGCGAGGTCAGCGAACCCGCGGAATGATTGATCAGCTCGAGATCACCTGCGTACTTCGGCATGCGCCCCTGCATCTCAGGCTTGATGTCCTTGAACATCTGGTCGGCGGGGCCGATGACCACATGCACGGGACCTTCGCCTACCTTGATGGGTTCCTGTTTGGGCAGGGACTTGCGCAGGAACTCCGGCAACGGCGGCGGCGGAAGCGTTGTCGTCTCTTTGTTGATGATGGCTTCCAGCAGCTTGACTGATTCCTCGTTCACCGCGCCGCCGATGTCGCCCGTGCCAATGTATTTGTAATCGGCGTAGACCCCGCTGACCTTGCCGTCGAGGTTGATGCGCTCGACCCAGTTCGGCTCGCGGCGTTCTCGAATGCGCGACACTGCCCGCTGCTGCTCGGGCGTGAACATCTGCAGCTCCGTGCCGGTGAGCACCGGCAGCGCCATGGGCGACGCCGCGGCGGAGAGATCGCTGTAGACCTGACTGCCATAGCCGCCCGGATTCAGCGCAGCAAGGACCGTGCTCCCATCCGGCCCGGCCCAAAGCCCAACGTTGAACGGAATGCCCTCCGGCGTATCCTCGATCGATCCGGCTCCGCCGACTTTTGGCGCTGGCTGCCATGTAGCGCTCAACTTCTGCGTTGAAAACCCTTTGACGCCTGCATGGGCAAGGATCGCCGGCAGCGACGCGGGAAAGCCGAAGCAATCCGGCAGCATGTATTCGCCACTGTACTTTCCGCGGAAGTCCTTGCGGAAGTACTCGTTGCCATACAGCACCTGCCGGAAGATGCCTTCAGCGCTCGGGAGGTTCACGTCGCCTTCTTCCACAGACGAACCGGCCGGATGCCAGCGGCCTTTGGCGACATACTCCTGCACGCGCGCGTAGTCGGACGGAAAATACTCTTTCATCAGTCGGTAGCGGTTCGCGCCGGTCCAGTTGAAGACATAATGCGGATACTTTTCGAAGTAGTCGAAGTTCACATGCATCGTCTTCCACAGATACTCGCTGATGGATTGCGGAAACTCCCATCGCCACTGTGTGTCCAGATGCGCATACGGCATGACATACAGCGTCGGCGTCTTTGTGATGTCAGGCGCTTGCATGGTCTGCGCGTTCAGCGCGGCAGTCGTCATCCAGCCCGCCGCAAGTATCCGCTTCAAGAAGGTAAGGCGCATCGGAGTCGGCCCTCAGAAGGGTTTAACCAGCTCTTGCTACATACGGGCGGGGGGGGCGCAAGACGGCCCCGCCCCCCAAACTGCCGGGAAAGACCGGCGCAGGTAGAACGCCGATCGCAA
>CAXTPN010000022.1:14513-20946 GCA_964246125.1 uncultured Acidobacteriaceae bacterium
TTGTTCCTCCCCTCTTGCTCCCGGGGGGGGGGGGGCCCGCCCCCCCCCCCCCCCCGCCCCCAAAACTGCCGTGAATGACCGGCTCATTTAGAACGCGTATCGCAAGCTCAGTTGCAACTGGCGATCGGCGCCGTAGGTGCCGCCCTTGGTCTTGCTCAAACCAAAGTTGGTAGCGCCGGAGGTTGGAGTCGTGTTCGGGTTGTCCGGGGTCGGATGGTTCATGAAGTTGAACGCCTCGGCGCGGAACACCAGCGTGTGGTTCTCGTGCCCCGGAATGACTTGCCACCTCTTTTGCAGAGCCGCATTCGCGCTCTGGAAGCCAGGGCCGTAAATCGCATTGCGCGAGCCGCGCGGAGCAAACGTTCCCGCAGCCGGAGGATTCGCTTGGCCCGAGGGTGTGAGATAGACGGAGGTGTCGAACCACTTCGCCGTGCCGGTCTGGTTGGCAAATCCCTTGTACAAGTTCACGGGTCCGGAATGGCCGAAGAGCTGCGTGCCCGAACCAGGCCCAACCCCGGCATAGTCGCTTCCCGTGCTCACGTTGAGCGGGGCGCCGGTCTGCGTCTGGTATGTCCCTGAGAGCTGCCAGTCACCGAGGGCTGCCCGTGTGAAGCTGTGCGATTGATTGAAGTATGGAATGTTCCACACAGCGTTGCCGACAAATACATGGCGCCGGTCGAAGTCCGCCACACCGTAGTAATTCTGCCTGTCGTATGTGTTCGGCAGAACAGTGCCGTTGGCCGAACCATAATCCAGAACCTTGGACCAGGTGTACGCCAGGCCGAAGAGGAAGCCATGTTCCAGACGGCGGCGAAGGTTCGCCTGTAGCGAGTGGTACATGGACGATCCAGCGTTGGTGGCTTGTGTGATGTTTGAAAAGCCCTTGTAAGGACGCAGAGCATCCGGCTGCTTGATCGCGGGGTTTGCCTGCACCGTGCCGGGCTGAAGCTGATTGATGTTCAAGAGCTCTTCTTCATGAATACCGCGCCGACCGGCATAGCCGAGTGTAAACACCCCAACCCCCCGAAACTCCTGGTCGATACTGAGGTTCCAGTTGTAAGCCTCAGGCGAGGGATAGTTATACGCTTGCGACGAATAGTTGAACGGGAAGGCGTTGCCGGCCGTGCCTCCCGGGGTGTCCGCCAGTCCATTCGTGACAGTGGCTGAAGGCTGAAAGGGGGCGTTGCCTCCGGTGAAAACATTGTCCGTGATGCCGAGGCGTTGGAAGAAACGTCCGCCGCCCATACGCACGACAGTGGTTGGATGAACCTGCCAGGACAGACCGAGGCGTGGCTGAATATTGCTCTTTACTGTGGGCGAATAAAACTTGCTGTACCCGCGGAAGAGTCCCTGAAAGCTCGACAGTATGGCCGGGTCCACATGGCCCTGCGCGCTGGACGGAAATCCGCTGCCCGGAATCACCACGCCGTTGTAGCGATCGCCTCCCGATACGGCGTCGGTTAGCGGATCGACGGTGACCGCGTTCGCAGGGTTGTAGTTCGTCGGATTGAATACTGACTGGTTACCCCACAGAGCGTAATAAGGCGTGGAAATCGTGTAACGCGCACCGGCTTCGATCACCAGGTTGGGATGAATGCGCCAGGTATCCTGCAGAAACCCTTCATACATCTGCCCGCGATACAGGGTATAGGAGCGTTGTCCGATTTCGCCGTAGGTGTCGAATATGCCCAGCGCAGTGTTCGCCACAGCGGCTCGTGTTGTTTGAACGCCGCCGAGAACATTGGTCACGTTGTTGTGCGTGTCGGTGTAGATGAACTTGCCGTTCTGATTGTTCGTCGCGCCCGGGACCGTGGCGGAAACGCTGATCTGATCGAAGTTGTTTTCGCCCGCATACTCGAACTGGACCCCAGCCTTGAAGGTGTGGTTCCCCAGCACCTTCGTGACGGTGTCGCCGGTGTCGTACACAATGCCACCCGAGTGCGACGGATAGGGTCCTCCGTCCAGGGTGGTGAAGTTCGCGATCTGGATCGTAGGAATCTTCAGCGGGAGCAACTTTGTCGCTGCTGAATAAAGATAGGGGTAATTGATGCCGTACTGCGTTCGGTCGTACAACCCTTTGGATGTATCGATGTCGATGCGAACGTGCTCGCCCGCTGCCGACACGAAAAAGTCGTTGACCAACGTCGGGCTTTTTGTCCATGCGTAGTGCAGAACGCCGATCTGGTTGGGCCGGTGAAAGATTCGTGGATTGCGGTTGAAATTGCCGTAGTGCGGTTCATAGTCGTCGTAGTTGTAGTTCAGCAGGGAGAATCGGACACGGTGCTTGTCGCTCGGGTCCCACTCCACCACAATCGTGTCTTTGCGCTGCTTTTCCTTGTAGAGCGCGGAGTCGATCCAGTTATAGGTCGGCGTGGAGGTGTTCGGCAAGGGGTACGCCTTCAGCAAGCCCAGGCCGTTTGGACTCAAACCAGTCGTAATGACATTGCCCGGGTACGGCGTACCGGAGCCCGCGGCCTGCGTCGTCGTGTTGGGATCGACCAGCTGGAGCGGCGACGTGAAGATATTTGTTGTAAGCAACTCGCCGAAGTTACCTCCCCGCATCAGCGCGGTAGGCACCTTTCCTGTAGCTGTGTCGTCGTGGTTGTAAATCACATACTCCTGCCCAAGGAGGAAGAACAGCTTGTCGCGGCCTTTGTTAAATCCCGGAAAAATCACCGGTCCGTTGAGATTCCAGCCGAACTGGTTGTACCGAAAGGCTGCGGGCTGCAGCCGGATGTAGTTAGGATTCGCAGGCAACTTGCGTGACCAGGTGTTGGCGTTGAACGCATTGTTGCGCAGATACTCATACGCCGTTCCATGGAAGTTTGAGGTGCCGCTCTTGGTCTGGATGCGAATCTGTCCGCCTGCGGAGCGGCCGAACTCAGCGGGATAGCTGCTGGTGAGCACCTGCACCTGCGAGGTCGAATCCACGTCCGCCGTTCCCACGCTGGTGCCGTTGGAGCGTGTGCGCACCATGGGCGCCCCGTCCAGCGTCTGGATTGTCTGCTGGCTGCGGGCTCCGCCAATGTAGAAAGACTGGTCCAAGCCAAAGTTCAAACCGGCGATCGCGGGCGAAGTGCGCACCACGCCCGGCTCGAGCGACGCCAGCATCTCCGGGTTGCGGCCATTGAGCTGGATGCTCTTCACCTGCTGTTCGGTCACAAGCTGTCCTACCGCGGCGCTCTCGGTCTGCACCGTGTTGCTGTCGGCCTCCACGTTGACCTCCGTCACGCTGGAGCCCACCTTCATGGCTATCTCCAGATGCCGTCCTATGACCGGGTCCACATGCACATCGTTCAGCGTGATGGTCTGGAAGCCCGGGACCTCCACCTTCACGCTGTAATCGCCTGAAAGCACGTTGGTGACGGTGAAGTTACCGCTGCCGTTGGTGACCGCATCGCGGTCTTCGCCCGTGGCGTTGCTATGCACCGTCACCTTGGCGTTGAACACCACCGCTCCGCTGGGGTCCGTAACGGTTCCATTCAGCGACGAAGTGTCCTGCGCCGCGGCCGGTTTAGTAAACATGGATGGAGCCAAACAAAAAACGAGTAGTAGGTATCGGAGCGTCTTCACAGTGGACTCCTTCAAATCCGAATCGCCGAACGCACACACTATGGCAGATTTAGTTGGGCCAACTTGTAGCCGAACCAAAGGTGATGTGTCAAGCGTGGACTATCGTGCGCTCGCCGTAAGCAGGATATTGACGCTACGTTGCATGGATGCCCCAGGGCTGACGGTACTCCGGCATGAGAAGAGCAGTAGCTTGCGCGGAGGCCCCCGCAAAAGCAAAGTCTCTCGCGTTCCACGCCAGCTGCTCGTGAGTGCGCACGGCGATGCAGCCAAGCAGAAGAGTCTCCACGATGGGCGCCTGAAACGCGTAGTTTGCGCGCGCCGGCGGACCCCCATGGCAGGCTGCGATCCATTCCAGGTAGTGCGCGGCGTTGGCGCCGCTGGCGCTCTCGCCTACCTCAGGGTGAGCGGCTGAGAAGGGCTCCTTCGTTGTTGCACTCCTGGGATACGGTGTTTCGAGCCTTCCGTTTGGCAGCAGGACACGCGGGTTCTGGCCCATATAGGCGGTAAGCAGCTTGCCATGCGCCCCATGGTAGATGACGCCCTCTCCTCCTTCCCCAATCTGCTCGGAAGCGGACAGCTCGGCGGGACGGGACGGCTCCAGGCCCCCGTCAAACCAGTTGATGCTAAGTTCAGGGCGGACCGGCGTGGCGTCGATGCTCATGTGGACCGAAGATGCGACCGGGTAGCAGTCCGGAAAGCGATCCGTCGTGCTGGCCTCGATGCGGCTCGCGGTCTGAAGGTTGAGAGCGCGGGTCAGTGTATCGAATCCGTACTCGCCCATGTCGCCAAAGGCGCCACAGCCGAAGTCATACCACGCCCGCCACACAAACGGCATGTACGCGCGGTTGAATGGACGGGCCGGCGCCGGCCCTAGCCACATATCCCAGTTCAGCCCTGCGGGAACGGGATCCGGTTGCGTGGGCGTTGCGAGCCCCTGGATCCAGAACTTCGAGGCGCGCTTCGTCCAGATATCCACGGACAGAACAGAACCGATGGCGTCGGACGCGAGAAGGTCGTGAACCTGCTGTGCGGGTGCGAGATTTGAGTTGAAGATCGAAACCTGCGTGGCCCGGCGGGTGAGCGCGGCGACCCGAGCCATCTCCCGGCATTCCCAGACGTTGTGCGCCATTGGCTTCTGGCTGTAGACGTGTTTGCCCGCGTGCATGGCCGCGATCGCGATCGGCGCATGCCAGTGATCCGGCGTGCTGACGACTACCGCGTCGAGGTCCTTTTCTTTCTGAAGCAGCTCGCGAAAATCCTCATACGCCGCGCAGCCGCTGGACGTCTTGCCTGTCTCCCTGCTGTAAAAAGCGTTGACGATCGCACGCGCGGCCTCGCGTCCGGCTGTCGGTCCGGCATCCGTCGCGCCCCAGTTCGTATCCCCAAGCACCGCACGCACCTTGTTGCGCAGTTCATTCGGACCCCAGTCGAGATAGTCGCTGCTCAACCGATTGACATCGCACACCGCCAAGACGCGAACCTCCGGCAGGCGGAGCAGATCCAGCAGGACGCGAATGCCCTGCGACCCGACTCCGATGCAGGCAATGGTGAGCTTGTCCGACGGTGGGACAGCACCCGCCCGCGCGAAGCCGGTTCGCAGACCGAACCCGGCGGCGGACGCACCAAGACTGTAGAGGAGTTCACGACGATTCATGCGGCAGGTCCTGGAACTGAAGCGTTGCAGTCCGTCAAAGGTATACCCTCGAATTTGCATTTGTCTTCCGCAAAAGGATACTTCGTCAGATACCCGGCGTGCGCCCTAACCAGCCTGATAACCCTCCCGCATCCACCCGTCCGTGTGAAATCTCGGTTACAATAACACCAGACTGACCTGCCCCCTTCCGCCTTTGCCGCGGATTCGGTGCAAACCGTCTACCCCTGACCGGCCAGATGCCGTTTCAGCGCAACACCCCGCTCCTCTTTGGCGCAAGGCGCTACCGGGCGGCAACAAAGATTTTTGAAAGAAAAGGCCGGCCAGGCCAGAGATTCGATCCCGTTGGCCGGACAGGTTTGGGAATGATCGCTTCCGGAAGGCAAACGGCCCCGCCTCATCATGAGGTTGACTTGGTCACCTTTCGCGTTTGCAATCAGCAGGTTGAAGCACCAAGTGGCTCCGATACCGTCTATCTCGCTCCAGCGACCCAACTCTCCGCAATAGGAGAACCGGGTCCACGGGCAGAGGTGTATTTACACCTCGCAGCAGGTTTCGTTCCCGCGGCTTCCGCATCCCGTCGCCAGTCCTCACCACCGGTGAGCTCCGCCTAGCTCTCGCTAGCCGCGCTCCCGAGTCTCTCGCCGTGCCTGCTTCTCCTGACCTTCAGGAGAGAAAGAGCAGACCAGCATGTCGAAAGAGATTTACATCTCCTCCACCCCTCACGAAACCCGTCTCGCCATCGTAGAAAACGAGGCCCTCACCGAGATTTACTACGAGCGCGAGAACGAATACACCCTCGCCGGCTCCATCTACAACGGCAAAGTCACCCGCGTGCTTCCCGGCATGCAGTCTTCCTTCGTCGACATCGGCCTCGACCGCGACGCCTTCCTTTACATTACGGACTTCATGGAGGAAGCCGGCGACGCGGCCGACTTCGAGTCCAACGCCAACGGCGGCGACCACCACCGCGCTCCCCGTGACGGTGCCCGCTTCGAAAATGGACGCAGCGACAACCGCCGCAGCGACCGTGGAGACCGCGCCCCACGCGACCCGCAGCCCCGCCTCGCCGCACCCGAACCTACCGACTCCGAACTCTTCACCGAAGCCGTCGCCGGTCTCGACTCCGCCCGCCCCCTCTCCGACTCCGAACGCTCCGAGTCCGACCGCGGCGGCAACCGTCGTGGCGGACGCAACCGCCGCGACCGC
>CAXTPN010000023.1:0-5457 GCA_964246125.1 uncultured Acidobacteriaceae bacterium
GAATCGGTCACGAGACGAGATCGTTGCGCGCGCCCTCGATCACGCCATGCGCGGTGACAAGAATTTTATAGCGACGCTAAACGGCGCGGCTGCCTCGACCGATTCCCGGCCGAAAACGCGGTCAGCCAAGACGGCCGGTCCGCAATGAGTGTACGGTTCTGACGGTTACTTTGCATGAGACGTCTTGTCCCGTTTCTTTGCGCCGCACTCGTCGGCGTTCTTACGTTCAAACGCTTTCCGTTTCCGGATGGGAATTACTTGCTGCAGCTGATCCTGTTCCACAAGCCGTTGATCTTCTACACCCTTCGATGGAGCTGGATCGCGATGCTGTTCTCGACGCCGGCTCTTCTGTTCTCGGGAATCTTTTCCATGGTCTTTATCTTTTTCAACACCAGGACGAAGACCGCTCAAGGCACCTTGCCGCCGTTTCCGCTCATCGGAACAGGCCAGAATTTGCACGTCGTTGTGGGTGAGTTGCAGCATCCCCGGCAGCACCTGCAAGTCGCGTCACCGCGCTGGCTGACTATCCCGGATCGCGGTCTTTTTACCGGCATTGCAATCTTCGGCGCGATCGGCACGGGAAAGACGACCTGCTGCATGCGCCCGTTCGCCGAGCAGATCCTTTCCTATTGCGCTGCCGATCGGGAGAAGCGGATCGGAGGGATTGTGCTTGAGGTGAAAGGCGACTTCTGCCATCAGATCCGCAAGTTGCTCGACGAGGTTGGACGCGGCGACGATTACATCGAGTTGAGTCTGTCGGGCGAGTACTGTTATAACCCGCTCCACAACGATCTCGATGCCTACACGCTCGCGTACTCGGTTTCCAGCCTCATTAACAATCTGTTCGGAAAAGGAAAGGAACCGTTCTGGCAGCAGGCTTATACAAACTTGGTCAAGTTCATCATCCTGCTGCACATCGTGGTCGATGAGTACGTGACGCTCTTCGATGTTTACCGGTGCGCGATCGGTCCCGACGCGCTCCGGAAGAAGATCGAGGACGGCGATCAGTTTTTTACGGAAATGCTCGCGGTGCACGCTGACGCTTACGTAGCCATCGACGCAGGCGATTATCTGGCTCACGAGGAACTGGGTGAGCTCAAGTGGGAAACGACCGCGGACGGCAGAATGCGCACGCTGTCGACGGACGACCTGGTCGACCAATTAGAGCAGGCAGGAATCGGCTACGAAGTCCTCGAAACAGCGCCACCTCCGGATTTCGACGCTTTACTGGTCCGCCACCAACGCTTCGAGGCGGTGCAGCGCTGGTACAACGGCGACTGGCTGCGCATCGATACGAAGCTCCGCAGCTCCATCGTGGAAGGCGTTTCTGTGTTCCTGTCATTATTCGACGACAACCCGCAGTTGAAGCGGGTGTTCTGTCCGCCCAAGGAAGCCTATGATCCAGCTCTGAATCACGATGGCCGCTACGGCAAAGTTCTAGCCGGTTTTGGGGACCTGATCGAGACGGGAAAAGTGCTGGCGCTCAACTTCCCGATTTCCGCGAATCCCGGCATCGCTCGAGCCGTGGGCGTTTTCATGAAGCAGGACTTCCAGCGCGCCATGCTGATGCGCATTCCCCAAATGGAGCTGGAGCCCGAGCGCTATTTTCGCGAAGCACTCTTCCTTTGCGATGAATATCAGGCCTTCGCCACGGTGGGTGAAAGCGATCCGACCGGGGACGAGAAGTTCTTCGCTCTGTCTCGCCAATCCAAATGCATTCCGATCGTGGCGACCCAGAGCATCAGTTCCTTGAAAACGTCGCTACCCGGCGACACCTGGCGCACCCTGCTGCAAACGTTCCGGACCAAGTTGTTTCTGTCTTTGTCGGATGACTTCTCAGCCGAGATCGCCAGTAAGCTGTGCGGCAAAGACGACCAGATGATGCCGCACTACTCCATTTCGGAGAATGACCAGGACGCCCGGATCAGCACACTGAACGGACGCGCCATGGCCCACAAAGCGGCATTGTCGGTCAACAAGAACTTCAGCATTCAAACGCGGCCGCTGTTTGAGCCGAAGATCTTCGCGGACCTGAAGAATGCTCAGTGCATCGCACTCGCTTACGACGGGTTGAACCCGCTCCCGCCGCGCATCTGCTACCTGAAGCCTTATTACCTCGACCGCAACATGCCGTACGCCGAGCAAGTCGCCAAGGGACTGCTATGAGCTTCGACCTCATCATTCCGTTTCTGCGGCCCATCGCGAAGTACTTGTCCGAAGAGGAAGTTTCGGAAGTGATGGTGAATGCCGGCGGACAGGTGTTCATCGAGCGCAGCGGGATGCTCTGGTCCACGGACGAAAGCATCCCTGAAACACAGCGGCAATCCGCCGCCAGAAATATTGCACGTGTCCTGGGCGGCGACATCAGTGTGGAGAGCCCGTTACTAAATGCCCGGCTGCCGGACGGCTCCCGCGTTGCGGCAGCCATTCCTCCGGTCAGTGTCGGCGGAACGATTCTCGCCATCCGCAAGTTCCGTACTAATGTTCTTGGCGCCGGGCAGCTGGTCGAACGGCATATGCTCACCGCCGCTAATCTCGCAACTCTTCTCGATGCGATCGCAGCCCGCCAGACCATCCTTATTTCCGGCGGCACAGGAACCGGGAAAACGACGCTGTTGAATGCCCTTGCGGCTTACCTTCCCCCTGGGGAGCGCATTGTGGTCATTGAGGACACGGCAGAGATCCAGATCACCGCGCAAAATCTCGTGCGGCTCGAAGCGCGCCAGGCCCAGCCCGGCATTCCTGAAATCACCATCCGCGAACTACTGCGGCACACCCTTCGTCTCCGGCCGGACCGCATTCTTCTCGGCGAGGTCCGCGGCGCGGAAGCCTTCGATCTTCTCCAGGCGCTGAACACCGGCCACACCGGAACGCTTTCGACCATTCACGCCAACAGCGCGAAGCTCGCCACCCAGCGCTTGCGGACCTGTATTGCAATGGCGGGAATCGATCTGCCGCCGCGCGCAATCGCGGGCAACGTGGCCGAGGCGGTTCAGCTCATTGTTCACATCGAGCGCCGGGTGGACGGACTGCGCCATGTCACCGAGATCCTCCAAATCGACAGCTATGACGCGGAACGTGACCGCTACGAATTCACCGACAAGGGGAACCATTTATGAACCGCTCTCAGACACCCGTTAAGTACCTCCAGGACAACTTCGAAGAACAGGACCGTTTGGCAATCGTGCTGATCGACCGGGACACCGGATCGGTCCAACAAAAGCTAATGCGCGCGGCCGCGATCGCTAGCGAACGATTTCAGGCATATCTACGGGCCATGAACGCCGGGGGTAAGGACGTGTATATCTCCATGAACACGCTCAACGCTCAGGCGCAGGGACGCACCAAGAGCGACGTGGATCAGATCCGGCACATTTATTTGGATATCGACACCGGGGGCAGGGAAGCGCTCGATCGCGTTCTAATGTCTCCCGGCGTACCGGACCCCCATCATGTGCTGAACACGTCGCCGGAGAAGTTTCAGGTGATCTGGCGTGTGAAGGATTTCGAGAAGGAGCAGGCCGAAAACCTGCTACGCGGCATGGCAGCAGCGCACGAAGCAGACCCTGCCGCTACCGATTGTTCCCGGGTCCTCCGCATCCCGGGTTTTCGTAATTGCAAGTACGAGAAGCCGCATTACGTAACCGACGTCCACAAGTCTGAACGAACTGGCTTTAACTATGGCCCGCAAGACTTTCCGCGCTACCCCGAAACTAATCGCTCGACGACGTTCCCGAACGTCCCGGTTGCGAACCAGCTAGGGAAGGGGAGTGGCGGGTCCCAATCGGAAAAGGACTTCGCGTATGTGCGACGCGCCCTTGAACGCGGTGAGAGTCCGAGCGATTTGATCGCGCAAGTCGCTCAATTTCGTTCGGACAAACCGAACCCT
The DNA here is from genome assembly GCA_964246125.1 of uncultured Acidobacteriaceae bacterium. Taxonomy (GTDB): domain Bacteria; phylum Acidobacteriota; class Terriglobia; order Terriglobales; family Acidobacteriaceae; genus Edaphobacter. The sequence goes on from CAXTPN010000023.1 coordinate 3,890, forward strand.
CACTATTACGCAGTACGTACCGTAGAGCGCGCTCTTCACGCTCACCTCGGAAAGGGCGGGCAACTCCGCCAGGCTCCCGTGGTTCAACCACGAGATTTTGACCCGAGCCGCTAAAACGGCCATCCTGCACTACTGGAAACCACCACCACTTTTTGCAGAATTGCCTTGCGTGTTTCCGGCTCGCGTTCTTGCGACTCTGCCAGTGCCAACGGAGTCGTTTTCGCTGCGGCTGAAAAACGGGAAAACTTATGAAGCCGCGTGGCAATTAATCCTCGCGAGCCCGGCAGGGTGCCGGTCATCCTGGTTCCTCTAGACGTCCTTCGCGACCTGCTTTTGCCAAAAAACTGGTCAGATATGGCCACTGCAGCTTCGCAAAATGTCGAATTAAGAGACCGGGTGAATGATCAGATTGCAAAACTTCGGACGGTAAAAACTCTGAAGGACAGACGCCAGATCCGCCGATGGGCTCTTTCGGATCGCGACGCGTTCGAGGATTTCCTACAGATGGTGCGCGGCGGAGATAGAATCGGTTACGACATGAAAGGCCGAAAGGCGATCCAAAGGGTGAATTGTTCTGGCGTGACCGGCCGTTGAACGGTTCGATGTGTCCCTTTCTACATAGGCCGCGTGAGGAGGCGAGAGAGTGAATCGCGGGGCTTTTTTTGAGACACTTTTATTCTTTGAAGCACTATACTCCAGAATGACAATCGGTAGCTCGTTAGTCTTTCTCTCTCCTGGTGCTACGCGGGTGCTTACCCTGATGAAGTTGCAAGGTCTCGCGTTGGTTGGTGACTCAGACTATCCTAAGGGTCGCTTTCGATTGGAAGATGACGGCAACCCTATTGGAGATGTTCAGCCCGAAGTGGCAATCGAACTCATCAATGCCGAAGCGGTCAAGAGCAGAAACTCTGCCCAGACTCTCGGGACGGTGCAATTCGTCGCCTCATAAAAATACACACGCCTCCGGTCACGCGGCACAATGGCAGCCAACGGTGCCGGTTCGAGAGCGAAGTCATCTCTACCCTCGCGAGCTTACCCACGCAGCTTATCTGATTTTCGTACGAACTGGCCGCGAACCTGTAAATCGAGTGGACCCGAATCCCGTTTCAAAATCGTCGTCCTTGCCCTTCTTTCTTCTTTCGTATTTAAGAGATTTTTCGGCCAGCCGCTGTACTCTCCAATTATTCATTACCCTCATAGAGCCGGCGGCCGTGCTGGTACTAAATTCACGGCTGCCGGGCGCGCGGCATAGAGCTGAAGTTCTTCCAAGATGCTCCTTAGGGGGTCTCGGCGCAGAAAGCGATTCCCTAGCTCAAAATCACTCCGTTTGGCTATGCTCAAAGTTTTGGGAAAAGTTATTTACTTCATGAATATGCACCGTGTGATCTGCCTCGCTGTAGGCGCTGTGTTTTTCTCTGGGGTAGTTTCTGCCCAAACACCCATAGCTCCCTCCCAGCCAATATTAGGGCCCGGAGGCTCCAGTTACCCCTTCAGCCAGATACAAACGCACGGACCGTTTACGGTCCCCAACAGTTCGGGAGTTTCGGATAATTATTATATTTTTCAAC
>CAXTPN010000023.1:5489-20624 GCA_964246125.1 uncultured Acidobacteriaceae bacterium
GGTGCCAACTTCGGCACCAGCCGTTCTTTTCCTACATGGCTATGGTGCCGATACGCCGCAGTCATACCAGCTCTGGATTAATCACATGGTGCGAATGGGTTACACAGTTGTATGGATTCTTTACGATCAAGGCGCCGCATCAACCTTCGTCAGTCACGAGCTTAATGACTGGAATGCGGCTCTCGATGTGATTTCTACAACGCCCGGTATGGTGCCTGTTTCCGTCGATGCGTATAATGTGCTTGAAACCGGAGTAGTTGGTCATTCTGCTGGCGCTTTCACTTCGTTTGCTCTTGCCGCACAGGTCGATCAGCCGTTGAGCGGACTTCCCACGTTTCGGGCTATCGTCGCTATTGAACCCGGCCAAGGGCAAATTCCTACATATGACCTTTCAACATTAAACCCGAAAACACCAATTGTTGTCGTCGTTGGAGATCAGGATAAGCCGGCTCGCCGCTGCCAAGCCTCCCAAATTTGGCAGGCTCTTCCCGCGCCCGTTAGCACAGCACGTTCTTTTCTGGAAGTGATCAGCGATCCGCGAGGTTCTCCACAACAAATTGGGAACCACTACTTCTCACTAACTGACACCAGTCTTGATACCGTCCCGCCTCCCCAGAGCGTGGATGACCGCGATTACAACGTGAGCTGGAAACTGAGCGTAGCTACCCTTAACTGCGGAATAAAAAACACAGATTGCAACATAGCGTTGGGCAACGGTAGTGCGCAGCAAATCTCCATGGGCTCGTGGAGCAATGGGATTGCCGTAACGCCGCTGCTCTACGTTGACGACCCTGTCACGACATTCCAATCCGATTGTTACAAAAGCGAGAGTGGTCTAAGAGATGAGTCGGATGGGTTCGATGCTCCTTAGTGAGAACAAACCGACTAAGAGCATGCGAACAAGGAGCAGGTCCATGCTGTTACCAATGTGTATCTTGTCCGATCACAGATCAAGGGGTCACTAAGGCATCAATTGTCATACCGATGCTTCACGGTAGGGAAGAATGCCGAGACTCAGTTCTTTGCAACCGGCTGATTCAAGCACTCGGCAGTGCTGGCTATAACCGGGCGGGTGGCCACGTCTGAGTTACGAGTCCTACAACGTCAGTCTCCTTTATGGGGGGTGGGGAGAATCGATCTTTCAACGCCTGCCAGCGTCGTAGAATGGCGGTCTATGACGATTCACGATGTTAAGGATCGCGAGGGATGTAGTCGAGTGAGATCGCCACTCACGCTCTTGCTCATTTCAGTCTCGTGTTTTAATCTTCAGGCCCAGGACATCCACTCCAGTGCCGACTCGAGCATGAGCGGAGCGGACATTTCTCCTGAAGCTTCCGTTCGGATGTTCTTGCACGATCCGGCAGGCTCATGTTCCCCCGCAGCACTTCCAGCCAGCAAACCGGTCATTGCGATTAGCGCCGAGTCGTTTGCAATGTTTGCCTGCGATCCCGTTCGCTCAATTTGGATCGCAACCGCTGCGCCGTCTGACACTCGAGCATCCAACGTAGCCGTGACCGAGTATGGTTACGTGCAAGGCTCGAACTGCGAACCAACTTCAAACCCCGGGTGCAACGTGATTTCCATCGCTCAGTTAAGTGGGGCGGGTACGCTATTGAAAGTGCAAGTCACAATAACCCCTTACAACGGATCGGATCTAATTGGGTTTGAGTGTAACGGAGAGCCCTATCCGGGTGAAAACTCAACTTTTTCGACATTCTTTATGGAGGCGTTCCAGACGACTGATTGGAAGACCCGGAACATCGGCGGAAATGTAGCTCCTGATGGCTTTGGATCTTACCGAAGTCTTATGATTCCATTTACCACAGGCTGTACGGTTAACGTAACTAACACTTCTGCTTCGACTTCGGAGGTTTTTGCGCAAGTTGAATACGCAAGGGGAACAACACCTCCTAGCTTGACCGGCGGCACACGCAATCATTATCATATGGCGCACGACCAAGTCATCAACATCGCTCCCTACGCAGTGCATACTTGTCTGAACTATTCAGGCAGTCCGGGCGAAATTGAGTCAGTGATTTCGTCGTTTATACCGGAGTGGAACACCGCGAGTTACTTGGAAGGAAATCCAACCTTCACTACAGATTCTAACGTGAGCTTTGTATATGGCGGTACTGAGGACTTTTTCGGATCCCAATGGTACTTTCAAGATTTTGAGGATACAAGCGTCTCCGACGAGTGGGGATCTCCGAATGTTGTGCAGACCGCCGCAGCAGTGCAGGCCTTTCGATTCTTCACGGGTCCACGGGAAACGTATGCAAAGGTCACTTGGATGAATAGCGTAATATTCACTCAGCCAAACGGCGCTTCTGGACAAGGCGAAGTTGAGCCCGCGCCGCTAACTCACGACTGTTTAGTAACGTTTTGGACTCTGAAGTAAAGTAAGCGTCTGGTGACTACCGGCTTGACTTATCAAGCGGCTTGGAGCTTTGCGAGGCGCTCGTAGGGGAACTGGTTCCGAATGCGGCTGAGAAAGTAGCGGCCGTGGGACTCCGCAGTGAGTAACTGGTCGTACCGGTCCCGGGGAAAATCGAAGTAGCGGTAGACGTCGCCACGATGGAAGCGCAGATACAGGATGCTCTTCTCCGCGTTGTATGCCGCCGAAACAAACATCTTCGATTCGAGTGGTTGCCAGTTCATTTCACACGCCTTATGTCATTCCGAATCGTGCCCACGATCGGAGATTGTGGACACGATTCCGTTTGAGGTGGTTTTGACAGTCATGCCGCCTCGACTGCCGCCGGAGCCACCGCGAAGAGATTCCATGGCAACAGTTGTTCGATCCGGTTGATCGGATGATCGGCAATGCGCCGCAGCACCGCCGTCAGGTAAGCTTCGGGATCGATCCCGTTCAGCTTCGCCGAGCCAAGCAAGCTATAGATCGCCGCCGCGCGTTCGCCACCCGCATCGGAGCCGGCAAACAGATAATTCTTACGTCCTAAAGCCACCGTGCGCAATGCCCGCTCGGCGGCGTTGTTATCCATCTCCGCGCGCCCTTCGTCGCAAAATAACGCGAGAGCCGGCCAGCGTCCGAGCGCATAGTTGATGGCCAACGCTACGTCCGACTTCCGCGACATCTTCGCCATCGTCGCTTTCAACCAGACATGCAGCGATTCCAGCAGCGGTCTCGATCTGGTTTGCCGAACTTCTTTGCGCTCCGCCGGCGATCTTCCCCGGATATCTTTCTCGATCCCGTATAACTGCGCAATGCGCTCCAGCGCCTCTTTCGCCACCGGTGATCGATGCGCCTGATACAGGTCGTGGAACTTGCGTCTCACGTGAGCCCAACAGGCCGCCTCAACGACACCGCCCTTTTCATAGAGCTGCCTAAAACCCGCGTAACCATCCGCCTGTAGAATGCCTTGATAGTTCTTCAGGTGTGCGGCCGGATGCTCGCCTTTGCGATCCGGTGAGTAAGCGAACCACACCGCCGAAGCGGCTTCGCTCCCCGCCGGCCGGTCATCGCGCACATAGGTCCACAAGCGTCCGGTCTTCGTCTTCCCGTTACCCGGTTCCAGCACCGGAACCGGCACATCGTCGCCGTGCAGCTTTTCGGCGCTCAGTACATACTTTCTCAGCGCTTCGATTAACGGCCGCAGCGTCCGGCTCACGCCGCCCACCCAGTCGGCCAGTGTCGAGCGGTCGATATCGATGCCTTCCCGCTCATAGATCTCGGACTGACGGTAAAGGGGAAGATGGTCGGCATACTTCGCCACCACAACATGCGCCAGAAGCCCGGGCCCGGCTAGACCACGATCGATGGGCCGGTGCGGCGCCGGTTCCTGCACGATGCGCGAGCAGCACCCGCAACTCAGTTTCGACCGCACCGTGCGAATGACTTTGAAGCGGGCCGGAACATATTCCAGCGTCTCCGATATATCCTCGCCGAGCGGCCGCAACTTGCCGCCGCAGTCGGGGCATGCTTCGTGCCTGGGCGCGATGGTTTCGGTCTCACGCGGAAGTTCCGCAGGTAACGGACGGCGCGCCGGCTTGCGCGCAGCTTTCTGGTTCAACACGACGGCTGCGGCTTGCAACGGCAATGGCTCAGCCGCGGCCTGGTTGGCTTCCAGGTCTTCCAGCCGCAGTTCGAGCTGTTCGATGTCGTGGGTGAACTTCTCCGAACGCGGACCGAAGTGCATACGCTTGAGCTTGAGAATGAGTAGCTTCAGGTTCTCGATCTCGGTCTCGCGCGAGTCGAGTTCAGACTGCTTGGCAAGCAAGAGTGCTTTTAATGCCTGCACGTCGAGCGTATCGAGATCGGGGAGTTGCTGCTCGCGCTTCGCCTGGGTGCTCACGGCGTTCCTACCGCAACTATGTCACGCCTGCATAACAAGGGAGTTAAGATTTGGAAACATTTTAAGGAAGAGATGTTCTATATTGCGAGCGCAGGGACAGCGGTTCGTATCGGCCTGCGCCAGTCGATCCCTTCGAGCAACATCGAGAGTTGCGCGCGGCTCAACGAGACCACGCCTTTGTCGGCCTGCGGCCAGAGGAAGCGTCCGCGTTCGAGACGTTTGGCAAACAGACATAATCCATCGCCATCCCACCACAGCACCTTAATCAGATCGCCGCGCTTACCACGGAAGACAAACACGTGGCCTGAGTAGGGGTTCTGTTCCAGCACGGTCTGCGCGACGGCGCTCAAGCCGGTGAAGCCCCGCCGCATGTCGGTGACTCCCGCGGCGATCCAGATGCTTGTGGCGTGGGGTAAGGAGATCATCGGCGGAGGTGCTCCAGGATGAGGCGGAGACTGTCAGGATCGACCGGACCTTCAACGCGCACGCGTGCCTGCCCGAGTTCGATCTGGATCGTGCCGAAGTTGTGTTGCTTTGGCCTTTGCTCTTCGTTAACTACTTCGGCGATGCGCACCGGCATCAGTTGCGTCGATGTCGGTTTCGGATTGAGCAGTCCTTTGCTATACAGCTTGCGCCAGTTGAAAACCTGGTTGGCGTTGACGCCGTGCGACCGCGCAACCACTGCTACCGACGCGCCTGGTTGCAGTGATTCCTCGACGATACGACGTCGCTCCTGCTTGGACCGGTAGTGACGTTTGACAGCTGGTTCCGCAGCGGCGACCACGTGCGTACTCTCGACTATTCGCGTCATCCTTGAGCGCCTCACTTACAAAGATGAGCGCTCTTGGTCTTTCGCGAAAGGCGGTGTTCACCGGACGCTTACGAAGTAAATCGCATAGCTGCAAGCCGCGCCGTGGTTCGATTGTGTTTAAAACCTGACTGCCATAGACATTGCACAACAGTGAGTAAACACATGTCCGTTCGTGTTTCGAGAGAACCTCAGACGAGTAGAATCTCGCAACAGCGCCGGCGGTAATAACCTTCGAGCATAGTGTCTATCAGCTTGAAGTCTATTCGGGAATCTGCAACAGCCACTTCTAATTTGCGGTAATCGGTTGCCTCAGCAGTCTCAGCGGCTAACTGGAACGTGTTGCAGGCGTCGGAGTAACGCCGCAGCGCCCGATTTCGTTCCTGTGTGAGCCTTTCGTGTGCAAGGCGATCTGCTGCCGTCATTATAATAAAGCGTTAGGTCGGCGACACATTAAAATGTGTCGCTGAGCCTTAGGATTTTCTTTGCCAGCATACTGTCTTATAACACTTCACTGTTAAGTCAAGATCATCGTCTTACGCCCGGAGTGTAGTCTGATGTTTGCGAAACGGTGACCCCGCTCATACACTTCAACTAAACGTGCTTGTGGATTGTACTCAATCGTGTTTTTGCTGCTGATGCTGATTATATTGATCATGTGATGAGTAGGACTGAAGAGCCTGCGGGCCGTCTCGATCGCTCTGCGAGGGTCCTACCGCAAATTGGAGGATTCGCAGAACGCTCAGGAGCATGGTGCGTGGGTGCTCCGAGAGGTGTCCAATCAAGGGATCGTGGGATCCCCGAGCGAGGAAGCGGCGCCGGTCCATACCCGCAGAGCCAGGGAGCGAGCAAGGCCGTACGCCTAGCGCTTGATGGCATTCAACATTAACCAGATCTAGGTGACGGTCTGGATGAACGTTGCGGAACTGCCTGCGAAGTTAGCCGCGCCGTTGTATGTCGCGGTAATCACGTCTGTTCCACTGGGCAGCGCGGTCGTTGTAAAGTTCGCCTTTCCAGCGACTAGAGTGGCTGTTCCAAGGGTTGTCGCACCTTGAGTAAACGTTACGGTCCCGCTCGGGATTCCGTTGCTGGATGTCACCGAGGCTGTGAACTTCACGGATTTGCCTTGTGTCGAAGGGTTCAAAGAGGAAGCAATAGTCGTTGTCGTAGGGGCTGTGCTTACCAGCTGGCTCAGGATCGGCGACGTGCTGCCGTTGGACGATCCGTCGCCATTGTAAGCGACCGTGATTGAATTGATGCCTACGGGAAGCGTGGCCGTGGCCAGACTGCCTGTCCCATTGACCAACGTTACTTGAGCGATAGCCGTTGTGCCGTTTTTGAAGGTCACCGTGCCAGTTGGCGTGGCTCCTGGAGACGATACAATTGCCAAGAGATTGACAGACTGACCGTAGTTGGACGGATTTAAGTCCGCCGTCACGGCCGTCGTCGTAGCATTTTTGATTACAGTTTCAGAGACCGTCGCGGATGTGCTAGGAGAGAAGTTCGCATCCCCAGCATAAGTCGCGATGATGGTGTGTGTGCCCACCGCGAGTGAGGACGTCGTTAAAGTTGCAATCCCGCTCGCGGTTGCACCCGTACCGATTACAGTTGTTCCATCGGTGAAAGTGACCCCTTCACCGTTCGGAACGGTACCGGGCGACGAGTGAATCGTTGCTGTAAATATGACGGAGGTACCGACCGGCGTCGGCGATCCGGAAGACTTAACACTGGTCGTTGTGGATGCCGCTGCGATTATCTGGCTGAAAGCCGGCGCAATTGCGGCGGTGAAGTTTATATCGCCGGAGTACACCGCCGTGATTTGGTAAGTGCCGGTCGCGGCGAAGCTGGTGCTAATACTGGCTTGGCGTGAGGTGACCGTAATTGGAGAGCCAATCACGCTTCCGCTTTGCGAGAACGTGATGGTTCCTGTTGGAATGCCGCCATTCGGAATCGTGAGCGTGCCAGTGAAAGTAACCTGTTGATTGGGCGTCGACGGATTCGCGCTGGAATTCAGAGCCAGCGTAATTGTAGCGGCATTCACTATTTGGCTGAGGCTCGATGATGTGCTGGTCAATGAAGACGGGTCGCCCCCGTACAAGACAGTTTTTGAGTTCGTGCCCGTGCTAAAAGTGCTTGTCTAAAAAGTAGCGACTCCGTTAACGAGCGTACTGGATCCAATCGGCGTTGCACCGTTCCTAAACGTGACGCTACCGGTCGGAACTGTGCCGGTAGAGGAGACCAACGCCGTGAAGGTGACCGATTGGCCATAACTGGTCGGGTTCGCTGAAGTCGTCACAGTCGCTGTGGTTGCATTTCTGCTGACCACCTGATTAACGGCCAATGAAGTTGCTGCTTGGTACACTCCGTCCCCCGGATAAGTCGCAGTCACTAGATTGCTGCCAACGGCAAGCGATGCGGTACTGAAAGTCGCGACTCCGCCGTTTGTTGAACCCGAACCGATCTGTGTACTCCCGGCTAGGAATACCACCGTTTCCCCATTTGGAATCGTGCCGGAGATGAGGCGAACTGTTGCCGTGAAGGTGACCGTCTGTCCGATCGCAGATGGCGAAACCGACGTTTGCAGCGAAACTGTAGGGGGAGTTGTGACCGGCAGTGTTGTGAGGGTGGCCATTGGGCTCGCTGGCGAATAATTCGAAGCTTCGTCGAAAGCCGAAACCGTGTAAAAGTAAACCTGCGCGGCGGACAATCCGGCTGTGTCTACGAAAGAAGTCGAGGTTGTGGTTCCGACCGTGATCATTGATGTCGGAGTTTTGCCGCGCGAGATGGAGTACCCGACTACTTTGACATCGTCGGTCGAAGCAGACCAGTTCAGGGCGACTTGTTGCGGTCCTTGCGCAACCGCCGTTAGAGTCGTGGGAGCCGTTGGTGGGTTGGTATCCGGCAGCGTGGTAGCCGCTATGGTTGCGCTCTGCGCAGAGCTGTTGCCTGAAGCATCGAAAGCCGTAACCGCATAGTAAAACGTGGTTTTAGGATACATGCTGCTGCTGGAATCCGTAAACGATGTCGCGGGCGTGCTCGCGAATATGCTTAATGAGTTCGCGGTTGTGCCGCGGTAGACATGGTATCCGGCAATCGCAACGTTGTCGGTTGAAGCCTGCCAAGAGATGTTCAATGCGAGGTCCGACACCGCGGCAGCTTGTAGGCCGGTTGGTACGGATGGGGATGTTCGGTCCGGGACCGCGAGCGTCGTAGCCGTCGCGGGTGCGGACATTGCCGAAACGTTGCCGGCCGCATCGAACGCCTGCAGCGTGTAGGTATATGAAGTTGATGGCGCGACCGAGTTGTCGTTGTAATTGATCAGACTTGATGTATAAAGCAGAGTCCCATTGCGATAAAGGTTATAACCCGCCACGCCGACGTTGTCCGTCGCTGGGCTCCACAAAAGCTGTACGATGGTCTGCCCAACTTGCCCGATCGTGGGCGGCGAAGGAACCTGGGGAGCCGTTCTGTCAACAGAAGGAAGGATCATCGTTTCCCAAGCCAGACCGACCGGTGTGAAAGCCCCGACTTGCCGCGCGTTCACGGCCGCGATATGCGAAGCGGCCATAATCTGGTCCGGGGTTTGCGTTCCATACTGTCCGTAATCGAGGTATGAGTAATAAAGACTGGTCCAGAACGGCGCAATGAACATAAACTGGCCTGCTTGAGACATGTTTACAAGGGTTTGGAGGTACATTTGATCCAGTGGCTCCCAAAAACTAAACGTGCCCAATGCGTCGACCGCTTCATTATTGAGCGCCCCGCTAGCCCCTTGAAGTTGTGCGGCCGAAATTTTTTTGCACCACGTCTCGCTCACTGCGATTGGCACATTCGCCGCATGAGCCATGCCGGCAGCAGCAAGCGCATTTTCGGGAAACGCATTGGAGACCGAATAGATATGAAGGTCGACGAACGAGACCGGCGTCGATATAACGTTTTGGATATAAGTTGAAAAGGAGCTGATCCAGGTGCCTGCGCCGGCGCCTACAGCAACGTTGGTAACGTTCGCGACTTGCAGGGCGGCAAGTATGGTCTGTAGCTCTTGCAAACTCCCGGCGGGCGTACCGGCATTCGGCTGTCCGCTATTTTGCGATTCTGAATCGGGCTCCGTAATTACCGACATATAGTCGGGTTGAATTAATTGCGCGACGTTCACAGCATTCTGCGCTCGGCCGGCTACGTAGTCGCTCCACGACAGCGTCGAGTAATACGGCGCGTACACCCCACCATTGCTTCCCGCCCCCGCGGAGGCGACTGTCGTTTCGACAGTTAACTTCATCCCGCTAGCCCGGATTTGTTGCGCCAATTGCTGATAAAACGCGACGTAACTCTGGAAGTCCTGAGCATTTGTGTAGTAGGGCTGGTAGAGAATTGGAAAGTTAATGTGAACGGAAACGGCGGTCACGCCCAACGCTTGCATTTCCTGTAGTTCCGGGAGCACAGTGCCCGTATAGTAGTTAGATCCCAGAAGTGACGGACCCTGGTCGGAATTCGCAGTAAGCAACTGCGACGAAAACACGGTCGGATAGTGAGAGCCATTCCATGACGCGGAAATAGCCTGCGAAAACGCGCTTACATCACCCTGGAGCTCTGCGTACAGATTCTGGTACGCGGCAGGCACAGCTGGACTGGTTTGGCTAAACGCGACGCCTGAACCCATGAACAGGCTCACGAGGAGTAATGAGATGCCGGACTTCATAATCTTACTGCTGTTCTAATCGGCTGTTTAGGGCGCAGCTGCGACTATATTTTTTGGGATGTTTTGTGATTAACCAATTCGGCAGACCAATAACCCCTGGCTCAGATCGAGGAGCAGTCCCGCCCTCCTTTAAAGCCCCTGCAGAGACCAACCCTCAATTCCACGTTATGTTGTAATCTCAGCCGGTGATATCTGGGTGCCAGCCATCACTGTCGGGAAGAAGTGGGCTCCTTATGTTGTCGGTGCGCAATTGGCGTCCGAAACGACTGTGAGTAACGCGGTCTCCTGGCCGACTTGCGTGCCCCCTTTGTTTGTGCGGAAGGAATGTCGGTTGTACCCTCAGCGAGTCCACTAACACTATGTCGCACTTACCGGATCGGCTTGATGAGCTGCAGATGGGCAGTGTTCCTGCATACGAGCCGACGGCGCGATATCGTTCCATCATCAAGAGGAAACGTCACTGTTTTGTGATGGCATGCGCTTTACGCATCTCATTGACAGACCGGTTCCTATCGGAGCCGTTTATCGGCATAGCCCAAGCACCGCCCACTCGCCCCTCGCGCTACCCTGAATCTATATGGACTCAATCAACCAAATCAGGTACTATGTCGTTCTAGTAAACTCTAAATGGGCTGTTTGGCCCGGCACCGCAGGCCAGATCGACGAACGTCGTCTTGCACTCGGAGCGACGTTGGATACTCGCCCTTTTGATACGAACGAAGAGGCGCAAGCGAGACGGGCGGAACTCGCTATCCTCGTGCGGTAGGTGTGTCAACGCACTTAGGACGGTACGCAGGAATGTTTCGCGGACGGACGTTCGAAGCACGTCGGGTCACGCTTCCCGGAGGCGTGCCTAGTTACGGTCCATATTTCGGACGGCGTGACCACACTCAAAAAGCCGCGTCCCAAGTAAGTGAACTACTGATGGAGCGAAGACTGCCGAACGACCCGGCGCTCAGTTGGAACCGCCTTAAGAACTCACTAAATGAGCTAATACTCATATGTGCGGACCAGTCATAAGGCTGGTAACTATAGCGCCGCTGAGTAGCCTGCGAAGAACCGACACCTCAGATCGGTTTCTAACCGCGTAACCAATACATCGCTGGCATCCGCGGATATGAGCACGTATAGCTAGAAGCTCGGGGTCTCTGTGAAGAGCGAGTTGCTGTGCCGGTAGTCTTCTAAGAAAATATGCGTCGAGAAGGTCGGGTGACGGATGCCTATCTATCGTCTGATAAGCCGAAAGCTCTCTCCAACAGATCGATGGGTAGTTAACCGTCGAAGTACCGGCGTGTCGAGACGTAAGGTTAGGGCGGCTCATAGCAAATAGTGTTGAGACTTGCGACTCGCTTTTAACGGACGCAGGGTTCTGCGGCGCTCGATCCACGTATCAAAGCCCTCGGCAAGAGCCCAGAGGATCGTTAGCGGGACGACGATCAAATCAAGTACGGCACTGACGACCGAATCAAGTAAGACACTCACACAAGAATAGTGCCAAAAAACGAGGTACTTTCTCCATTTTTAAAAGGCCGGGCGAGAAGAGCAAATCTCACCTCTTTTATTCCTGACTCATATGAGGGCCCCCGAGCCACGACTTGTGGCGTGATTGATACCCCTGGCCAGAATGGATGGGAAATGGAGTTGGTCCGGCGTCCTGAGTTCAGCCTTGTCACTCTTGGACCTGGCTTTTGGCGGACGCCGAGCGACGTGTTCGCCCAGCAACAGTTTGGCAGCCAACCTGAGCACCGCCAAGAGGCTAACACGCCGCTACTGTATAGATCGCAGACCGTTCTTGCCTTATCCGCGATCTTCGGTCGCTTGTGGCACGGATAACAAGGATACCAATCGTTCAAATAACAAACCGGCTAAACTGGCGAAAAAAAAACGATTGCGCGAGAATTTCTGATTGATTAGAATAAATTCACTGTAACAATACCGAATTGGAGCGCCGCGGGTAGACAGAAAATTAAACATTTATGATGCATGGATTAGCAATTCGGGGCATGCTCGGCTGCAGTCTCGCGGCCCTCCTTCCTGTCGCTGCTGCTGCGCAGATCTACAAGAAGATTTACGATTTTTCCGCTACGTCGACGGGCGGCGCTCCTGCCACCGTCTCACAGCCCGTTGGCGCTCCGGTGCGCCTTCCTTCCGGAAACTTCTATGGAGTTTCCTATTTTGGTGGTCCCGCTGCTTGTACGGCCTCGAGTTCACCGTGCGGTACATTCTTCGAATTGAAGCCGCCATCAGCTATAGCTAACGACGAGCCCTGGACCGAAACTACACTGTACGAGTTTTCGGCCGGAATTGATGGAACGGCGGGAAATGCGACGCCTTTGTATGTTGACGGCGTGTTCTACGGTACAACGTATGGCGGAGGATGTCCGTCCAAAAACGAGTGCAACGGGACCGTGTATTCGATGATCGTGGACAAGAGCGGCCAGCACGCAACCAAAACCATCATTCACTCCTTCCAAGGCGGGACCGATGGGTCGCGACCGACTTTTCTAGCTATTCTAAACAACAATCTGTATGGCATTACCAATTTCGGCGGGAGCACAAACGCTGGCATCGTATACGAACTCTCCACGCCTGGTAGTGGCGCGCCTTTGGCCGAGACGGTGATTCATACCTTTGACGGCGCGGGCGAAGGTTCATATGCGCAGTATATAGTTGCTTACAACGGGGAGCTTTATGTTTCGCTTGCCTACAACGGCGCGTATCAAGGCGGAACAATTGTTAAGCTCACACCCCCGGCTCCGGGCTCAACAACCTGGGCTACAACTATTGTGTTTTCCTTCGGTGGACCGGAAAGTATTGCGTGGAATCCGGAGGGTATTACCGTGGGCCCGGACGGGTTTATCTACGGTGCCGCTCAGCTCGGAGGCGGCGGCGCATGTACCTCCGTTGCGGGCAAGTACCCCGGCTGCGGAGCCGTGTTCCAGTTGCAACCTTCAGCCAGTAGCACGAGTTGGACGTTCAAGCAGATCTACGCTTTCCAGGACGGGGCCGATAGCGGTTCTCCTTTTGCCCCGCCTATCTTCGACACCAGCGGCAATATATTCGTAAGCAGCACTGGAACGCTGATTTCGCCCAAGAGTTATGGCGCGATTCTCCGCTTAAGTGCTCAGATCAGTGGTGATTTCAATTCTGCGGTAGTCCATACGTTTACCCCCGCAGACGCAGTTGATCCGGCCGGCAGCTTAACTTTGGGACCGACGGGCGTTATGTACGGATTTGCTACATACGGTGGTTTAGGCAACAACGGTGCTGCATTCAGTTTGACTCCGTCGCCGAAGTAGCGGCAGATATCGTTTTGGAAAAACCGGGCGATCAGCTAATGGAACCGTCGACGCACGTAACGTGATGTGGTCGATACAAATATTCCAAAGCAGGTCCCCGGATTGCTGCCTTTCAAATCGGCTATTTATTTGACAAGCGACATCGAGTTTTTGCTGAGAGCCGACTGCCGGCCGGTGCTTTCCAAGCTTCACATGGTGCTTCTCAATCGCAGGTCAGAATAGAGTCTCCCAGCGAGCGGAAAGCTCGCGGAAAGGGAGACGAAATAAAGCGCAGTCGATTCACGGAGGAGCAGATCGCCGCTGTCCTGAAGCAGGGAGAGGCGGGGATGAAAACAGCCGAGTTGTGCCGCCAGAATGGCATCAGCGAAGCGGCCTACTACCAACTGGAAAGCTAAGTACGGCGGCCTGACGGTGAGCGATGTTCACCGACTAGAGAAAAACCACAGGAGAGGATGAAGATTTAGTATCCCGGCGATTGACGGCCCAGCCCACGCCGCATAACCAATTCGGTCTAAAAGTCGTTCTCCACCTGAGTCGTATCTGACCTGGTGGCGTTAACAAGGCACTATTATTATTAAAGATTTAACCCCTACCTCGAAATGCCGATTTAATCGCCATAATTATTATTAGAAATCCGCAGCATTTCAACACTTGACTTCATGTGAGCGATTAGTATTCACAACGAAGCAGAAGACGCGTCGGCCTCGTCCAACGCTGTCATGCTCAGCTGATGCTTCGGGGAAGGTGGTCAACCATGGGTATGGGTCCAATCATTCACGCTATCCTCTGCTTTTGGTTTTGAGTTGTCATTCTGTGTGTGCTGTTCGGCGTGGTGCGGCACACACAGCGTTTTGAAATTACTCGCGACTTCTCCTGGTTCTCCTGGGATCATTGCCCCGGTCTAGTGATCGACTCAACCACTGAACGGGGCAGCGATCACTTCAATCTGAAGTGTTGTCATCTTATTTGAACGTTGAATCACAATTACGCGACTTCTACTTGGACCTCGCAGCTTGGGCAGCTTACTCTCTTGAAAGAAGTGCCGTCACCGAACGCGCCCTCCGGTTGAGTATCTAGGCGCCTCGCTCCGCTTCCGCGCGCGCTAGTTTGCCGACCATCTCTGATGGCTAACCGGAGCCCTAAAAGAGCCTGCTTTTTCACTTGGGAAATACGGGACACGTGCAGCCCAAGAAGTTGTGCAATCTTGGGTAACTTGAGTTCTTTGTAGTAATACATTCGCAATATTGCGCGTTCCTGATCCGTCAATTGGTTAATTGCTGCCGCTATCACTCTCTCGAGCTCGACACGCCCTAGTAAAGACTCTGGTGATTCGCTCTCAGGCATAGCCAGATGGCGCTCGGCATTAGAGGGCGGTTCACCAAACGTTGTTGCTTGCCTTTCAAGAGAGACGATTTGCAATCCTATAGTATCTACCAACCATTGGTGATATTTAGCTAGCGATAGTCCCAGCTCAACAGCAATGTCTTCTTCTGTGGGGACCCGGCCGAGACGTTGCTCCGCAGAAGAGGTAGCAGCCTGAATTTGGCGGCTCATCTTGCGCCTTTGACGAGGCGCCCAGTCCGTAGACCGTAGGAAATCTATCATCGCCCCCCGAATCCGGTACTCTGCATACGTACTCAGCTTGACGTTCGCTGCCGGATCGAAACTGTCGATGGCTTTTATCAAACCAACCGTTCCGCTTGAAATCAGGTCATCAACATTTATACGTTCAGGGAGATGCCTTCGGAAGTTTCGGGCGAGTGCTCTCACCTGTGGAAAATGCTCAAGGATGAGACTCTCCCGATCCGACTGGCTCATGTTTGTTGTCATGCTGTTACTCATGATGGGTCACTTTGTATACATTCCAGGTTCTGAAGGTACAGCTTCGTGGTTGGCCGCCGAGTGCTCGGCACAACATCCAGCTGTTGGTCTGGTTTAGTTCACGCCGTTTGCGTAAGTCGCGCTCTTCCCGATCACGGCGCCGGCTGCATTGAGGAACACCCACCGAAAGTAAAG
>CAXTPN010000024.1:0-232 GCA_964246125.1 uncultured Acidobacteriaceae bacterium
GCGTGATGGTGGCGCGGAGCCCGAGTGGCGAGGTGAAGGTATATCCGGCGGCCTGGAACCATCACGAGAACCAGATTCTGGATTGGAGCGTCATTCCGGCGGCGATCCCGGAGGCGCTGGAGTTGAAGGCTCGGGAGATTGCGGGCGAGATTGCGGATACGTTTCAGCTTGAGGGGTTGCTGGCCGTGGAGATGTTTGTGGCGGCGGGTGGTGATTTGCTGGTGAACGAGCT
>CAXTPN010000024.1:242-19518 GCA_964246125.1 uncultured Acidobacteriaceae bacterium
GCACAATAGCTATCACGAGAGCGAGCGGGCGTGCGTGACGAGCCAGTTCGAGCAGGCGATTCGTGCGGTATGCGACCTGCCACTGGGGGATGTGGATGTGGTGCAGCCGGCGGCGATTGCGAATCTGCTGGGAGACCTGTGGCTGAACGCCGACGGCACGGCGCGCGAGGTGTGTTTCGATAAGGCGCTGGCGGTGCATGGGGTTCGGCTGCACCTTTACGAGAAGCTGAAGCCGCGCAAGGGGCGGAAGATGGGGCATCTGAGCGCGGTGGGAGCGACAGTGGACGAGGCGGTGGAGCGTGTGCTGCGTGCGAAGAGGGCGCTGTAGCAAGGTATTGGCGAGGAGGTTTGAGTAGGGGTGTATGTACTATTTCGCTTCTTCGCCCTTTCTTCGCCATAGCGCATGGTACGCTTTACGCCATCACGGTATCTCAACGTCGGTAGAAACGCCTGGAGCATGGATGAACGGACGAGAGATTGAGCATGTGCTGGACTTGATTGACTTAAACATCGCGGCGAATGAAAACCGCATCAAGGATGAGATGTTTCGGTTTATCGAGAGCCATCAGGATGAGGTGCTCACAGAACTGCGTGCGACGGAAGCGGCACGAATTCCTACGTCGCTGGGCATGATGACGCTGCGGCTCTCGGATCTGCGGGAGCTTGCCGCCTGAGTGCTGGCCATTGCCTTTACGCTGCTGCTGGGTGCATATCTGTTTGGACCCGGCTTGGTGGCGCGGCTGATTCTCGGCTTTGTGGTACCGCGCAAGACCCTCATTCAAAGTAGAAGCGAAGAGATTACCCGATCCATACTGCAGGCGGTGGTGCCGCTGTGCCTGGGCTGGATGTGGGCCAGTTGGAGCGGCGCGCTGCGGCGCTGCGGAGGCGCGGCGGACTTTCAGAACGTCTTTTCCGGCGCTTACAGCGTGAGCTTCTTCGACGCGCATCGTCCGGAGTTTTTCCGAAGCCTCCATGCCGTGTACTGGATGAACCTTTGCGTGTTGTGGCGGCTGTACCTGCTGGTCGTATTATTCGCGCTGACCTTGAACTGGACGATCCGGCATTATCGTGGGCTGCGCGGACATATGAGGCTGGGGTGGCAGAAGGGCGTGCTGGCCACGGTGGTGCTGCCGCGCATATCGGAGTGGCATGTGCTGCTTTCCGGCATGTTACTGCCGTCCGACGATCTGTTGCTGGAAGCCGACGTGCTGACCAAGTCGAACACGCTTTACCAGGGGCAGGTGCAGGATAAGATGCTGGGCGGCGACGGCAGCCTGCAGAGCATTATGTTAGCTGCGCCACGCCGTTTTCTGCGAGACGAGTACCGCAAGGCGCTCGAGGCGGACGCGAATGTAAGTCGCGAGGCGTATTGGAGGCCGATCTCCGGCAACCTGTTTGTCATCCTGGGTTCGGACGTGGTGAATCTAAACCTGCGCTATATACGAAAGCAGACGCCGACTTCAGGCCAGTTCTCCAACGAAGAGAGGCAGCTGCTGAGAAACCTGCTGAACCGGCTGTGAGAACTGATCCGGCGGTCTAGCGGCTACCCGATGTCTTCGTTCCAATCCTGCAGATAGGTCTTGAAGTCGCTCATGAACTTGCCGGCGTCGGCGCCATCGACGATGCGGTGATCGAAGCCTAGGGTAAAGCGCTGGATGGAGCGGATGGCGATGGAGTCGTTGCCATCCTTGTCGGTGAGGACCTCGGCTTCCTTGTTGAGGCCTCCTACGCCGAGGATGGCGGCCTGGGGCTGGTTGATGATGGGCGTGCCGAACTGCTCGCCGAAGATGCCGGCGTTGGTGATGGTGAAGGTGCCGCCGGAGACTTCATCGGGCGCGAGCTTTTTGGCGCGGGCGCGCTCGGCGAGATCGACAATGGCGCGGCCTACGCCGAGGAAGTTCTTCTCTTCGCACTGCTTGATGACGGGTACGATCAAGCCCCATTCGAGCGCGACCGCGATGCCGATGTTGATGTTTTTGTTGTAGAGGATAGCGTCGCCCTGAATGGCGGCGTTGACCACGGGGTGCTTGCGCAGCGCGTGGACGGCAGCCCGCGTGATGAAGGGCATGTAGGTGAGCTTGACGCCGTTGCGCTGCTCGTACTTGTTCTTTTCCTTCTCGCGCAGGCGCACGATGCGGGTCATGTCGACCTTGAAGACGGTGTGGACGTGCGGGCTGGTGTGCTTGGACTCGACCATGCGCTTGGCGATGATGGCGCGCATCTTGGTCATGGGGACGAGCTCGCCAAGCTGCTGCACGCCGCCGGCGGCCTTGGCGGGCGCGGTGGTGGCGGGAGCGGATTGCACGGCAGAGAGGGAAGCCTGGACCGGCGTGCTGGTTCCGGCGCTGCCGGCGACCTGGTTGGCTGTCTGGTTGGGACTTTGCTGCGGAGCCTGCGCCGCCGCGGTGATGCCGGGGGTTGTAGGCTGGCCGCCGGACTGGCTTGATGATTTGGACGGGTTCTCGAGGTGGCCGAGAATATCCTGCTTGGTGATGCGGCCGGAGGCTCCGGTGCCTGGAACCTGTTGCAGGTCCACGCTGTTGTCACTTGCGATCTTGCGCACCAGCGGAGACGAGCGCGGGGTCTCGCCGGCTGAGGCGGGAGATGCAGGGGCGGGTGCAGCTTCGGACTTTGGCGCGGGTGCGGCGACAGTGGCCGGCTTCGATGCGCCAACACCTCCGCCGATGACGGCTACGATGGTGTTGACTGTGACTGTGGCGCCTTCCTTGACTCGTATCTCGGTGAGTGTTCCGGCGACGGGGGAGGGGATTTCGGCGTCTACTTTGTCGGTCGAAATTTCGAAGATAGGCTCATCGCGCTGCACGGTGTCGCCGATGTTTTTCAGCCACTTGGTGATGGTGCCCTCGGTGATGGATTCGCCCATCTGGGGCATGCCGATTTCGGTGCCGGGGCCGGCATCGGCAGCCGACTCGGGCTGCGGAGGGGGGATCGCTTCATCTTGAGCCGCGGTCGCTTCGGCCGCGGGGGTGGCGGAGTCGGCTTTGAGATCGGTCTGAGGCGCGGCGGGCGTGGGCGTGGAAGCGGGCGCGGAGGCTGAACCAGCTTCGTCGATGGTGCAGACGACGGTGTTGATCTGGACGGTCGCGCCTTCCTCGATCTTGATCTCGCCCATGACGCCGGCGGCGGGGGATGGAATTTCAGCGTCTACCTTGTCGGTAGAAATCTCAAACAGGGGTTCGTCCCGTTGAACGGATTCGCCCGGCTTCTTGAGCCATTTGGTGAGGGTGCCTTCGGTGATGGACTCGCCCATCTGGGGCATGACTACTTCAGTCGGCATGGATCATCCTTCGTTGCTGCTGGGGTGCGGAACCGCGCCACTGGATTATAAGACTTGGAGCCGACGGCTGGCTTTAAGTGGGCGGTTATAGAACATCCGATGCAGGCGTTGCTAGCAACTGCTCGAGCGATTCGGTCCAAAGTATCTGCCGATTAAAGATTCGACCGAAACTGCGAGCGGTGGCGTTCAGCGCGTCGTTGAGGGTTGGGGCAGGTTCGAGGGGGGATTCCCGTTCGAGGCTGGTGACGCCTTTGCCGCGGATTCCGCAGGGGACGATCCAGTCGAAGTCGCGCAGGTCCGTGGTCACGTTCAACGCGAAGCCATGCGAGGTGACGCCTTGCGAGACATGCACGCCGATGGCGGCGATCTTGTTGGCTGGGGCGCTTCCATTTGGGACGGTCCAGACGCCGGTGCATCCCTTCACGCGCTCGGTGAGGACGCGAAACTCGCCACAAGTGCGGATGAGGACTTCTTCGAGCAGGCGCACGAAGTCGACCGGCCCAAGATGCGGTCCGCGCTTCCCCGGCAGGTCGCCGCGCAGATCGATAATGGGGTAGCCAACGAGCTGGCCGGGGCCATGATAGGTGACGTCGCCGCCGCGGTTGATCTCATGCAATTCGATGCCTTTGCGGGCGAGGAACTCATCGGCGGCGAGGACGTTTTCGCGCCGGGCATTGCGACCGAGCGTGATCACGGGAGGATGCTCCAGCAGCAGGAGGGTGTCGGCGATCAGGCCGGCCTTGCGGGCTTGGATGACGCGCTGCTGAATGGCGAGGGCATCGGTATAGGAGATGCGGCCGAGCGAGAGCAGGTGGATGAACAAATCTACGGTCCTATACGTTTACGGCCATGCCCTCGACGCTGGCGAATCCATCCAGCAGGCTTTCGGCTAGCGTTGGATGCGCGTGGATGGTGAACATCATCGACTCTACCGTGGCTTCAAGCTCGATCGCCGTTACACATTCGGCGATGATCTCGGTCGCATTGGGTCCGATGATGTGGACGCCCAGAATTTCGCCATACTTCGCATCTGAGACTACCTTTACGAAGCCATCATGCGAGTCCAGAATTGTCGCCTTGGAGTTGCCGACGAAGGGAAATTTGCCGATCTTGACCTGATAGCCTTTCTCTTTCGCCTGGGCCTCGGTCATGCCGACCGACCCGATTTGCGGATCGCAATAGGTGCAGCCTGGAATGCGCTGGCGGTTGACCGGACGGGCGTACTTGCCCGCAAGCTTTGCCGCCACGACCATCCCGCACATGGCACCGACGTGGGCAAGCTGCGGCAGCGCACCGACGATATCGCCGATGGCGTATACCCCAGGCTCTGTAGTCTCCATCCACTCGTTGGTCATGATGAAGCCGCGCTCGGGCGTAATCCTGACCTTGTCAAGGCCGCAGTCGTAGGTCCGCGGGGCTCGACCGACAGCCACCAGCACCTTCTCCGCTGTCTTCGATTGCGGCTTGCCGGCGGAGTCCGTAAATGAGACTACCGCGCCGCCATCCTTCTTCTCGATCTTGTCGACCTTCGCCCCGACAAAGACTTCGAACCCTCGCTTTTTGTAGAGCCGCAGCAACTCCTTTGAGATCTCCTCATCCTCCGCGTTGACGATTCTTGGCAGCGCCTCGATGATCGTCACGTCCGCGCCGAAGCTCTTGAAGACCGACGCGAACTCCACCCCAACTGCGCCCGAACCAATCACCACCAGCGACTTCGGCATGGACGGAATGGTCAGGATCTCCATGTTGGTCATGATGGTCTCGTCCGCCTTGTAGCCCGGCAGCATGCGAGCGTCGGAGCCGGTCGCGAGCACCACCTTTTTCGCCTGTACCTCGGTGATCCCCTGTTTGTTAAAGCCTTCGGCCTGCGCGTCCTTCGGCTTGCCTTTGTCCTCGTCGGTCACATGGATGGTATGCACGCCGTCCTTGGCCGCACCGGTCAGCCGCCCATGACCGTTGACGACGGTGATCTTGTTCTTCTTCATGAGAAAATCGAGACCCTTGGCATGCTTGATTGTCACGTCGTTCTTGCGCTTGATGAGGTTGTTCCAGTTCAGTTTGGGCGCGTCGACGCCGTCGATGCCGTAGCTGCCCGCGTGCTTCAGGTGATCCCATACTTCCGCTGAAAACAGCATGGTCTTGGTTGGAATGCAGCCCCAGTGCAGACACGTTCCGCCGAGTTTGTCGGTCTTCTCGATGATGGCGACCTTCAGTCCATACTGCGCGGCGCGGATCGCGCAGGTATATCCGGCGGGTCCGCCGCCAACAATTACAACGTCGAAAATAGTCTCTGCCAAAGCTCTCTCCAGTGAGGGGGGTTGTGCCGAATGCACGTTGACATTTCATTTTACGCGAGCAGTCAAGCCAGGCTTGCGCCTGCCGATTTCGCAAGAGCATACTAGGTCCATGGCTACGCCCGTGCTCATCCCAGTCTCGGAGTATTTGAGTACCACATACCGACCGGATCGCGACTATGTTGACGGCGAGATCAGAGAGAGAAATATGGGTGAGAAGCCACACGGTCTTCTGCAGGGAATCTTCTTTTCGATCTTCCAGGCGAACCGCCGAGCATGGGGCTTGTTGCCGCTTCTCGAGCAGAGGGTCCAAACGAGTTCCCGGAATTTTCGCATTCCGGACCTTTGTCTTGTCAGACCAGACGATAATTTGGACCCTATCGTTCGCATAGCCCCGGTCTTATGCGTCGAAGTTCTATCGAAAGACGATACGCTTGCAGAGATGCAGGAGCGCGTGGACGATTACGTCACGATGGGTGTGAAGAGCATCTGGCTGATCGACCCGATTCGGCGTCAGGCATATCTGGGGTCAAGAAAAGGCTTCGAGCGAGTCACGGATCGATTGGCGATCATTGGCTTCCCCGTCGTCATCGTGCTGGCTGATGTATTTGCCGAACTCGACGATCTCCTCGCCGGACGCTTGTGAAAGCTATCCCACTCGTTCAAACTTTCGCAGCTTGCAGTTCGCACAGACCTTGTCGAAGATTCCGCGTGTTAGGTTTACATCGCCCTTTTTGTGTCCTAAGGCCCCATATCGTCTGCGACATCGCGGACAGCGAAATTCTCCCGCCCACCACACCGCGGCCAGCGCAGCTGCCAACCAGGCGAAGATAACGATCAGGCTCAGGACCGGCTGGTGCCAGCCGTTGCGCGAGATTTCGAACAACGCGATCGATAGCGGAATCCAGGTAAAGAGGAAGAACAGCGCGATATAGCGCCGCAGCGCAAATGCCCGCCACTGGGCGCGATAATCAATCCCGGGTTCGACAGGAGTTTGATCGGCCGGCCACTTCAATGGGCTCCCGTACTGGCTCATTTTCCTATCCGATCACTTCCGCTGCGTCCTTGGCGAAGTACGTCACGATGAAATCGGCGCCGGCGCGGCGGATAGATAACAGCGATTCCATCATGGCGCGTTCGCGCTCCAGCCAGCCTCGCTCAAACGCCGCCTGAAGCATACTGTACTCGCCTGATACCTGGTAAGCCCCTATCGGCAAGTCGAAGCGTTCCCGCGCGGTTTTCAGCACGTCGAGATAGGGCATGGCGGGCTTCATGAGGATCATATCGGCGCCCTCGGCAACATCCTGCGTCACTTCGCGCATCGCTTCGCGGAGGTTGGCGCCATCCATCTGATAGCTCCTGCGGTCACCGAACTGAGGCGCCGAGTCCGCGGCTTCGCGGAACGGCCCGTAGAATGCCGAAGCAAACTTTGCCGCGTAGCTCATTATGGGCGTGTGCTGCTGCCCCGCCGCGTCGAGAGTCTCGCGAATAGCGGCTACACGCCCATCCATCATGTCGCTGGGCGCGATCACATCAGCTCCGGCCTCGGCCAGCGACACCGCCGTCTTTGCCAGCAGCTTGACGCTGGAATCATTTTCAACTTCATAGTGCGTGTCGATGCCTTCATCATCCCGTGCCACGATTCCGCAGTGCCCGTGCGAGGTGTACTCACACAAGCAGACGTCTGCGATCATCGCCAGGTTTACCAGAGATCGTTCCCGCTTTAGCGCGCGCAGCCCTGTCTGAACGATTCCGTCGGCTGCCCATGCGCCGCTCGCTCGCTCATCCTTCTCCGGCGGGAGCCCGAATAGCAGCAGGCCGCCGAGTCCGCGCGCGGCGCACTCCCGCGCCTCGTTTACCGCCTCATCCACCGACAGATTGAAGCACCCGGGCATGGAGGCGATCGGCTTTCGAATGCCTTCGCCGGGGACCAGAAAGAGCGGATAAATCAGTGCATCCGGGCGCAGGTGCGTTTCCCGCACCAGGGATCGTAACGCCTCCGTCCGGCGCAGGCGCCGCATGCGCATTCCAGGAAAGTCCATCCAGCCAGTCTACGTCCCAATCGCGAACACGACCAACGGTCAGCCGTGAACCTGCTCGGCCCGCTGCATAGTCTCCCATTCCAGCCCGGAGGCCGCCGGGGCCAGCACCCAGAGCGTGTAGATTCCAAGAGCCGTGCCCAGCGGGAGCTTGATCAAGGTAAGTATTGCCATGACGATGGCAAGCGTACGCCCCCAAGGCTTTCGTGTTAGCAACCCGTAACCTGTCAAAAGTGAAAGCGCCGCGAGCAGCGCCGACATGACCGCGATCACCGGGCCCAAGGCGCCCAAGAGATGTGGGAGGAACGCCGGCGCATCGCCAAATAGTCCTTCGTGCGCGATCGCACCCAGCATCGTTGCCGCGACGATGCCTCTTGCCAGCCGGTACACACCGAACACACACCACATGATCCCCAGCGGTTGAAAATTCTGCGTCACTCGCAATTTTTGCTCTTGTCTGTACGGCGCTGTTTGGGAAGGCGACCACGTTTGCAGCGGCATGCCCGACACCTCGAATTTAATGCCGCATTGCCGGCAGAACTGCGCTCCCGCCATCTGTTCGCATCCACATTGAGTGCAAACCATCGTAAAACCTCCACGCGCTTGCTTCATCATGTGCGCGCATAGTGGACTACGCGCTCGGCTGGCCGTCAGTTCCATTCTGACTACCACACCCGCCTTCACGGGAATACCATACACAAGTGACATCGTTGCTGCCACTCGTCCCAGCCCCCCTCGTTGAAGCCAGTTCCGCTGCCCTGGAGTGGCCGCGTCTTCGCGAGCACATCGCCGCGAAGGCCGTCAGCCCGCTGGGTCGAGCCTTCACTCTTGCGCTCGAGCCCTCGACCGACCTCTCGTGGATCGAGTCGCAGCAACTCCGCACGGCGGACCTGCGCGCCTTCCTCAACTCCGGCGGCAGCTTCGACTTTCACGGACTCTTCGACCCTACCGCGTTGCTGGAGAAATCTCGCGTCTCCGGCACTGCCCTGGAAGCGATTGAAGTCCTGCAACTCCTCAACATCGTTGAGCGCGTCGCCGCCTGGCGCAATCTCTTCACCTCACGCGAAACATCGTCGCGTCTTGGCTCCGCAATCCGGGAACTTTCCGCTGACCTGCTTCCGCACGATCTCGCCCCGCTCCTGCGCACCTTGCGCGGCAAGATCGAACCTGACGGATCGATTGCCGACGATGCCAGTCCTGAACTCCGCCGCATCCGGCGCGCGATGGAGTCGCAACATCGCGCCATCGAAGCCTCGCTGCGCCGCGCCGCACGCACACTTGCACAGGACGGATCTACCCAGCAAGACATCATTACCGTGCGTGGAGAGCGCTTCGTCATTCCGATCAAAGCCGAGTTTCGCCGCAAGGTTCCAGGGGTGGTCCACGGCACGTCCTCTTCGGGACAAACTGTCTTCGTCGAGCCGCTCGAAACGATCGAGCAGAACAATGAACTTGTGCGCCTGCTGGACGAAGAGCAGTCCGAGATCCACCGCATCCTGGTCGCGCTGACCGCGGCTCTGGCCTTGGAAGCCGATGTCCTCATACTCGGCGCTTGCATTCTCGCCGAGGTTGAATCCCACTTCGTTCGCGCCCGCTTTTCGATCGACTTTGATTGCGTGTCTTCGACCTTCGGAGACAGTCTCTCGCTCAAAGCGGCTCGCCATCCGCTGCTCGAACTTCGCATGCGCGCCGAGAACACGAAGCCGATTCCCCTCAGTCTCGCACTTGCTTCAGGCGCCCGCCAACTCATCGTCTCCGGCCCCAACACCGGCGGCAAGACAGTCGCGCTCAAGACGACGGGTCTGCTTGCGCTGATGGCCCAGGCCGGCCTTCCTGTCCCGGCGCATGAAGCCATGTTCCCCCTGTTTACCGCTGTTTACGCAGACATAGGGGACGCTCAGTCTATCGAGCGCAATCTTTCCAGCTTCTCCGCCCATGTGGTCAACGTCGACCACATCAGCCGCCATGCCGGGCCATCGACCCTTGTACTGCTCGACGAACTCGGCTCCGCAACCGACCCCGAGGAAGGCGCGGCTCTCGCGGTCGCGGTCGCACAGCACTTCCTTTCGCTCAACGCGTGGACCTGCATTACCACGCACCTCACCTCGCTCAAAGTCTATGCCGCCTCGCATCCTGGAGTGCTGAACGCGGCAGTCGGCTTCAACCAGCAGACGCTCGCTCCCACCTACGAGCTGCGGCTTGGAGTTCCCGGCGCCTCGGCAGGCCTCAATATAGCCGAACGCCTCGGGATGCGATCTGAGATCATCTCGGCCGCACGCGCACAGCTCACCACACAACAGGCTGACATCGGTGCGTTCCTCGATCAACTCCACGAACAACTTTCCGCCGCGACCGCCGAGCGCGTCTCGCTCAAGCGTCGCCTGGACGAGGTTTCCGCCGAGCGCACACGGCTCGAAAGCGAGGGCCGCGCCGAGCAGAAGCAGCGCACCCGCGAGCTCGAAGCCAAGCTCTCCACATTGCTTGCAGACTTCGACGCGCAGCTCAAGGAAGTCGTCAAAGCCATCGATGACAAGACCGTCGCGCAGAAGATCGCCCGGGACTCCGCCCTTCGCATGTCTCGCGTTCGCCGCGAATTTTCAGAGCAGTTCTCCTCAACTGTTCTTGCCCATAACACGGGCGCGGACATCAACGACACCCCGCTCAAGCGCGATGCCACAGCCCCCAGGCCCGTCAAAGTTGGCGACCTCGTGTCCATCAAATCACTCGGTCGTCAGGCTCGGGTCGAACGCGTCATCGATCCCAACGGCTCCGGCATTGCGACCCTCTTCGAGGTCTCCATGGGCCAGATGAAGATGCGCGTGCCGCGCGCGGATATCGTCGACGTGGAGACCGTCAAAGTGGTAACCCCGCTCGAAGCCGCACGCCGCCGCGGCGGCATCACGGTGCGCACCAACGACTCGCTCGACTATACCCCGTCTGAAATCAACGTCATTGGCCGTACCGCCGCGGAAGCCGAGCAGGAGGTCGAACGCTACATCGACCGTGCCTTTCTTGCGGGGCTGCCCCGCGTCCGCATCGTCCATGGGACCGGCATGGGCGTGCTCAGGCGAACGCTGCGCGAGTTCCTGAAGGCGCATCCGCATGTCGCGACCTTTGCCGAAGCCAGTCAGAACGAGGGCGGACAAGGCGCTACACTGGTCGAACTCCGCCAATGACAGGTGTTGACTCAGGGCACTCCTCCAGCGACTCTGGAAGCAGCAGGTTTGCGGGAGAGCTATGTTTCGTCTGAAAGAGAGCATGCACATCAACGCGCCGGTCGATCGCTGCTTCCTGCTGTCGACCAGCATTGCGTTGGTTGAGCGCACGATCGGCATGAAGCCGGTGCAGGGTAAGACCAGCGGGTTGATCGTGCAGGGAGACCGATTGCTGTGGCGCGGGTGGAAGTTCGGCCTGCCGTCCATGCACGAGACGCTGATCACAGGATACAAGCGCCCAAGCTTCTTTCAGGACACCATGGGCCGCGGCTACTTCAGGCACTTTCAGCATGATCACCAGTTTGAGGAGATCGATGGGCGTACGTTGCTGGTGGATGTCGTGCGCTTCTCCATGCCGCTCGGTCCGGCAGGCCGCGCCGTGGGCAAGTACGTTGTGGTGCCTCACGTCATGAACCTGATGCTTCGGCGCTTCGATCTGCTGAAGCGCGTCGCCGAAGGTCCGGACTGGGAGCAGTACATCGCAGGTGGTGAGGCGCGGACGTAAGAACCCTAAAAGCTGAGGCGAGCACCAAACTGGAACTGGCGAGGGTCGTAGCTGGCGGTCTCCTTCCCGGCGTTGGTGTAGAGGAGATTGACATCCAGGGTGTTGTTTTTATTGATGAGGTTGAAGACGTCCGCGGTCACCTGGAGGGCCATGTCGCGGTGGAAGTTAAAGGCACGCGCGAAGCGGAAGTCGGTGAAGACAGTGTAAGGGCGGGTACCGTAGTTGCGAGGAAGGTTGCCGTTGAAGAAGCTAGAGTTGACGCTGGCACCCGTGGGGGCGTCGGCGTAGCAGGGCAGGTTGAAGGCTCCGGTGGGAGAGAATTTGCTGAGCACGGGGGCGTTGCCGCATCTGGTGGTGGCGGAGCCGGGAGCGACGGCGTTGGGCCGGTCGGTGATGGGGTCGAAGTCGAAGTTGGTGTCGGTTCCGGTGAGAATGTTGAAGGGGCGGCCGGAACTGATCTCGATGATGGGGGCGACGGTCCAGCCTGAGAGCGCGGCGCGGGTGAAGGCTGATCCGAGGAGCGGGCCGCCGACGTGGCCGGAGTTGTAGACGCCGGAGAGGACGAGGCGGTGGCGCTGGTCGAAGGAGGAGTTGCTGCGCTCGGCGTTGGGGTTGAAGTTGTTCTGCGGGGCGTCGGAGGTGGAGACGACGTCAGTGGACTGGTCGATGGCATGGGACCAGGTGTACGAGGCGAGGAACTCGTAACTGGAGGAAAAGCGCTTGCGCAGGTTGGCGGAGAAGCCGTTGTAGCTGGAGGTGCCGGTGGTGAAGTTGGGGGTCATGTCGCCGAAGGGCACAGGGATGCCGACACCGAGGCCATCGGCAAGAGCGATCTGAGAGGCGAGGGCGACGCACTGGCCGCCACCCTGCGAGGTGAGAAAGTTAGCGAGGGAGGTATTGAGGCCGGACTTGCGGAAGAAGTTGAGCAGTGGCGGGGCGACATAGGGGCCTGTGGGGCCTACGCCGCAGGGATTGACGCCGGTGGCGGTGGCGACGGTCAGCGGGTTTGAGGTGGCGGAGGCGGTGCCGGGCTGGGCGGTGCCGGCGTTTACCGCGTTGACCGCGTTGCGCCAGTTGGCGACGAGCAGCGCGGGGTTGACGGGGTTGACGTTGATGGGGCGGTTGAGATGGCGACCGCCGGTGGAGTTGAAGGCGAGGTTGAGCGAGAGATTGTGGCCCAGGTCGCGCTCGATGCCGAAGGAGATCTGCTGGACGTAGGGGGTGTGGTAGTTGAGGTCAGCGGGCAGGCCGGAGGGTAGGATGGCGAGCGGGAAGCCGCTGGCCAGGAAATTTTGATTGATGAAGAGGGAAGCGTTGTTATTTGCATCGAAGCGCTGCTGGGAGGGGAGGAAGTTGAGCGAGGCGAGCGGGAGGCAGTTGGGGTTGGTGAGCGAACCCTGGAAGGTGTTGGCGGCGTTGAGATTGACTGGGCTTACGGTGCTGGCGGCGTTGCAGGGCGAACCGCCGGCGAGGATGACGAGCGGATTTTTGTAGGAGTTGAAGGTGTTGGACTGGGATTCGAGGTTGCCGGGGGCTCGGTCGTAGAAGATGCCGTAGTTGGCGCGCAGGACGGTTTTGCCATTACCGGCGACGTCATAGGCGATCCCCACACGGGGGGCTACGTTGGCGTCTTGCAGACGGATGCCTTCGCGCACCCCGTAGAGGCGCTCGGCGTTGTTGGTGTTGGCGTTGAGGGCGAGCTTGGTGGGGAAGCCTTCGACGTCGTACCTGACGCCGTAGTTCAGGGTGACGCGGTGGATGTGCCAGGAGTCCTGGACAAAGGTGCCGAGGGCCTTGACGGTGTACTTGTAGCCGGTGGTGCCGAGGCCTTGGGCGAAGGATTGCGGCAGGCCGAGTCCATAGGCCTGGATGGCGGAGAAGCCGGGCAGGCCGGCCAGGGCGGGGGAGACGTCGGTGGCGTTGAGGGCGGCGAAGCTGTAGTCACCACCGCCGTAGAGCTGGCCCTGAGTGAGGTTGATGGGAACATAGCGGAGGTCGATGCCGGTCTTAAAGGTGTGGCCGCGTAGGGTGTAGGTGAAGTTGTCCTGAATCTGGGACTGGTCTTCGATGCGGTCTACCACGGAGAAGGGCGTCTTGCCGAAGTAGGCGAAGCCGGGGATGTTGACGGCGGTCTGGTCGCTGCCGGGGGCGGGGCTGGGAGCAAAGCGGATGGGATGGCGGGCGAACTGGAGGCGCAGCTCGTTGACCTTGTTGGAGCCGAGGAGGAGGGAGTAGTCGTGAAAGCGCTGGGAGGCGGTGCGGGAGAAGCTGTTTTCGCCCAGGTTCTGGCTGGCGGCGGACTCCTGAATGCCTGTGATGTAGCTGGGGCTGACGGTGCCGCGAAGGAGCAACTGCTGGCGGTCGGACAGCCTGTGATCGATGCGGAGGGAGTAGACCTCCGTCTTCTCCTGGATAGGGAAGTTACCGATCAAGGAGTTGAGCGCGACGAACGAGGCGGGCGTGACCTGGCCGGAGGTGACGAAGTTCTTCGCGCCTATGTTGGCGGCGAGGAACGCGGGGTTCGCGCCGGTGAGGGCGAGCGAGGAACTCGAGCCGACCAGGGCGACGTACTGCTGGATGCCGGGGGTGGCGGCGGGCAGAGCGGCAAGAGTGGCGGCCTGCTGTGGAGTTCCCTGGATGGTGAGCGCGCCGGCAGGTGCCCCGTAGAACTTAGACACATCGATCGGGGTGAGGCCGAAGTTGTTGCCGCCGATGACGGAGAAGCCGGACTCTTCGCGGCGCGTGAGCTCGGCCGCGAAGAAGTAGAAGGTTTTGTCGGGAATGATCGCGCCGCCGACGGTGAAGCCGGCTTGCACGCGGGTGTAGGCGGGCTGGTGCACGGTCGAGAACGGGTTAGTGGCCTGGATATACCGGTTGCGCAGGAAGCCGAAGGCGGAGGCGTGGGTGGCGTTGGTTCCCGATTTCGTGACGATGTTGACGACACCCCCGGAAGCTCGGCCGAACTCGGCGGCGAAACCGTTGGTGATGATCTGGAACTCCTGGACGGCGTCCTGGGAGACGGTGGCGCGGGTGCCTCCGGAGATGTAGTCTCCGGCGTCAGCACCGTCGACGTTGATGGAGTTGGAGCGGGCGCGAACTCCGCCGAAGTTCAGGCCGGAGGTCGGGATGGCACCGACGGAGGGTGCGGCGTCGCGGGCGATCTGGGAGTTGGTGAGGGTGAAGTTGATGTAGTTGCGGCCGTTGGTGGGAAGGTTCTCAATGCGAAGCTGGTCTACCGTGGTGGACTGCGAGCTACGTTCGGTTTCGATGATCTCGGCCCCGGAGGTGACCGTGACGGTGGCCGTAGTGCCAACCGCAAGCGTAAGTGGGAGCTCGGCTTGATCGCCGACATTGAGGGTAACCCCCTTGGAGAGGAAAGTGTTGAAGCCCGAGGCGGAGGCCGAGACGGAGTAGGTGCCGGGAGGAAGCTCAAGGACCAGATAGTTTCCGGAGGCGTCGGAGGTGGTGGTGCGTGACAGGCCGCGCGATGGGTCTGTCACGGTGATGGCGACGTTGGGCATAGCTGCGCCGCTCTGGTCATGAACGGTGCCGTGAAGCTGGGCGGTGGAGATGCTCTGGGCGGTCGCCGGAGTAAGAACGTGCGCAGCAGTAGCGAAGAGAGAAAGAGAGAGGAGCAGGCGGGCGGTACGATTCGGCATGAGGGAAGCTCCGGTGGAAATGTCGCGGCTTTACACCTTAAAGGCATTGGCGGCGGCACTTCATGCAATGTTGGCGACGCAGATTTCTACATGAATGACCATTCATTGTGCAAGTGGCATGCGGTTCGGCAAAAGAAACAAGCAGCAGCATGGGCGGGTCTAGGGGCCTCAACAAACGATGAACCATTCGCCGCTCGGTTGAGATGAGTTCAGCTTAGTGTAGCGGTTGTCTGTTTCTGCCCATAAGGGCAAGTGTGAAGGAGCGGGCAGGCTTTGCAACTAGGGATGGAGAAGGTGCAGAGGGTTTGTCCATGGAGCTTGATGAGGGAGTGGTGCTCGTCGAGCATGGCGGCATCCCACTCCGGTGGGACGAGTCGCATGAGGCGCTGCTCGGTGATACCGGCATCAGCTCGCGAGGTGAGGGCGAGGCGCTGCACGACGCGAAGATGGTGGGAGTCAACGCACAGGGCGCGACGGCGGAGGGTGGAGAAGTTGACCACGGCGGCAGAGGTCTTGGGGCCGACGCCCTCGAACTGCTCCAGCCACTGGCGAATCTTTTCAGTGCGGTATTTAGCAAGGAAATCGAGAGTAAGCGAACCGTAGCGTGCGGTGATCTGCAGAAGGGCTTGCTTGAGCCACGGGGCCTTGGCTTCAGGGAAAGTGACGACCTGGATGGCTCGCTCGATTTGTTCCAAAGGTGCGTCGCGAAGGTTTTCCCAGGTGCCGAAGCGGGCGCGGAGGTCGCGCATCACCTGCTGAGATTCTTCGGTTTTAGTGCGCGAGGAGAGGAGCGAATAGATGAACTGGGTGAGGGGGTCCCACGGCTCGCGCTGAACGGGGCGGCCATAGTGCTGGAGGAGAATCTGGTGAAGTGGGGTGAGGCGGAGGTCAGGCAGATGCGGGAAGAGTGGGGCGGGCTCCATCAAGAAGATTTTAGCTGTCGTGGCAGGGGGGAACTTGGCTATCTGGGGACGATGGTAAGGGTCATGGTGCTGGGGTACTGGGTGGAGTGGTGGATCGCGGTGTGGGAGGTGACGGCGGTGGTTTCGTCGAAGTTGTTGCCGCCGGTGTTGAGGTTGCGGTCGAAGCGGGGGAAGTTGGAGCCGGCGACTTCGAGGCGGATGCGGTGGCCGGCGGCGAAGAGGTTGGAGGTGTTCATAGGGGTGAGGGTAACCTTGTACACCTTGTCCTTTTCCATCCAGACCAGCTTGTCGTCGCCTTCGCGGTAGCGCAGGCGCTGGATGGTCTCATCGAGGTTGAAGGCGGTGCCGTCGGGAAGGACGTCGAGGAGCTTGGCGGTGACATCGGTGTCCTTGACGTCGGCGGAGACGTAGAGGGTGACGGTGATGGGGCCGGAGACCTCGGTGTCGCGGGTGAGCGGGTCGGAGGTGTAGACGAGGATGTCGGGGCGCTCCTCCATCTTGCGTTGATCGAGCGCTCCGCCGTTGCCGGGGATGGTGTTGGCGGCGCAGCAGACATTGCCGCCGTAGCTGGGAGTGGGGTGGAGGGGGTCGTAGGTGAAGGTGTCGGGTAGATCGACGGATTTGGCTTTTGTGTTGGTCCGAACCGCAGGTTCCTTCGCTTCGCTGCGGAATGACAACCAATCAGAGGCGGAGTTGGAAGAGGAGGCGAGCGTCAGCGCGCCATCGCCGTGGAGAGTGTTGGCGTGGCCGCTGCTGCTGAGAGCGAGGGTGGTGGGCTTTGCGCCCTGCGGGGGCCAGGTGTCGGAGTGCTGCCACTTGTTGAGGCCCATGGTGTAGTACTGGACGCGCGGGGTCTTCTCGATGACGCCGGCGTCGTCGCCCTTGAGGAACTTGTCGAACCAGGCGTAGGTGAGGGCGTCGTAGTCAAGGCGTGCGTCGCCCATGTCGCGCTCGCCAACGACGGTGTGCTCGGTGGCGCGCTTGTAGCCGCAGTGCAGGGTCGGGGCGATGACGGCGTACTGCTGGTTCTTTGCGTCGCCTTTGGCGTGCTCGCGAACGAAGTTGTAGGCGGCGAGGTTGGGGCCTGTGGAGACGTCGTACCAGGTCATCATCCAGAGGCCGGGGACGTTGATGGGCATGGTGTCGGACTGCCAGATGCCTCCTTTGCGCCAGGCGGGGGAGTTGGGGGTGCGCTCGATCATGGCTCCGCCGGTGGTGTTTTGCATCTCGTCCGAGAAGATGCCGCGCGGGCCTCCTACGGCGGAGATGATGTCCTTTTCGGGAAGATGGTCATAGGCCTTGGCCCAGTCGATGGGCGGAAGCTGGGGGGCGAGGTCGAAGAGTTTGGAGGCGGCGATGAGATCTGCTTGCGAAGTGTTGGGCGGGAACTGCGGGCGGACCTGATTCTGTTCGCCGTAGAGCCAGTCGATGAAGAGCATCTGGACGGCACCCCCGCGGTACCAGTTGCCCTGCTCGTTGTAGGGGCCTACCTTTCCGACGCCGGCGCCGAAGCTCTCGGGGATGATGGTGGTGAGGGCCTTGTTGCCCAGCGACGCGGCGGCGAGCTGCCACTCGGCGGTGGAGCTACAGCCGATGAGGCCGATCTTGCCGGAGGACCAGGGCTGCGTGGCCATCCAGGTGAACTGGTCGTCGGCGTCGGTGAGGGGCGCGCCGAGGATCTCGTAGTCGCCTTCGGAGAAGAAGTGGCCACGCTCGTTCATCTCGATCATGATGTAGCCGCGCTTGACGGCGTCGAGCTCGGTGGACATGTCGCGCCAGGTGCCGAGGCGGACGTCCCAGAAATTGAAGTTGTAGGGGGTGCGGCTGAAGATGATGGGGTACTTTTTCGATGTGTCTTTGGGGCGGTAGATGTCGGCGGCCATGCGTTTGCCGTCGCGCATGGGGACCATGACCTTGCGGTCGATGACGGCTATGGCTTCGAGCTGCTTTTCGAGGTCCTCACGCTTCGCGATCAGCGCCTTGGTCTGTTCCGGGGTCATGCTCTGCTGACGCTGGCCTTTGGCGGGGAGGCAGGGAGCGGCGAGGAGAGCTAAGGCGGCTAGGCTGGTCAGGCGCATGGGGAGACTCCGGCTGGGATGGAATGACGATAACACTCCCGTGGCACGATGCACAGCATCGAAACACAGGGTGTACCCCCTCCCCCCTAAAGTATCCAAAGTATTCAAACGAAATGACTTAAGTCTGGACTTGCACTTAGCCACGGAGTAAAGTATTCAATCTAGAAGGGTTATCCGCAAAGTATAGAAAATAAAGCAGATAGCCCCAGCCGAAAGGCCGGGGCTATGTGATGGAAGCTGTGTTAATTGTACAGGCGCGGCGGGGGTAACTACGCCATCTTTATTCTCAATGGAATGAGAGACTTAGGCGGTTTAGGGGCTTGACATGCAAATTTGCCCGTAAAATCGCTGTGCGCCGCATTTTTAGGGCGTGACCTTGAGCTTGCGACGGACGAGGCCTGCGACGCCAAGCAAGCCGGTGCCGAGGGTGATGAAGGTGGAGGGTTCCGGGGTGGTGGCGACGGCGGCGACCGGATCGTCGTAGTTGGTGTCGGCGTAGGCGCTGACGTCGATGGTGAAGGGATCGTTGAGGCCATTGGTTGCGGTGTCGTTGACTACGATGACGAGGTTCTGCCCGACGGGCAGGATGACGTCGTAGAACCTTGCGTCTCCGACACCGGGCCCACCGAAGTAGAAGTTTCCGCTGGAACCCTGATCGCCGAGCCAGCCTGTGCTGCGTGAGTTTACGTTATAGGAACCGGCGTAGGCGGCGCTGAATAGGCTGACGCCATTCACGGTGGCGGGGGAGTTGCTGTCGAAGAAGCTGATTTCGACGTAGGGCGCGCCCACGAAGCTGGAGGCCGCGAAGGTGTAGGTCTGGTAGGCGAAGCTGAGGGTGGTGTTGTTGACGCCGTCGTAAGGCTCGACCCCGGTCCACGTCTGCGCGGTACCGCTACGGAACGGCCGGCCTAGCTCAGTGGGGCTGGAGGCGGTGAGGATTGAGGTGAAGTTGGAGATTTCTTCGGCTCCCGCGATGGCTGGGATGGCGGCGAGGAGGAGTGCGGATGGGAGAAGGTAGCGTAGCTTCAAGGGAGCCTCCGAGGCTGTTGTTTTGTGCTGCTGTTTTCGTGTCAGCCGGCCCGGCGAGTAGACTACCGGGCCGATCTTGAGTTTAGGATTCAGCAGTTTAGGGATTCAGCACAGCCTTGGCGGCGGCTACGGCGGCCGAGGCGTTGACGATGCCGAAGCCGCTGTCGCGGTCAATACCGGGCTCCATGTTGTCGACCGTGGTGCCGGTGAGGATGTTGCGTATCTGGGTGTTGGTG
>CAXTPN010000025.1:0-19170 GCA_964246125.1 uncultured Acidobacteriaceae bacterium
TGGTGCCGGGAGGGGGGGTCGAACCCCCACGAGGTTGCCCTCGGCGGATTTTGAGTCCGCTGCGTCTGCCAGTTCCGCCATCCCGGCCTCGAGTGCTCATGATAGCAAATGCTAGGGCGGCGGCGCAGGCCTGGGCTGCGGGTCGTCGCCACCGAAGAGCCGCTTGAAGAAGTTCTTCTTCCTTGGCGGCGCATTCGGATCGGTGCTGGCATCGGGGGCAGTGCCGCCGTTCATCATCTGCTCGACGATGGATTGGCCGGAGTCGGACATGCGGGAGCAGGTGCCCGGGGGCACAGTGCCGTCGAGGAAAGCAACGCTGAAGTCGTTGGGGCAGGTGCTGTCGGCGGGCAGATTGGAGACTTTGTCGATGAGGACCTTGGAGACGCCGTCGGGCTTGGTGAAGTCGTGCATGTCGGAGTATTGCGGCAGCTGGATGGCACGGTTCATGAACTCGGCCCAGATAGGCGCGGCGGCGAGCGCGCCTTGGAGCTTGACGTCGGTGTAATCGTCATTGCCGACCCAGATGACACAGATAAGGTTCGAGCTGTAGCCGGCGAACCAGGCGTCGTGCGAGGTGCCGGTTTTGCCCGCGGCGGGCGCCTTGAAGCCGTGGCTGCGCACGGTGGCCGCGGTACCGCGCGCCATAACGCCTTCAAGCAGCGACTGTGTGAGATAGGCAACTCGCGCGTCCAGAACCTGGCTGGCGACCGGGGCGAAATCCGCGACGATATCGCCGGTGGTGTTGCGGACGCTGGCCAGCATCCAGGGCGTGAGGCGCACGCCGTTGTTGGCGAAGACGGTGTAGGCTCCGGCCATATCGATGGGGGTTGCGTTGTAGGTGCCGATAGCGACCGAGGGGGTGCCGCGCGCGGAGCTGATACCGGCGGCGCGAGCCAGCGCGGCCACGTTTTCATAGCCGACCTTCTGGGCCAGGGCGATGGTGGCGATGTTCAGCGAGTGGGCGATCGCATCCGCGGCGGTGACCATGCCGGGGAACTCACCCCGCTCAAAGTTACCCGGGATGTAGGACTGACCGTTGGTTCCGAAGTCCTGCGGGTCGTCGCTGATGCGGGTAATCGCAGTGAAGACACCGCCGTCGCCAAGCGACGTGCCGTGGAGTGAGGTGTTGTAGGCGGTAGCGTAGACGAACGGCTTGAAGATGGAGCCTGTAGGCCGCTCGGAGGTGGCGTGGTCGAGCTGCGACACGCCGTAGTTGCGGCCCCCGACGAGGGCGAGAATCTGGCCGGTGTGGGGGTTGAGGGCTACGAGGGCAACCTGCGGGTAGACAACGGGGCCGGACTGCTTGGCGTGGGCGCGGCGGACCTGTTCGTCGACGTTGCGCATGCCAATCTCGACTGCCTCCGACGCTACGCGCTGCAGCTGCGGGTCGAGCGAGGTGTAGATGCGCAGGGACTGGCGGGGTAGCTCATCGCCCAGGCGCTGCACAAGTTGCTCGTGGACGAGGTCGACGAAGTAGGGGGCCTCGCTGGCGTCTACGTTGGGTGGTGCGAGGCGCAGGGGTTCGGCGTTCGCTTTGACAGCCTGGGCTTCCGTGATGGCGCCAGTTTCGACCATGGAGTCGAGGACAACGTTGCGGCGTTCGATGGCGCGATCCGCGTGCCGGTAGGGGTTTCGCCGGTTGGGGTTCTGGATAAGGCCCGCGAGGGTGGCGCACTCGGCTAGGTCGAGCTGGCTGAGGTTTTTCCCGAAGAAGGCCTGCGCCGCCTCTCCCACGCCGTTGATGGCGAAGCTGCCGCGTTGGCCGATGTTGATCTCGTTCGCATACATCTCGAAGATCTGCTCCTTGTCGAAGCGCGATTCGAGCTGGAACGTGATCATAATCTCGGTGAGCTTGCGGGTGAACTTCTTTTCGGGCGAAAGGAAAAATCCGCGCGCGAGCTGCATGGTGAGGGTGGACCCGCCGCACTCTTTCTGGTGGGTGAGAATGTCTTCTTCGGCGCACTTTGCCATGCGCAAGTAGTTGACTCCGCCGTGCTCGAAGAAGCGGCGGTCTTCAATGGCGACGATGGCCTGCACGAGCCGGGGCGGAATCTCTTTGAACGTAACCAGGCGGCGCTTGGTGCGGTTCTTGTCCTCGGAAAGCGCGGTGATGAGCTGCGGTTCGAGCTCGTAGGCGGCGAGCGGCGCGCCGTTCTCGGCGGTGATGGCCGAGACCTGGCCGTCCGCCGTGGTGATGGTTGCGCCGTCAGTGTTGTGAAATGATTCCGGGCCGGGCTTGATGAGGATGGAATCCTGATGCAGCTCGAAGGTGCCGAGCTGGGGGTTGTTGGCATAGCCGGCGGAGCGCAGCGCCGCGGCGATGGACGAGATGGTGAGGCGTTGGCCTACCCGAACCTCCTGGGGGGCGGCATAGATTTGGGCGACCGAGGCGAAGAGCGGGCCGGCGGCGAGGCGCTCATCCACGACCTTCTGGTACTTCTGGTAGTAGAAGAAGAAGATGCCCGCGCCGACCAGGACGCAGAACAGTACAGCCACGACGACGAAGCGGAACAGGCTGAAGAGGAAGCCTGACCGGCGCGCGGTGGGGGCGAGTTTGAGCTTGACGGGCATGGGAGTGAGACAGTGGTCAGTGGCGCGTCGTCATCGTGGGGTCATTGGTCCGGGTACCCCCCCCCCCGGGTACTTGGCGCGCAAGTCGATGAGAATCAATGACTTGCGCCGTACACACCGCGCAAAATATTCATCCTAAAGGGGTTACGGGTAAAATATTCATTCGATTGGAGTTAGCAGGCGGTAACAAGTGGTGGCGAACATGTTTTCTTCTACTTCCAATTATAGTCGTGCGGCATGGGTCTCTACGCCAACTCTATCTCCTTCGCCGTCAATGACTTAGGCCCGCGGAGGGCTTGACATGCGAATTTGCCCGCAAAAACGCGAAAAAAGTTGCCGCGGCCACGGCAAAAAAAAAGGGCGAACCAGGATGGTCCGCCCTTGCGCTAAGAAATGAGAGAACAGGCGTCAGCAACTACGGAATGCAGGGGTTCTCCTCCTTCGCTTCGTTCCGGATCAGAATGACGTGCATTTTGGCGCTCTACTGTTGGCGCTGGATTGCAAAACGAAGTTGTCATAGTGAGCGAGGCACTCTTCGATGGAGAGGTAGCGCTTGCCGCGCGGCAAGGCTGTTGGCCGGCTGGCGGGATCGTCGGAGCCGATGGGTGCCGCGACAAAAGGTTGACGTTGGCTGGATTCGAGAGCACGATACTTCTGTGGCGCTTGCTGCATACGGTCTCCTGGGTCTTTGCACTACAAGCAATGGTGCAGAGTCCGCGCAAGACGTTTCATGATGAGTGGGCCCCAGGTTCAAAGATCCATCCTCTGATGCACCGGAAGTACGGCTGGCCGGGTCGCGGCGATGGCAAAGTTACAGACGCGGATTGCGCCTACGGGAGGGCCGTTGAACTTCGAGACGTTCGATGCGCCTTACCTGGAGCGGCTTCGCGACGCGGACGAGGCCACGGAGCGGCACTTCCACAATTACTTCAGCGAGCTGATTACCATGAAGCTGCGCTCGCGCCTCCAATCCAGGCAGGCGATTGAGGACGTGCGGCAGGAGACCTTTTCACGCGTCCTGACGCTGCTGCGGCGCGAAGGAGGAGTCCGGCAGGCGGAGCGGCTGGGCGCCCTGGTCAATTCCACCTGCAACAACGTGCTACTGGAGCACTACCGCTCGAGCAAGAGGGCGGAGCCTCTGGAGGACGAGCAGGCTCACCAGCTGGTGGATGGACGATTCGACGCGCTGACCCAGGTGATCTCGGAGCAGACGACGACCGCGGTGCGCGGCGTGCTGAACGAGCTGAACGATCGCGACAAGAACCTGCTGCGAGGAGTGTTCCTGGAGGGCCGTGACAAGGACGAGATGTGCATGGAGCTGGGCGTGGACCGGGGATACATGCGGGTTCTGCTGCACCGGGCGAAGGCGTCGTTTCGTCAGCAGTACGAGAAAAGGGTGGGGCGGGGATGAATCTGCGCGAAACAGTTGAAACGCCTGGCGCACTCGCCGCACTATCTATCAGGTTGGAGGTTTGCCGGCAATGAATCACGAGGACGCGATTCGGGAATCCAGTGTGGAACGGTACATGCTGGGAGAGCTTGCCGGCGAGCCGAGGAATCGGTTCGAGGAGCATCTGTTCGAGTGCCGGGAGTGCGCCGCGGACCTGCGGCTGGGCGTGACGTTTCTCGAGGCCTCGAACGAGCAATTGGCCGCAGTGCCGGTCAGGCGAGCGGCGGAAGCGCCTCGGCGTCGTTTTGCCTGGCTGTTCAGTCCGGCCTGGATGGTTCCTGCGCTGGCGGCTTGTCTCGGGGTGATTGCGTATGACACGGCGGTGCTGCTGCCGCGCGCGCCCCTGGAGGTGGCGCCGGCCAATGGCCCGGCCGTGCTGAATTCGATCGGGCTCTGCGCGGGCACGCCGCGCGGGTCCGGCGGTGGGGCGGCGCGGCAGATTCGCGCTCCGCGGGCGGGATCGTTTCTGGTCTCGTTCGACATTCCGGCGCAGAGCGACTTCACCGGGTATCGCTGTTCGTTGTACTCTGCCTCGGGCGCGCTGGTGTGGCAGGGAAGCATCTCGGCGGAGCAGGCGAAGGATACGGTGCAACTGCGCATTCCGGCATCCGAGAAGGTCGCCGGGGTGGACAATTTTTTAATCGAAGGTGAGCGTCCGACGAGCGCGACTGGTGATAAGTTTGTGGAACTCTCCAGGTACCAGTTTTCGGTCGAGCTTGAAAACTAAAAACAGGTGACAAACGATGTATTCAACAGACAAGCGGCACTTCTACTATCATGCGGACGCCAACGCCTTTGGCGGCGTGTTCAAGCAGCCCATCGACCGGATCGTATCGAGCCCTGCCTCGGTTTCGCTGGCCCAGGCCGGCGGCTCCGGCCACTCGCGGGTGGATCGCTTTCGCGTGGACGGGGTTCTGTCGTGCGAGTCAGCGTCGGTGTCAACCTTCGGCTACTACGACGCGGCGCACGATGCGTGGAGAACGATCGTGAAGGCGACGATCGACAAGATCAACATCTTGGATATCTTCACGGCCGACCGGATCGTGTCTCAAATGTCGGTATCGCATCCTCGCAACAGCGATCGTCTGAGCATCTCGCTGGCTGGTTCGCAGTATGCCAATGTGCTGGTGGCCGGGGTGCAGGTGCGACCCACGATCAGTACGGGTATGCTGGCGCGGCCTGTGAACCAGGACGAAAGAGGAGGCGAGGAATGCAAGAACCTCACGCATGACGCCGCGGTCCCTACGGTCGACGACTTGATCGCGATCGCGGAGGAACAGCGAAGCGACATGCTGCCGCCGCCCTATTGGCTGGGCAACAGGCTGGCCGGCACCGACCCCCGGAGAGATCTGGAGGAGAAGGGATCCGCGTTATGTTCCTTGGTCTCGGAGGTTGCGGCCGACTGGCCCGCGCAGACCTACATGCATGCGCTCCATGTTCCGGACTTCGGCAACATCTTTCTGGGCGAGCTGCTGGTGGGGCGCACCAGCTTTCACCTGACCATGGCGCGCATCGAGATGGGTTGCGCGGGGGATGGGGAAATAAGCATCGGCACATCGTTTACCAATGGCCGTCTTATGCCCTGATTCTGGCGGCGTCGGTATTGCTGCTTGGGTTGCGCTGCCGATATGCGGCTCCGCGTACCGTAGAGGATTCGCTGCGCGAGGTGGAACGGCATTTCGTCTCCGGCGAGCTTGCGCTGGCGGCGGCCGAGGCGGAGCGCGGCGAAAGCCTGGCGGCCCGGGGCGGGCCTGAGTGGGTGGAGCGGCTTCACCTGGAGAAGGCGAAGGTCTGGCTCTTTCAAGGTCAAACCGATGAAGCTCTGAAGCTGCTGCAAAATTTCCGAGAGAACGCATCGCCCTCCGACCGCAGCGCGGTGACGCGCCAGACGCTGCTTGCGATGGCTTACGCGCGGTCAGGAGATTTCGAGCGTGCGCGCGGCGCTCTCGCACAGGCGGAGCGGCGCTGCACCGACGATCCCTCGCGGCAGGCATGGTTCATGGCGCACGGTGTCGTCGACGCGATGCATGGCGACTTCGAGGATGCGGAGCGATCGTTCGAAGCGAGCCTTGTGCTGGCGCGCGGGGCGGGCGATGGATATCAGCAGGCGCAGGCGCTCTCGAATCTAGGGGTGGTCGCGTTGCGCGAGCAGCACTACGAAGACGCGCTGGCCCGGCTGGGCGAGGCGCTGCCGCTGGCGAAACGTGTGGGCGCGCGGCTGGCGGCGGAGAAGGCCACGGGAAACATCGCATTTGCGTACTACCGGCTGGGGGACTTCAAGAGAGCGCTGGCAAAGGACCAGGAGGCGGAGGCTCAGGCCGTGGAGTTGGGAGCGCCCATCGACCAGGCGGAGTGGCTGAATGACGCGGGGCTGAACGAGCTGCGGCTGGGGGATGTCGCGGGGGCGCGCGCGTCGTATGGGCGGTCGTATGAGCTTGCAAAGAAGCTCGGAAACTTTGAGGAGATCGTCGATGCGGAGGTGGCGCTGGGGTATCTGGCGCTCGAAACGGGAGACGTTGCCGCTGCGCAGGCACAGGCGCGGGAGGCGAAGGAGATTGCCGCGCTGCATCTGGAGGCGAGCCAGACGATCTGGCCGTCGCTGCTGGAGGCGCGGGTGTATGCGAAGTTGAACGATACCCGCAGGGCAGAGGATGAGCTGCTGGAGCTGCATCAGCGGATTGCGGCCAAGCCCTCCGCGCAGTGGGAGGTGGAGCACGCGCTGGCGCAGGTGAGTGCGAGCGCGGGCGATCGTCGCGGCGCGGACGCATGGTTTCGGCGGGCGATCGAGAGCTTCGATCGCCAGCGATCTTCCTTTCGCAGCGTGGATTCCAGGCTGCCGTTTCAGGAGAACGGAACCGATCTCTACCTCGGCTATATGGAGCAGCT
Organism: uncultured Acidobacteriaceae bacterium; assembly: GCA_964246125.1. Lineage (GTDB taxonomy): Bacteria > Acidobacteriota > Terriglobia > Terriglobales > Acidobacteriaceae > Edaphobacter. Next base: position 6,908 of record CAXTPN010000025.1, read on the forward strand.
GATCCAGGAGGGGCGTACTGAGGAGGCTCTGGCAGTGCTGGATGAAAGTCGGGCGAAGACGCTCGCGGAGGGCTTCGGGCTTGCACCCGGAGGGCAGGCGAAGAGCTCGCGCGAGGCCGTCAAGCCCAATGCACTGGCTCGGCGTCTAGGCGGAACGATTCTGGTCTACTGCCTTGGCCCGCGGGCGTCGTACCTGTGGGCGATCTCGCCCACGCGTTCGGCATTCTTCCGACTGCCGCCGCGCCCGAAGATTCTGGCGCTTGTGGAGAGTCATACGCACGCGATCCTTCACTCGCGCGATCTGCTTGCGGACACCGACGCGGGCACTGCCGGACGGCTGCTCTACGATGTGCTGCTGAGTCCCGCGCAGGGCCTGATCGGCGACCAGGGTAGAGTCTTCATCGTGGCCGACGAAGGGCTGCACGGCTTGAACTTCGAGACGTTGCTGGCGCCTGGCCTTACGCCGGGAGAGCAAAGCCACTTCTGGATTGAGGACGCGACCATCACGACCGCCGCGTCGTTGAGCCTGCTGAACGGCAGGAGCGAGCAGAGGCCGGCGACCCCGACGCTGCTGCTGATCGGCGATCCTGCATACGCGGCGGCGGACGATGTTGGGCGGCTGACCCATGCCGCCGACGAGGTCGCGAGCGTTTCGGGACATTTCGCGCCGGACCGCCGCAGGGTAATCACGGGCGGGCAGGCTTCGCCGGAGTCTTACGGACGCAGCGAGCCGGCGAAGTTTTCCTTCGTTCATTTCGTGGCGCACGGCAGCGCAAGCGAGATCAATCCACTGGACTCTTCGCTGATTCTGTCGCCGTTGCCGGGCAGCGCGGACAGCAACAAACTGTATGCGCGGGACATCCTCAATCAGCGTATCCGCGCCGAGCTGGTCACCATCTCGGCGTGCAACGGAGCCGGCGCGCGAGACTACTCGGGGGAGGGCCTGGTGGGGCTGGCATGGGCGTTTCTGCGGGCCGGCTCGCACAACGTGATCGCATCGTTATGGGAGATCAGCGACGCGTCCACGCCGGAGCTGATGGGTCATCTCTACGATGCGCTGGGGAGCGGCTCGCCGCCGGATCAAGCACTGCGATCCGCCAAACTGGCCATGCTGCATTCCGAGGGTGTCTTCCGCAAGCCGCTTTACTGGGCGCCGTTTCTGCTCTATTCAGGCGCGTGACGGCGAGTCGCCCCGCAACTGGAAGAGTCCGGTTCGGAGCAGGCCCGCGGCGTCCCGCGGATCGACCGATTGCTCCGGCTGCTCCGGCGAGAACCGGTACACCTCGCGCGAATGTTCTCCGGCGGCGAGGTAGGCTCCCGAGCCTTGGAAGACGACGGCTGTGTGTGGCTGCATGGATGGCGCGGCGGCTGGGGTGGTGGGTGCGACGGCAAAGGTCCGGCGCTGCCTGATCTGTTCGCGTTTGTTGCCGCAGCAGCTCATGTCATTGATCTCCGGGTGAAATGGGTTGAGGCGAGCGGCCGTCTGATCTCTCCAGCAGGCATGCCGCGCCGGAGAGAGCAAGCCAAATCAGCGGCCATTCGCTCCCGCGCTTCATCACGAGCCATGCCATCGGCGCCGCGATCCAAAGGCTCACGCAAAGGAAGCAGTCCATCAGCCTGCCGAAGAAGCTATCGCCGAGCCGTTGGCGCACGTTGACGATGACATCCGCGGGCCCGTCCTCCGCAGCCAGCAGATGCGTCAGGCGCCAGGTTGCGAGAGCCGCCACAACAAGACGGAACCAGTGTTCGTGCTCCATCGCCAGGCTCCTAACAAGAGTTCCAGAGAGAGATTCGGAGCGAGCCGCGCAGCGGTTGGCTGCGGGGCCGCTCCGAATCAGGGCAGATCAGGCGTTCACAACTGCAATGCCGAAAGACGGGTCGGTCCAGACGTACGTCGGGTTGTAGATCCAATCGTCCAGCGATCCTTCATCGCTGCCCGCTGGGTTGAAGGCGCGGCTGGCGGCATACACATCGAAACTGTAGACGCCTTGGGGCTGCGCGGCGGCGATTTTGTAAGCGACTACATGGGAGACGCTGTTGTCGTCCGGCCCTTCATACCAGTGCTGGACGGTGGCCAACTGTGCGGCAGCCTGCGCCGGGGTCGTAGCCGCCGGATAGAGCGAGGCTCCGCCGGCGCACCCACCGCTGCTTACCTGGACATACTTCAGGTGATTCGCGGCCACCGAATAGGTGAGCTGGATGTAGACGTCGCGCGGGGTGACTCCACGATCGATTACCACGCAGTCGTTGGTCGGCACGGGCTGCGCGCCCGACAAGTCCGAGTTGAAGCTCCAGACGGCATCGAACGTGACGGCTGGAACCGAGTTATCGATCAGCAAGCCGACCGAGGCAGATGTAGCCAAGGAAGTCTTGCCTCCATCCGCGACTTCAAGCTGAATGGTATAGAGACCATTGGCGTTGAAGGCGGAGTGGATGGTGTCCCAATCCAGCAGGCAACTGGGGAACCAGCCATCGGCGGGCGGCAGGACCGGATACCACCCGTTGGCGTCCGCGGCTTGGGTACTGCTGTGGAGGATGCCTCCGACCTCGCGGTGAATCGGCCAGGTAATGCCGGTGAACGGCGAAAGCGTGGACGCGGTGGTAGTGCCGGGGGCGGTGTAGGTGAATCGCAGACGGTAGAAGGCGGCGTTGTCCACATTGGCGCACCCGTAGAGCTGAAGGGTGCCCGTGTAGGGCGCGGTGGAGGGCAGAACGCCCGCCTCGGCCAGGGTACCGCCCGGGTGAGGCGCGTTCGGCCGCGTGGCGAAGCCGGTCGCCGCGTTGACATAGGTGGGGGCGGGAGACCCCGGGTTGACCAGCGGCCTCAGCCCGACGTACTCAAGCGAAGGCTGGTTGCCGCAGATTACATCCGGCGTGGCGCAGGTAGTCGTCGAGGCGGCGATGGGAGAGGCGAGCAAGGTCACGTTGGCAACGTTGCCCGAACCCCACGGCACGTCGAACAGGCCGCCGGAGTAGATGACCTCCTGGGTGCCGGTTCCGTTCACATCCTGGGTAACGCGGAAGGAGAGATCCGGCACTTCAAGAATCGGCACCCACTCAGGGACGACGACATCGATGCAGCGCAGGTAGGGTCCGTGGTAGCGGCTCAGGTTGAGGCGCTCCAGTTGAGCCGCGTCGATGCGCAGGTTATTAGCCAGCGTGCTCCTTACGGCGTCGAGGTGCTTCTCCGGGGAGTCCAGGTTGACAGGCTTGCGGAGCTCCCGGGGCAACGGCGGAGGGAGCGGCGCGGGAAAGGCAGGGCGGGCAAGAAGCGCCTGCCGGCCGGGATTGCGACCGCCAATGGTTTGGCTGTCCGGCAGCGTGGCGAGCTGGCGTGCGACCTGAACGCCAAGCAGTTGCTCGGCTTTCTGGTAGAGCGCGCTGCCGGGTTTTAGCGAAATCTTCGCCTCTGGGCCGGGATCGGGGCCGATGGGGTGGCCCTGCAGGTAGGCGATCACGCTGGCCACGGTCGGCTTGTTGAAGAGTTGAAGGAAGCAGAAGCGCTCGGTACGGAAGCGCAGGATCCACTCGATCTCAAAGCGCGGCACCCAAAAACAGAAGTTGCCGCAGGCATCCGTGGTGGTGTGGGAGACCACCTGGGTGTGACAGTAGAAGGGAAAGAACCAGGCAAAGGGGCGTCCGCCGGGGAAGAAGCCGAGCAGGGAACAGGTGGTGTCTTCCGCGTACACGTTCGCGAAGGGAACGGGATACTGCACGCCGGTGGCCGGGTCCTGCTTGACGACCTTGCCGCAGACGCGCGTGAAGAGGAAGAGATTGGGATCGATCTGCCAGCGAAACTCCGAGGAGATTTCCGCTACGGAGAAGCCTTTGAGTCTGGAGGCATCGATTCCGGTGAGAGCCGACAGCCTGGTTGCCTGCGACTCAGTGAGGGGCACCTTATCGGGCGCGAGGTCCGTGCGTGATTGCGGTTGCGCGGTCATTTCAGTTCTCCTTTAATCGACTGGAAGATCGATGGCCGCGACGATGATGGAGATCGGTAGCCATCCCTGGCGGAGTAGCCGCCATCGAGGAGATTGTGCTGCGAGGCTCGGAAACGTTTCAGGAATGTTCAGCAGGGGGTGAGGCGCGCTGAGTCTCGATCCCGTACTGGATCGGCATCGATTTTCGCTCTCGTCTATGATTTACACGCTCGGCAACTTCTCCCTTGTGGGGAACGCCGAAGGAGTAGAACTAAGCAGTGGTCGATCCAGGAGGACTTTTGAGCCAGAAGCTACAGCAGAATGTGCAACCGTCGCAGCGCCGGTCTACGGAAGGGCGGCTTGGGTTCGGATTGAGGAGCCGCGTATCGGCGTTGGCGAAGCCTCTGCTTCCGCTGCTGATGTTTGCGGCGTGTGTGGCGCTGCCGGCGCAGGAGGCCTCCGCGCACCGTCCGCCGGCCGCGCCGCTCATCGCGAACGATCCTTATTTCAGCGTCTGGTCCATGGCGGACAAGCTGACCGACGCTCCGACGAAGCACTGGTCGGAAGCGCCGCAGCCCATGAGCGGGCTGGTCAGGATCGACGGTCATGTGTATCGCTGGATGGGGCCGCAGCCCCGGCGTCTGGGGCAAGCGCCGCCGGTTGAGGCGATGCAGCAGACCGCGGTCGAGGTCGCGCCGCTGCACACCAGGTATCGGTTTAGCGCGGCGGGCATTGCGCTCGATGTCATCTTCTTCACGCCGCTTTTTCCCACGGATATGGATGTGCTTTCGCGGCCGGTCACCTATCTTTCCTGGAAGGCGCACTCGACCGACGGATCGCCACACAAGGTGGAGTTGCTGCTGGATGTTTCAGCGCAGATCGCGGTCAATGATGGGGCGCAGCCGGTGACCTGGGGCCGCTCGCATGTAGAGGGTCTGTCGCTGCTGAACGTCGGTTCGCGAGACCAGGCCGCGCTGAATCGGTCGGGCGATCGCATCCGCATCGATTGGGGATACTTTCATCTGGCGGTGCCGGATGGCGCGGACGCCCAGAGCGAACTCTCCGGCGATGGCATGGCGGAGTTCGCGAGCACGGGCACGCTCAAAGGCGTCGATGACCTGGATATGCCGCGAGCGGTTGCCAGCTCGCGTGGCCAGGCCCCGCACCTGACCACGGAGTTGCAGCTGGGCTCGGTCGGGACGGCGCCGGTGGAGCGCCATGTGCTGCTGGCCTACACGGAGGGCTACGCCATCGAGTACCTGGGCCGGAAGCTGCGGCCCTACTGGCAGCGTAACGGCATGACCGAATCAGCCATGCTGGCGGCGGCGGACCGCGACTATCCCATGCTCGAGACACGCGGAGAGAAGTTCGACGCGGAGCTTAACGCCGACATGCTGAAGGCGGGCGGCAGCGACTATGCGTATCTGGCCGCGCTGCTGTTTCGCCAGACCATCGCCGCGCACAAGCTGGTGGCCGATGTCGACGGCACGCCCATGCTCTTTTCCAAGGAGAACGACAGCAACGGCTGCATCGACACGGTGGACGTCACTTACCCCTCCTCGCCGTTCTTCCTCTTATTCAATCCGCAGCTGCTGAAGGCGCAGCTCGAACCGCTGATGCGCTACACAACGCTGCCGCGATGGCGCTTTCCCTTTGCGCCGCACGATCTCGGCACCTACCCACTGGCCGATGGGCAGGTCTACGGCGGGGGCGAGGTGAACGAGACCGACCAGATGCCGGTGGAAGAGAGCGGCAATCTTATCCTGATGATCGCGGCGCTTGGACGCAGTGAAGGGAACTGGGAGTTCGCGCGGCGCTACATGCCGCAGCTTACGCAGTGGGCGAGCTACCTGGAGACAAAGGGGATGGACCCGGAAAATCAGTTGAGCACGGACGACTTCGCCGGGCACCTCGCGCACAACACCAATCTTTCCATCAAGGCAATCGAGGCGCTGGGCGCGTTCGTCGAGATCGCTCGCGGCGTCGGCGATACGCAGCTTGCGCAGCGCTACGAGAAGGTCGTGCGCCCCATGCCCGCCCTGTGGGAGAAGATGGCGCGCGACGGCGATCACTACAAGCTTGCCTTCGACCAGCCCGGCACCTGGAGCCAGAAGTACAACCTTGTCTGGGACCGCATCCTGGGCATGCATCTTTTTCCCGCGAACATCGAGCAGACCGAGTGGGCCTTCTACGCCAAGCAGATGCAGCCCTTCGGCCTGCCGCTCGACAATCGCAAGACCTTCACCAAGCTGGACTGGGAGGTCTGGACCGGCACGCTGACGGAGGATCCAAAGCAGTTTCAAGAGCTCGTTCATCGTCTGGTGGTCTGGGCGGACGCTACGACCTCGCGAGTCCCCACGACCGACTGGTACGACACCATCAGCGGCAAGCAGATGGGCTTTCAGGCCCGTTCCGTCGTAGGCGGCATCTTCATCAAGGCGCTGCTCGATCCGCAAATCGCGGCCAAGTGGAAGGCGCAGGCAAGCAGGGGAATCGACCGATGAAGAGCCCAAACCGGCGAGCGTTTCTGAAGACGGCTGCGGCGGCGCTGACGCAGGTCGGCTTTGTGCGCCAGGGGCTGGGTGCGGCTGCCGCGGCGGCCCTCGCGCCTGGCGCTCCCGTGTTCGCAGCGGAGACCTGGCAGGCAAGCTCCGGGCAGCGTCCTGCCGTCGCGGAGCGGAAGTTCCGCAGCGCGGCCGTCGAGGCCTTCCTCACGCGCACCAGTTCCCAGATCGAGGATCCCGTCCTGCGCACGATGTTCCTGAACTGCTTTCCGAACACGCTGGATACCACCGTCGTCCCCGGAACGTTTGAAGGCAAGCCCGACACCGCGGTCGTTACCGGCGACATCGCCGCGATGTGGCTGCGCGACTCTTCCGCGCAGGTTTGGCCGTACCTCCCGCTTGCCGCGCAGGACCAGGAACTGAGCAAGCTGCTGGAGGGCGTGATCCGCCGGCAGACGCGTTGCCTGCTGATCGATCCCTACGCTAACGCCTTCATGGTGGACCTCTCCGCGCCGCCGCTGGAGTGGAGCGTGCACGACCGCACGACCCTGAAGCAAGGGGTCGGGGAGCGCAAATATGAGCTGGACTCGCTCTGCTATCCCATTCGGCTTGCCTACGGATACTGGAAGGCGACGGGCAGTGCCGCGCCGTTCGATGCGCGCTGGAAAGACGCAATGACCCTGGTCGTGGACACGATGCGAGTGCAGCAGCGCCGCAACGGCGAAGGCCCGTACCGCTTCCAGCGCGAGGCGCTCAACCCCACCGACTCGCTGGTGAACGGCATCGGCAATCCGGCGAAGCCCGTCGGCCTCATCGCCTCGTGCTTTCGCCCCGCGGACGACGCCTGCATCCTCCCGTTTCTCATTCCCTCGAACCTCTTCGCCGTGACCTCCCTGCGGCAGCTTGCCGAGCTCGCAAACGCCGTTTTGCGCGACGCGGCCCTGGCGAACAGCGCCGCTTCGCTCGCCGATGAGGTCATGTCCGCGCTGCGCCAATACGGCATCGCAAACACGCCCGCGGGCACCATCTGGGCCTACGAGGTCGATGGCTTTGGCGGGCAGATTCTCATGGACGATGCCAACGTCCCCAGCCTGCTCGGCCTGCCGTACCTCAACGCTTCGCCCGACCCGGCCCTCTACGCGCGCACCCGCCAGTTCGTCTGGAGCGAGCGCAACCCATGGTTCTTCCGCGGGGCTGCGGGGGAGGGAATCGGCGGCCCGCACATCGGGCGCAACTCCATCTGGCCCATGTCGCAGATCATCTACGCCCTCACCAGCCAGTCGGATCAGGAGATCGCGCGCGCGCTACAGATGCTGAAGGCCGGCTCGGCAGGCACGGGGTTCATCCATGAAAGCTACAACAAGGACGACGCCCGGCAGTTCACGCGATCATGGTTTGCCTGGGCGAACACCTTGTTCGGCGAGCTGATCGCGCATGTGGCTGCTCATTCGCCGCACTTGCTGCATACGCCCGCACAATGATTTCAGGAAGGTGCCATGAAGACTCAAACGCGTCGTGAACTGCTGAAACTATCAGCGGAAAGCGCGGCCGCTCTAGCCTTCGCTCACCCCGCCCTGGCCTTTGCGCGCGAGTCCAAAGAAGCCGCGCCCCGAGCCTCCGGGCCCGTCTCCGCGCTGCACCCCACCGCATTCCAACCGCTGCCGCTGGGAGCCATCAAGCCCACCGGCTGGATGCTGCGCCAACTGCGCATCCAGGCCGACGGCCTGAGCGGGCACCTCGACGAGACGTGGCCGGACGTAGGCCCGAACAGCGGCTGGCTGGGCGGCTCCGGCGAGAGTTGGGAGCGTGGCCCGTATTACCTCGACGGCTTGGTCCCGCTCGCCTACCTTCTCGACGACGACGCCCTGAAAGCCAAGGCCCGCAAGTTCATCGAGTGGACGCTCACCCATCAGCGCGGCGATGGAATGATCGGCCCGCCGAGCAACGACGACTGGTGGCCGCGCATGGTCATGGCCAAGGCGCTCGCCCAATACTTCGAGGCGACCGAGGACCCGCGCGTCCTCCCCGTGCTTACCCGCTACTTCCACTACCAGCTTGAGCAACTCCCTCAGCGTCCTCTCGCCGAGTGGGGAAAATATCGCTGGCAGGACGAGGTCCTGGTGGTCGAGTGGCTATACGAGCGCACGCAAGACCCCAAGTTGCTGCTACTCGCCGCCCTGCTGCAGCAGCAGGGATTCGATTGGGTGGAAAGCTTTGCCGACTTCAACTTCAAGACCCCCACCACGCGAGCCGTGCTGCAAAACACTGCCCCCTACAACTACAAAGGCATGCAAACCCACGGTGTCAACAATGGCCAGGCGCTGAAGACCTCGGCCGTGCAATATCGCCTGACCGGCGACCCCGCGGAGCGCGCCAACCTCAACCGTCAACTGGCCGCGCTCGACCGCTATCACGGCCTGCCCAACGGCATCTTCTCCTGCGACGAGCATCTCGCGGGCCTCAACCCCAGCCAGGGAACCGAGTTCTGCACCGTGGTCGAGACCCTGTTCTCGCTTGAGGTCGCGCTCGCAACCTTCGGCGACGCCGCGCTCGGCGATCGCATCGAGAAAATCGCCTTCAACGCTTTGCCCGGCACCATGACCGAGGATATGTGGGCGCATCAATACGATCAGCAGCCCAATCAGGTGCAGGTAGGCCTCAACTCCAAGCCGTGGACCACCAACGGCCCCGAGTCGAACCTCTTCGGCCTGGAGCCGAACTTCGGCTGCTGTACCGCGAACTTTCATCAGGGCTGGCCGAAGCTGGTCGCAAACCTCTGGATGCGCACCCCGGACGACGGCCTCGCCGCCACGCTATACTCCCCCTGCATCGTCAGCACGAAGGTTCGCGGCATCGCGGTCCGTCTGTATGAAGAGACCGACTACCCCTTCCGTTCGCAAATCCGCCTAACATTGCAGCCGGAGCGGGCCGTGGGCTTTCCCTTGTCGCTGCGTATCCCCTCCTGGGCCACGCAAGCCACGGTGTCGATCAATGGAGTGCAAAGCCCGCTGGCAATCCAGCCCGGCTCCTTTGCCCGCATCGAGCGCACCTGGAAGCCCGGCGATCGGGTCGACATCGATTTCCCCATGCAGCCACGCATCTCCCGCGGATTCAACCGGGCGGTCTCGGTCGAGCGCGGTCCGCTGGTCTTCGTGTTTAGCCCCGGAGAAAACTGGGTGCAGCTGCAGAAGCGCGGCCTCACCGCCGACTGGCAGGTCTACCCCACGGCCCCCTGGAACTACGGTCTGGCCGCAAACGAGCAGAGCGCACCTGCCTTGCAAGTGGTCGAGAAAGAAGTTGCGGCGCGCCCCTTCAGCCTCGCCGGCTCCGCTGTCGTGATCCGCGTAAAGGCGCGACGTCTGCCCCGCTGGCGATCCGAAGACGGCGTCGCCGCTCCGCCTCCCATCAGTCCGGTCTACACCGATCAGCCCGAGGAGCTACTCGCACTGGTGCCCTACGCGGCCGCCAAGCTCAGAATCACTGCCTTCCCCGAACTCGCCCCTGGCTCCTGACGACCTCCCCTCGTAACCCTCCAGAAATATTCTGCTTGCATTGTCGCGCGATCCGGAATAGGTTAGTCGAAACCTGTCTCTTTCAGCCTCCCCCGGATGATTTGAACGTTTGATCCTCTCGGGACATCCGTCGAAGCACTTGCCACCTTCAACGGCCGAACCGGAGTTGCATCTGCCCCATCACGCCTTCGTGATGGTGTAGCGGCCCTGCGTCCACTCGCTTAAGGAGCTACCGTGAAAGCAATCACCCGTTCTCTCATCCTTGCGCTTTCCGCTGTTCTCGCGCTGACCTCCCCGACCTTCGCGCAGACCTTCCGCGGCGGCATCAACGGCTCCGTCACCGACAGCACCGGCGCCGTCATCGCCAACGCCGCCGTCACCGCCACAGTCACTGCCACCAACATCTCCTATCGCACCACCTCCACCTCCGCCGGAGAGTTCGCCTTCACCAACCTCCCCCTCGGCGACTACACCGTAACGATCGCCACCTCCGGCTTCTCCACCGCCAAGTACGACAAGCTCGAAGTGCAGGCCGGCAGCCCCTACACCCTCGCCGCTCGCCTCTCCGTCTCCTCCTCCGAGCAGACCGTCGAAGTCGATGCCGCCAGCATCGCCCTCGATACCACCACCGATCTCCAGGCCACCGTTCTTCCCGAAGTCGTCGTACAAAATCTCCCCAATAGCGGCCGCGACTTCACCCAAATGCTCGCCCAGACGCCCGGATTCGCCGGCCTCTCCACCGGCGGCGGCGCGGGCACGGCCAGCGTCAACGGAACCCGCTCCAACTCCGTCAACTGGCAGATCGAAGGCACTGACAACAACGACCTCTGGTGGAACATTCCCGCCGTCAACCAGGGCGGCGTCTCCGCCATCGCCGGCGTCATCCTGCCCATCGACGCCATCGACAACTTCTCCTTCGTCACCACCGGCTCCACGGGCCTGGGCCGCAACCCCGGCGGCACCGCCAACCTCACCATCAAGTCCGGCGGCAACAGCCTTCACGGCTCCGCTTACTACTTCAACCATAACGAGTTCTTCGAGCGCAAAAACCCCTTCTCCGCCACCAAGCCCGCCTCCCGCAACCAGCACTACGGCTTCTCCGTCGGCGGCCCCATCGTCAAGGACAAGTTCTTCTTCTTCCTCGCCGGCGAGCACCAGGCCTTCCTCATCGGAGCCCTCAACCACGCCACCGAGCCCTCCGCCGCCTATCAGGCCCAGGCCTACCAGCTCCTCGACTTCTACGGCGTCCCCCACAACCCCGTCTCGGCCGCCCTGCTCAACGGCAACGGGACCTATCAGGGCCTCTATCCGGCCTCCGCCCTCACCGGCCCAGCCACCCCCAAAAACTACCAGGCCTCCGGCAACCTCACCGGCCACAGCTTCAACGGCCTCATCAAGCTGGATGCCAGGCTTACCGCCAAGGACACCCTCTCTGTCCGCTGGTTCGTCGCCCAGGGCACCCAGACTGCCCCCACCTCCTCAGACCTCGCGCCCTACTTCGAAAACGCCCCCATCCACGTCGAAAACTACTCCATCATCTACAACCGCCTCTTCTCGAACTCCATCGCCAATCAGCTCTCCCTCGGCGTCAGCTACTTCAATCAGGTCTTCTCCGACGCCAGCACCAACTTCAACCCCATCGGTCTCGGCCTCAATACCGGTGTCTCCGATCCCACCCTCGCCGGCGCTCCCCACCTCGTCATCGGCGCCACCGGCTCCGGCTCCGGACTCACCGCCTCCAACACCGGCTTCGATCCCACCGGCGTCACCGCACCCTCAGGACGCAACGACATCACCGGCCACATCGACGACGATCTCACCGTCACCAAGGGTGCCCACCAGATGCACTTCGGCGGCGAATACCGCCAGGCCCAGGTCGACGACTTCTACCAGACCGGCCAGCGCGGAACCATCTACTTCGATGGATCTCAAGGTCCTTGGGCCGCGACCGTCGCCGGCAAGCCCCCGGCCACACCCTGCGCCGCCCTCGCCACCAAGAACATCGGTGTACTCCCCACCATCTCCGCTCCCGCCAACCTCGCCGACTTCCTCGCCGGCTGCCTCAATCCTTCCGCTTCCTCGATCGTTCTCGGCAATCCCAAACGCCAGGTCTTCGTCAATACCTTCGCCGTCTACGGCCAGGACGCCTGGCAGATCAACAAGCGTCTCAACTTCAACTTCGGCCTGCGCTACGACTACGAAGGCCCAGTCCACTCCGGAGCTAATGACCTCTCCGTCTTTGATCCCACCCGCCCCTCCGGTCTCGCCGTCGTGGGCGTCGACACGCCCAGCCTGACCATCGGCAACGTGAACTACGTGGGCACGGT
>CAXTPN010000026.1:0-6956 GCA_964246125.1 uncultured Acidobacteriaceae bacterium
TTGCGGTGCGGGCGGCGGTGCTCGAAACCACGGGGCTGATGGCGGATATTCGCTGGCCCAACGACCTGATGTTCGGCGAAAAGAAGTTCGGGGGAATATTGGTGGAGTCGGCCTCGGAGGGCGATGCGCTCTGTCATGCCGTGATTGGCATCGGCATCAATGTCAATCACGCGAGTTTTCCGACAGAGCTTCAACAGACTGCGACGTCGCTGCACATCCAAAGCGATCTCAGTTTCCAGCGTGAACCTTTGCTGGCCGCGCTGCTGCGACGTCTCGATGAAGAGCTGAGACGCCTGGATACGTCAACCGAAAACGGTCCGGACATCCTGCGCAGGTTCGCGGCGGCATCGACCTGGGTGCGGGGCAAGCGTGTGCGGGTCGGCGAAGGCGAGGGTTATACAGGCATCACGCGCGGATTGAATCCGCATGGATTTCTGCTGGTCGAGGACGATGCGGGCGTGATGCGAACCGTGCTCTCGGGTGGCGTCCGTTCAGCGTAAGATTGAGTCACGATGCTGCTCGCGATCGATGTGGGGAACTCGAACACGGTACTGGGGCTTTATCCCGCGGCAGCCGCCCCGTCCGCCGAAACTCCGGCCCCGCACTACACGCCCGAACTGGCTGCGCAGTGGCGCATCACCACCCCGAAAGCAGTCACCGCGGACGAGTTCGGCGTGCTGCTGCGCAGCCTCTTCGAGATCGGCGGCATCGCCATGTCCGCGGTCACCGGCATTGCGATTTCGTCGGTCGTGCCGCCCATCGATTCGACCCTGCGTCATGTCTGCGAACTCTTCTTCAAGGTGAGACCGCTGTTCGTCGAGCCGGGCGTCAAGACCGGGCTGCCTGTGCTGACCGACAACCCGGCCGAGGTTGGCGCCGACCGCATCGTCAATTGCGTCGCCGCCTACGACCGCTTCAAAGGCCCCTGCATCATCGTTGACATGGGCACGGCAACCACCTTCGACGTGGTCTCCGCGCGCGGCGAGTTCCTGGGCGGAGCCATCGCGCCGGGGCTCGGCATCTCCGCCGACGCGCTCTTCGCTCGCGCCGCGCGTCTGCCGCGCATCGACGTCAAGCGGCCCGCGAAGGTCATCGGCACGGGCACCGTGGACAACATACAGATCGGCCTTTACTACGGCTACATCGGGCTGGTCGACGGCATCCTGGAACGCATGATGGAGCGCATGGCCGCCGACCTGCCGCCGGGAACGCGCATCGAAACCATTGCGACCGGAGGCCTCGCCAAGCTGATCGCGGAGGGCTCCCGCTTCTGCAGCGAGGTGGACGAGACCTTGACCCTTACCGGCCTGCGCATCATCTTTGAAAGAAATCTCGACCGCCACGCTAAACACGAACGCCAGCGGCACCGGGCCGGCTGAACCGCTGAGTGCCTGGCGGCTTACGATGCACAACTACTTCAACTATTTCACCGAGATCGAAGAGCGCTTCCAGCAGCGGCGCGGCTCGCTGCTGATGCTCTCCACGCTGGACTGGGCGCTGATCGAAAGCTGGCACGAGGCCGGCGTGCCGCTCGCAGTCGTGCTGCGCGGCATCGACGACGCATTCGACAAACACGACGCGCAGAAGCTGCGGGCGAAGGGCCGAAGCCGCAAGGTCAACGGGCTTGCCTGGGCCGCGCAGAGCGTGATGCAGGCCGCTGAGACCGCCGTGGACGCAGGCACGGGTCTACGGCCTGTGAATGAGAAGGAGGAGCGAGAGAGCGGCTTCGAAGCGGAGCGTGTTCGCGCTTACCTTGAACAGAATGCGGCGACGATTGAGGCGACCGGCCTGGAGCCTGCGATTGCGCATCGTCTCCGCGAACTGGCCGAACATGCGAGCCTTGCCAACCTGGAGGAGTTAGACCGCACCTTGACCGTGCTCGAAGAGAAGATGTTTGCAGAGTTGCTGGTCTCCGCCCCCGAGGAAGAACTGGTGGCGCTGCGCGAACAGGCGGCACGCGAGCTCGCGGCCTATCGCGGCAAGATGCAAGCGGTGCAGATCAGGCAGGTGCAGCAGCAGTTTCTGCAGAAGCGCTTGCTCGACGCTCGTGGCCTGCCTCGCCTCAGCCTTTTTTACATGAGCCACGGCTGACTGCGGCGCGAGCACGAAGAAGGCCGGCGAGGATATCGCCGGCCTTTCCAATGTTGATTGGCTTCAAGCGTTAGCGCCGTCCGCCGCCGCCACCGTGGAAGCCGCCGCTCGCGCCGCCATGGAATCCACCGCCGCCCGCGCCGCCCCGGTACCCGCCGCCGCTGAAGCCGCTTGCGCCGCCCCGGAATGCCTCGCCGCCGCGATATCCGCCGCCGACCGCATATCCGCCGCGGTATCCGCCGGCATATCCGCCGCGATATCCATAGCCGCCACGGAAGCCATAGCCGTAGCCTCCACGATACCCGTAGCCGCCGCGGAACCAGGGTCCGGCCCCGATGAAGAGACCGCCGACGAAGTACGATGGGCCGTAGTAGCCATAGGGAGCGCAGGCGTAAGGAGCGTAGCCGTAGTAGCCGTACTCGCAAACCGGAGGACCATAGGCGTAGCCGTAACCTGGATAGCCGATGCCTACGCCCACCGAAACCTGAGCCTGTGCCGTCTGCATTGCGGCTGGGACGAACAACATGCCAAAGAGAACACTGAGAAGAGCTAAATTGCGTACGACTTTCATGGAACCTCCTCGAGAGCAGCCGGACACGGGATCGGCCCGAACTTTTGCTACTTGCCAGATTCGCATCTGGCGGTACTTGCACCAGCAGCCTTTATCTCGGGTCTGCTCCGGTGCGTTTCCTGACTGTTAATACCCAATCTCCGGTTGGAAGTTGCGCCGGCTCTTCTGCCAACCATCAGCGCCGCAAATGATGATCGGCACGCATGTAAGTAGGATGATCCCAGGAAATCATCGGATGCCACGCGCCCTCTCCCGCCCGGTCGAAGTAGAAATCCTGCGCCCCAGGTATGGCGGCGCATTCGACGCGGACGCGGCCGGTCCGCTTGCCTTCGTGTTGCCCGGCGAGGTGGTCGAAGTGGCTCCCGAGCCTGCCGCCGGAACGCAACGCATGTACGACTTACGCATCCTCAGACCCTCCCCACAGCGGGTCGCTCCCGGCTGCGCCCACTTCGGCGTCTGCGGCGGCTGCCACTACCAGCACGCCGAGTACCCACTTCAGCTTCAGCTCAAGCGCGAGATACTGGCCAGCATTCTCCATCGCGCGGGGCTGGCCGAGCTGCCCGAAATCCGCATCCACCATGCCGAATCCTGGGGCTATCGCAACCGCATTCGCCTGCGTGTCGAGCCTCCAGGCAGCGCTTCCGGCGCGCCGTTCCGCGTGGGCTATAGCCGTCCCGGCTCGAACGAATTCCTCTCCATCCGCATGTGTCCCATCGCCGCCCCGTTGCTTTGGCGCGTGGCCGAGACGCTCGTCCGCCTGGCCGCCGAGCCTCTCTGCCGGCGCTGGCTGGCCGCGACCGCGGAGGTTGAACTCTTCTGCCTGCCCCACGAATCGCATCTGCAACTCACGTTCTTCCTGCGCAAGGTCGAGGCGGCGCACCGCGATCCGGCAGGCTTTTCAGCCTTCTGCAAACGCCTCCGGCGCGACCTGCCCGAACTCGCCGGAGCGGGCGCGGAACTCGACCCCGAACTGAACCGGGGCGTGCGGCGCAAGTGGCCCGGCGCCGCCTGGGGAGCCGCCGGACTGGCCTACCCCGCCGCCGGACGCAGCTACTGGGTCAGCCGCGGAGCATTCTTCCAGGTCAACCGCTTCCTCGTCGACCGGCTCGTCGGGCTGGTCTGCGACGGGCAAGAAGGCGGGCTCGCATGGGATCTCTTCGCCGGGGTCGGCCTCTTCACCCGCGCGCTGGCGGAGCGCTTCGAAGCCGTCGTCGCCGTGGAAGCGGGCGAGGTCGCCTCCGCCGACCTGCTCTCCGCCGGCAAAGGAGCTAAAGGTAAACCGGCGTTCGAGGCCGTGCGCTCATCCACGCTTGACTTCCTGCGCGCCCGCGAGCTGCAGCGCGAGCGGCCCGACCTGATCGTCCTCGACCCGCCCCGCGCCGGGCTGGGCTCGGACGCGTCGGCAATCCTCGCCCGCATTGCCGCCCCCAACCTCGTCTATGTCTCTTGCGACCCCGTGACGCTCGCCCGCGACCTCGCCATCCTCACCCGCGCCGCCTACCGCATCGACGCGCTCGACCTCATCGACCTCTTCCCCCAGACGTACCATATGGAGACGGTCGTCCACCTTAGCCGCCGGTAGTTCATCACGCGACGCGCGCACCCCCGGCAACAGGTGTAGAACTGAGGCTGGCCCCTCCGTCACACCGAGCTGCACGACCCTATGCGCGCCCACCTGCTTGTTGAACGAATGCGCTTCCGCCGTGCCCCGCTGGCCGGCGCAGCGGTCTGGTTCGCGCTGGGCATCGTCTTCGCGCGCTTGGCGTTGACGCGCATCGGCTTCACGCCCGTGCCGATCCTGATGGCCGCGCTGGCTCTGCTCGCTCCTATCGCGTTCGCGGCGATGCGCGTGTCTCTCCGCATCGCGTGGCTGCCGGTGGCCGCCGTTTGGATCGTTCTCGGCATCGCCGCCGCGGAGTGGCAGCCCTCGCCCTCCTTGCCCGTAGCCCTGATGAGTTACGCCGACAACCTCAGCCGCACCGTGCGCGGTCGGGTCGTGCGCGTCCACCTGCCCCCGCCCGAACCAGCCGCTACATCACTCGAGCAGGATCAAGTTCCCGCGTGGGAGTCGAGCGAAGAGACCTTGCCCACCACGCACAGCCACGTCTCCGTCGATCTCGCGCTCGACTCCATTGAAGACGTCACCCCGCAGACCAGCACGATGGTTCCGGTCAGCGGAGGCATCCGGGTCGCGCTCTACGACCCCAACCCTACGGCCACCCTGCGCTGCGGCGACCTCCTCGAGCTCCCTCTGCGCCTGAAGCCGCCGCAGCGCTTTCGCGATCCCGGAGCCTTCCAGTACGGCGACTATCTGCTGACCCAGGGCATCGCCCTTCAGGCCGGGGTTGCGGCATCCCGCGTGCAGGTTCTCGGCGCATCGCCCGCGACCCCGCGCTGCCGACTCGCTGCCGCGCAATCCTGGGCCTCCGGCCGCCTGCTCGCCTTCGTCGATTCGCCCGCCAGCCAACGCCTGCCGCGCGCGCTCCGGCTCGACCGCGCCGACGCCCAGATGCTCGACGCCATGCTCTTCGGCGACCGCGCCGGCCTCCCCCACGGCCTGCGCGTCGGCTTCGAGCGCACCGGCACCTTCCACCTCTTCGTCGTCTCCGGCCTGCACATCGCGCTGCTTGCCGGCGGCGTCTTCTGGCTGCTTACCCGGCTGCGCGCGCCGGCCTGGCTCGCGACTATCCTGACCATCGCGGCCGCCACCGCCTACACCGCGCTCACCGGCTTCGGCCAGCCCGCCCAGCGCGCCCTCGTCATGACCTCCGTCTACCTGCTGGCGCGGCTGCTCTCGCGCGATCGCGACGTGCTCAACGCGCTCGGCGCGGCGGTTCTCGCGTTACTCCTTTGGGCGCCGTCCAGCCTCTTCGACGCCAGCCTGCAGATGACCGCGCTGGTCATCGTCGCTATCGGCGGCATCGCCATCCCCATGGCGCGATGGTCGTTCCTGCGCTTCGCCGCCGCTACCCGCAAGGTCTTCGAGCAGCCCCGCACCCGCGCCGACCCGCTCGAAGCGCAGCTGATCGTCATGCTCGAACTCTGGGGCGAAGCCTTCGCCGAAGTCTTCGGCCGCCGCGCGCGCAGGCTGCCCTCACTGCTCGTCCGGGCGCTCCTGTGGACGCTCGAGCTCGCCCTCATCGGCATCGTAGCCGAGCTCGTCATGGTGCTGCCCATGGCCACCTACTTCCATCGCGCCACCCTCTTCGGTGTCCCCGCCAACTTCGTCGTGCTGCCGGTCGTCGCGTTCCTGGCCGCAGCCGCCGTCATCACCTTTCTGTGCTCGCTCCTTAGCCCGTGGCTCGCGGTTCTGCCCTCTGTCGCGACCGCGCTGCTGCTACACGGCGTCACCTGGACCATCCACCGGATCAGCCATCTCGCGGCCGCCGATGTGCGCGTGCCCGGCCCGTCCTGGTCGGTCGCCGCGCTGGCGCTGCTGGGTTGGGCGGCATGCTGCTGGGCCGTGCGCCGCTCGCGCGGGGCAGCTCTTGCCGCGGCTCTGGCTCTGCCCCTGATCGCCGCGCTCGTGCTCTGGCCGGAGCGCGCCGTCGCCACGCCTGGCGCGCTCGAAATCACTGCCATCGACGTCGGCCAGGGCGACAGCCTGCTCGCCGTCAACCCCGACGGACGCGCCATGCTGATCGACGCCGGTGGCCCCGTCGGGCGCAACGGCCCCGCCGAGGTCGTCTCCAGCTTCGATACCGGCGAGCAGGTCGTCGCGCCCTACCTCTGGTCGCGCCGCCTGCGCCGCTTGGACATCGTCGTACTCACCCACGCCCACACCGACCACATGGGCGGCATGCCCGCCATCCTCGATGACTTCCACCCGCGCGAGCTGTGGGTCGCCGGCGAAGCCGAATCCGCCCCGCGCTCGCCGCTCTACACCGCACTGCTCGCCCAGGCCGCCCGCCTTGGCATCACAGTGCACCACTTCCATGCCGGCGATCATGTGCCCTGGGGCCCGGTCACGATCTCCGTCCTGTCGCCCGCACCCACCTATGTCAACCAGCTCGCCCCACGCAACGACGACTCGCTCGTCCTCCACATGCGGTTCGGCCAGGCCTCCGCCCTGCTCGAAGGCGACGCCGAAAAGCCCAGCGAAGAAGCCATGCTGGCCGCCGGCCTCGTCCATCCGGTCACGCTGCTGAAGGTCGGCCACCACGGCAGCCGCACCTCGTCCACCCAAGCCTTCGTCGAAGCCGCCGCACCCAACGACGCGGTCGTCAGCGTCGGCCTGCACAACACCTTCGGGCACCCGCGCGGCGAGGTCATCGCCCGCCTCGCCGCGCAAGGC
>CAXTPN010000026.1:6966-18004 GCA_964246125.1 uncultured Acidobacteriaceae bacterium
CACCTCTTCCGCACCGACGAGTTCGGCCTCAACACCTTCCTGCTCACGCCTGATGGAAACATCCGCGAGGTGGTCGACGGCTACATGCTTCGACCGCGACCGGCTCATATCGCGACAGACCCGGCAGGTGCCGCGAGGGACCCGGCAGGTGCCGCGACGGAAGCAACGGGTCGGCGGAAGACAACGAAGTAACATGAAGAGATGCCGGCTGATCCCCACGCACGACCCATCTTTGTCTGCGAGATCGAGCAGTTTGGAGGAGCGGAACGCGCCCTTCTCGCTCTCTCTCGTTGGCTGGCGCAGCGTGGACTTGCGCACTACCTGCTTACATATCGCGATCACTGCAACATCGCGCAGTATGCAGCTCACCCGCTGGAGGTAGTCGATCTGAAAGCCTGGCACGGTGCCCGGGCCAAGGTCTCTGCTTTGAAGAATCACATGGCATTCCGCCCGAAGTCTGCTCCGCCTCTGCTCTGCTCCGGCTACCAGGCCGCACTGCACGCGACGTTGGCCGGAGTGTGCGGCTTCCACGACCTGATGCACGATACGCCATCGCTCTTCGGCGACAAAGATACGCGAGGATTGAAGGGCAAGCTGCGCATCGCGGCCTCAAACCTCATTGCGGGCTTCGGCCTTCGTTCCGGTGGAACGACCATTGTGACGAGTGAATTCCTTAAGGCGGAGTGCCGGCGCGACTTCGGCGTGGAGGCACAGATCGTCCGCATGGGCGGCCTCACTGCTGCGGCGGAGACTTCCCGCAGCCAGCCGCGCAATTGCATGGAGGAAAGCGCCTTTCACATGCTATCGATCTCCCGCATTGAGGCCAACAAACGCATCGACTGGCTGCTGCGGGCGCTCAACCGACTGGAGAGCGGGCCCGTCGCACCGCTTGCAGGCCCGCTCTCGCGACTGATTGACTGGAAGCTCGATATCGCGGGCAAGGGTTCGCTGCTCTCCGAGTTGGAAGCGCTCACGAGGTCGCTGGGGCTTGCGGATCGTGTGTCCTTTCATGGGTTCGTGCCGGATCGCGAATTGGAAGCGCTTTCGCGGCGCAGCGATCTTTTCTTGATGCCAGCGGTGCAGGGCTACGGAATTCCGGCCATCGAGGCGATTGATCGCGGCACGCCGGTGCTGCTGCATCGGGACTCTGGTGTCAGTGACATCCTTCTTCAGACGCCCTGGGCTACCGTGTTCGAAGGCGGCGAGCAGCAGCTGGCCGCGGCGCTCGCACAGGCTATCGACAGTGCGCGCAAGGGCCGTCACCTAAACACTCCGCCACCGCAGTTGCCAACCGAAGACCAGTGGGCGGAGCAGGTTGCGGTGCTTTGCCATTGGACCTAAGCCGGCGTTCACGCCGATCGCTCGCGCCTAACGCCTGCTACCATAGCCACACTTCCCATGCAGATAGTCCAGGCCGTCTTCGGGGTCTTTCACCATTTCGAACTGGCGCACCAGATGCAACGCCGCGGCCACCTCCGCAAGCTCTACTCCACCTGGCCCTGGGCGCGGCTCAAACGCGAAGGCCTGCCGCATGCGCTGGTCGGCACGTTCCCGTGGCTGCATGGTGCGGATCATGTGCTGGCACGCACCACCTTTTATTCGCGATCGGTCTCGGTTGAGGTGAACCGGATCAACACGCTGCTCTTCGACCGGTACACCCGCCGCGTCATCCCGCCCTGCGATGCCTTCATCGCCATCTCCGGAGCCGGCCTGCTCACCGGGCAGCTCGTCCAGCAGCGCGGCGGACGTTTTATCTGCGACCGCGGCTCCACCCATCAGCGCTTCCAGGAGAACATCCTCCGCGAAGAGCATCTTCGCTGGGGCATCTCGCTCGAACCCGAAACCCCGCACATCGCCATTCGTGAAGAAAAAATCTACGCCGACGCTGACGCCATCACCGTCCCCTCGTCCATCGCGCGCCGCTCGTTTCTCGCGATGGGCGTCGCCCCGGAGAAGGTCCACGTTATCCCCTACGGCGTGCGCCTCGATCGCTTCAACAAGACGGCCGACCCGCCGCCGGACTCCTTCGAGGTCCTCTTCGCCGGCCAGGTCAGCCTGCGCAAGGGCATCCCCTACCTGCTCGAAGCCTTCGCCCGCCTGCGCCATCCCAACAAGCGCCTGACCGTTGCCGGCGCCATCCAGGCGCACATCCGCCCACTGCTCGCACGCCTCCCTACCGCCAATGTCACCTTCCTCGGCTCCATCCCGCAGCCTGAGTTGATCGACCGCATGAGCCGCAGCCACGTCATGGTCCTGCCGTCGGTCGAAGAGGGCCTCGCACTCGTCCAGGCCCAGGCCATGGCCTGCGAGTGCCCCGTCATCGCCACGCGCGCGACCGGCGCCGAAGACCTTTTCACCGATTCGGTCGAGGGCTTCATCGTCGAGGACCGCGACGTCGACGCGCTCGCCGCCCGCCTGCAGCAGGTCGCCGATGACCCCGCTCTGCGCGACCGCCTGGCCGCCGCCGCACGGCTCCGCGTCCAATCCATCGGAGGCTGGGACGCCTACGGCCAACGCTGGGACGCTCTGCTGCACCGGCTCACCGGCCTTCCGCAATCGCCCGGCGAATCGAACCCCGAACCCGTCCTAAAATCTTTCTCTGCACCTCGAATCTAAACCCCCATCGGAGGCCCGCATGGCAAACACGGAAGACTCAACCAACCCCAATCCAGCCGCGCACGACGCGGTCGAAGAGGGCAAGCTGATCCGCCGCATGCAGATGATGATGAACATGGTTATGCAGGTCATCGCGCAGGATGGCTCGCTTACCATCGACGAAGCCTCGCAGATGATCGCGGACTCCAAAAAAGCCGCGCTCGCCATGTTCCCCGATAAGGAGCTCGCCTACGAGATCATCTGGCGCCCGCGCTTCCAGCGCCTCATGCGCGAACGCTTCCGCATCATGTAGGCTTGTCCATGCGTCCCGTCCGACCGGCGCGGAGGGTGGATGCACAACAACAACTTAGAGGTCTGGGGCGGCGTCGAGTACACCTGCAACCGCGTCAACAACTTCTACTTCGACCAGATGCGGCTCTCCGGCCATTGCACCCGGTCGTCAGACCTCGAGCACTTTCGCGGCCTCGGCATCACATCGCTGCGCACCGGCCTGCTGTGGGAGCGCCACGAGCTCGACCCCTCCTGGCGTTGGGCGGACCAGCGCCTCAACGACATCCGCAGCGCCGGCATCCGACCCATCGCCGGCCTCGTCCATCACGGCAGCGGCCCGCCGCACACCAGCCTGCTCGACCCCGCCTTCCCGCAGAAGCTTGCCGCCTACGCAGGCGCGGTCGCAGCTCGTTATCCCTGGCTCGACGCCTACACGCCCATCAACGAGCCCAACACCACCGCCCGATTCAGCTGCCTTTACGGCTTCTGGTACCCGCACCTGAAATCGCGCACGGCCTACCTGCGCGCCCTGCTCAACCAGATCAAGGCCACCGTCCTCGCCATGCGCGCCATCCGCGAGATCCGCTCCGACGCACAACTTATCCAGACCGACGACGCCGGCCGCATCTACAGCACGCCGGAACTCGCCGCGACCCGCGACCTGCTGAACGAGCGCCGCTGGCTCCAGATCGACCTCCTCTGCGGACGCGTCGATCGCACCCATCCGCTGTTCGACTACATCCTCTCCGCCGGCATCGACGAGGCCGAGATCCTCTGGTTCCGCGACAACCCCTGCCCACCCAGCGTCGTCGGCCTCAACTACTACGTCACCAGCGATCGCTTCCTCGATCACCGACTGTCGCTGTACCCAAAGGTTCGCGTCTGCGACGAAGGCCCCTTCCTCGACCTCGAAGCCGTGCGCGTGCGCGACGAAGGCATCTCCGGTTTCGGCTCACTCCTGTTTGAGGCCGACGCCCGCTTCAACCTGCCCACGGCAATCACCGAAGTCCATCTCGGCGACCGCGTCGAAGAGCAGATCCGCTGGGCCGTCGAGGCCTGGAACGGCGCGACGCGGGCCCGCGAAGCCGGCGCGAACTGCATCGCCGTCACCTTCTGGGCCTTGCTCGGCTCCTACTTCTGGAGCTCGCTCGTCACCCGCGACAACGGCCACTACGAGCCCGGCGTCTTCAACCTCAGCCAAGGCCAGGTCCAGCCCACAGCGCTGGCCGAGCTTATACAGCAGCTAGCTCAAGGTGACGTTCCCCGGCATCCCGCGCTGGCCGGGGCCGGATGGTGGCACCAGCCGGGTCGGCTGACCCATCGCCGCAAACGCCGCACTCAAGCGCGAAAGGGATAGCTCGAAGCGCCGACCAGCTCTTCCACGTCCTGCGCCAGCCCGCGCCGGCTCTCAAAGAACCGTTCCACCGCCTCCAGCACCGCGTCGCCATCCCTGCTCTCGAAGATCTGCTTGCGCAGCGTCGCTCCGCCCGGAATGCCGTGCGTGAACCAACTCGCGAACTGCTTCATCTTGCCGATCATCTCGCGCCGCGCCGACTCGCGATTCTTCTTCAGCTTCAGTTCAACCTCGGTCAGCTCGAAGCCCGGTAAATGACTCACCATGGGGTGCTCCTCTAACTCCTGCAAGAGCATCGCAAAGTAAGCCGTGATCATCCGGTGCCGGTCTTCGTCGCTCGCGACGTCGTATCGTCCAGTCGCCGTGTACTGCGCGATCTGCCTGAAAATCCAGGGGTTCGCCGGAGCCGCCCGCCCGATCATCACCGCATCGCACCGCGTCTGGTCCACCATCGCAACCGCATCCTCGGGCGTGATGATGTCGCCATTCCCGATCACCGGAATCCCGACCGCATCCTTCACCGCCGCGATGTACTCCCAGCGCGCCTGCCCGGAGTAGCCGTTCTCGCGCGTGCGCGCATGCAGCGCCACCGCATTCAAACCGCAGTCTTCGGCCAGCTTCGCCAGCGGCACGCACACGATATTCGAGTCGTTCCACCCCATGCGAAACTTCACGGTAAAAGGAATCGAGATCGCCGCGCGCACCCGCTTGAAGATCACCTCAATCAGCGGCAGGTCGCGCAGCAGTCCCGAGCCTCCGTTGCAGCTCACCACCCGCTTGGCCGGGCAGCCCAGGTTCAGGTCGACCAGATCGAACCCCGCGTCCTGGCAGATGCCCGCGCTCTCTGCCAGCGTCTCCGGGTTCGAGCCAAACAGCTGCGCCGAGATCGGGTGCTCGTCGTCGTAGTACGTCAGGTAGCGCTTGCGCTTGGTCTCGCGCATCCGCGAAAGCCCATCCGCCGACGTAAACTCCGTCATGATCAGCCCGCAGCCGGACTGCTCATTCGTCGTCTCCTCATGCACGTCGGCCGCGCCCAATGCCGCTGGCGTGAACTTGCTCGCATTCTTGATGAACCGCCGAAACACCGTATCGGTCACCCCCGCCATAGGCGCCAGCACCGTCGCCGGAGCAATCCGCACCCCGCCAATGTTCAACACGGCCGCCACCCGAGCCTCCGCAGGCATCGCGTTCCGCGCCGGATTGTCCCAGTACTTCTGCATGGCTTTGCTAAATTCTTACGGAAACATCGGGTTTGGCCTTCGCTAGGAACTTCTCAATGGAATCCAGCTTGTCACCACGGACTCTAAATCGTTCGGGAGCCACAATGATCGAAACTAGCTTGGAGTCGACCTCTGCCTCTGCTCGCAGCAGCCGTTCGTCATAGGCGAGAATGCCAACGCGACCGATCCCCGAAGGATCGAACAGCGACTCGTACTGCCGAAGCTGCTCCAAGGTCCTTAAATTTTCCTCGTTACTTTGAACAGCCAGATACTTGAAATGCACGGGGATCTTCTTAACCAGGGCGAGTTCTTTGAGCGGAACGAGCTTCTTGCGCATCATCGCTTCCGTAGGAAGAACGGTCAGCACATCGATCTGAACGCCATGAACGTCGCCACTCCCGGCTCGATCCACCGCAAGCACATCGATGGGAGTCGATCCGGGCACACGCGGCTTGAGGAAAATGTGAGGAATCGAGAGCTGATTGCGAAGCATATCGGCAATCGAGTTGATGACTCTCCCATGAGTCAGTCGACGGTTTAGCGATCGGCTATCTACCTCTGACCCAGCGTGAATCATGAACGTCTCCTTCCTGCTGCTTTAAGGACCGATAAAGCCCAATCCTCAAACCTTTGACTGGAGTAGGCCAGCGCAGTCGCCGTCTCAAAGCTCACTCGCTCCTCGCCATAAGAAACGACGGTCTTCCTTGAAAGGAGTGTTCGCAAGTGTTTCACTCCAACAGCGTTTATACCTCTAGCTGCACACACCTGCGTCGTCGCTCTCACCGCGTGCTGATGAGAGGCGGCTTTTTCGCGCCTCCCGGACAGTTGAATCAGCAAAGCATCGTTCACCGCAATTGCCGTGTGAATCGACAACAAAGCAGTGGCAGAAGAATATTCGGCATCCTCGCGTACAAGGTCCCGTGCCGCTGAAAGCTGCTTTGCCCGCTCCAGGAACACCTCAACCATGATGCGGCAACCCTTTCCCTAAGCCTAACGCAAAGGCCCCCGCCGCAGCGGAGGCCGTTGGCTTCCTGCCGCGTGCGCTTACTTCTTCTCCGCCGCCGCCTTCGACGCATCCGATTGCGCGAACTTCCGCCGGAACCGGTCCACGCGCCCAGCCGTATCGATCAGCTTCTGTTTGCCCGTGAAGAACGGGTGGCACGCCGCGCAGATCTCCAGCACGATGTCGCCTTTGTGGGTCGAGCGCGTCTGAAACACCGAACCGCACGCGCACTTTACGCTAATGTCGTTATACGACGGGTGAATCGCTTCCTTCGGCATCGCTTATCCTTTATGTGGCCTGGCCGGCTTGCGGTTCGCTTGCGAACGGGCTTGAACACCGTCACATCGAAGGGCCTGACGCGCCGCCGGCTCGCCATAACGCGCACCCCGCCCGCCTGATGCAGGCCAGATACGCTTTCCTCAGTCTACCTTTGATTCACACAGCAGGCAATCGGATTCAGTCCCTGCCACCTGCGATACTTACATGAATGCAAGCGCTCTGCCCCCTCTGCGAAGGCTCCGGCCTGCGCATCATCGAGCGCCCTGACGGCTCCCGCGCCGCGCGCGACTGCGACTGCCGCGTCCAACGCCGCCAGCTCCGCGCCCTCGCCTCCGCCAACCTTCCCCGGCTCTACGAGCACAGCACCTTCCAGAACTACGACACCGCCGACCGCGACGACAAAAACTACACCCTCAACGCCGCGAAGTACACCGCCGAGAAGTTCGTCGCTTCCTACCCGCTCGATACCCGCGGCATCGGCATCCTCTTCACCGGCTTCATCGGCACCGGCAAAACCCATCTCGCGGTCAGCGTCCTCAAGGCGATCCTGGACAAAGGCGGAACCGGCATCTTCTTCCACTTCCAGGACCTCATCAAAAAAATACAAAACAGCTTCAACCGCAACGTCCAAGCCACCGAGTCCGAAATCCTCGAACCCATCCTGAACGCCGAGGTCCTCGTCCTCGACGAACTGGGCGCCTCCAAACCCAGCGACTGGGTCTTCGACACCATCGCCTACATCCTCAACACGCGCTACAACGAGCGCCGCACCACCATCATCACCACCAACTACCCCAACAGCGACGCCCGCATCGTCCCCGGCCGGGCGCTCAGCGTCTTCGAAGAGGCCCGCGAAGCCCTGCGCAACGAGACCCTCGGCGACCGCATCGGCGAGCGTATGCGCAGCCGCATCCAGGAGATGTGCATGGTCGTCGAGATGATCGGCCCCGACTACCGCAAGAAGGAAAAGCGAGCCCACCTGGGATAACCACGCGGATACTCAAGCAGAGCCGCTGCAAGGTAAAATCATGCCTCATGAGCACCCTGCCCACCCAGCCTTTCGCCTCCCGTCCACCGGAGCGCACTCCCTTCAACATCGTCCCCTGGGCCATCGCCGCGGTCGTCGTTCTCATCCTCGTCGCCGCCCTGCTCATCGCCGGCCATCGCAAGCCGCTGGCCGCCCACACGCCGCTCCCGCCCGACCCCTACGCCGCGTCGCTCGTTCTCTCCGATCTCCAGATGAGCGAGTCCACCTCCATCTCCGGCGGCAAATCCACCTTCATCGATGGCAGGGTCCGCAACGCCGGCCCACGCACCGTCACCGCCGTCACCGTGCAGGTGCTCTTCAGCAACGACGAAGCCCTGCCCCCGCAGGTTGAGACGCTTCCCCTCACCCTCATCCGCGCCCGCGAGCCCTACGTCGACACCCAACTCATCGCCGCCGCGCCGCTCCAGCCCGGCGACCAGCGCGACTTCCGTCTCATCTTCGAGAGCATCGGCGCCAACTGGAACCAGAATCTCCCTCAGATTCACGTCGTCCACGTCGCCACTCGCTAAAGCGCAGCTACCCGACCTAACCCGAATCGTCTAAGAAACTCCCTCTCATCTCACCTTTTCTACCCAATTCCCCCTCATTGAGATCGCCGCATGTGCTCCGTAAATCCAACCACAGCAAGGACATAGCTGCTTTTGTAAGTTTGGCACGCCAGTTGCTACTTGATGCGGCAGGTCGATAAGACTCGAGTGAAGTTCTGTAAAGCGCTCACTCTCGAACGACCGCTGGTCCGTGGAGGAAGTGAATGATTGAAACCCGCAAGGTCCTCAGTGTTGCCGGTATTTTCGCGGTAAGCGCAATTGGTTCCGCCATCGCTCAGACGAATGCTCCCGCGCAGCCTCAGGCCGTTCCCGCACAAACCAGCGGCACGTCCGCCGGACAGATGAATCCGGACAACTCAGGCACCTATGCAACCGGCAAGCCGCTCGAGCAACAGTCGAAGGAGGGCTTCTGGGGCCACATGAACCCATTTGCTCGGAAGAAATGGGTCAACCGCCAGGTCGACCCTATCAAGGATCGTGCCAACGAACTCGACCAGCTCCAGGCCAAGAACGCCAACGACATCCGCGACGTGGATAGCCGCGCTACCTCCGGCATCGCCCGCGCCAACGCCGCCGCCGCGGCAGCCGACGCGCACGCAGCCGATGCAGCCAATCGCGCCGACTCAGCCAACTCCCTGGCCGTTTCGGCTAATGGCAAAACCACCGCGCTCAACGGTACCGTCTCCAACCTCGACCAGTACAGCCAGGTCAGCGCGCTCTCCGTACCCTTCCTCGCCGGGCACACCGCGCTCACCTCCAAGGCGAAAGAAAACCTAGACAGCGTAGCAGCCACACTCGCCGCGGAGAAGGGCTACATCGTCGAGGTCCAGGGCTACAGCCGTGCCGGCGTGGCTAATTCGCAAGCCATGGCCGACTCGGTCGTCCGATACCTCGTCACCGCCCACCAGGTGCCCATCTACCGCATCTACCGCACCGGCCTCGGTAAGCAGGTCGCCTCCACCGACACGGCTGACAAGCCGCTGGTCAACGGGGTTCGCGTCACCGTCCTGCATAACAGCCTCGCTACGATGGGCTCTCAATCCACCGGAACCTCCAAGCCGCCCTCAACCTCACCCGGCAACTAAGCTCCCGGGGCGCAGCACATCGCCCCCCCGCACCCTCAAAGTTCGATTCACAAGTTCGCGCGATGCAGCCCAGTCCAAACGAGCGCATCCGCACCAGCCTCTCCTAACCAGAGAGAACCAAGGCAGATTGGCCCCTCACTCGAGGGGCCCTTTTTTTCCCCCACCAAAATCACATCATCCTGAGCGCAGCGAAGGACCCCTGTATTCCGCCTTCTCTACTTCGACCCAACCGCCGCCTGCACCCGCAGCAACTCCTCCAGCACCCCTTTTAGGCGCCGCAGGTGCAGCGCATTCGCCCCATCCGACTTCGCCTCCGCCGGGTTGTCATGCACCTCCAGAAACACTCCATCCACCCCCGCCGCTACCGCCGCTCGCGCCAGCACCGGGATGAACTCCGGCTGCCCCCCGCTCACGCCATTGCCCGCGCTCGGCGTCTGCACCGAGTGCGTCCCATCGAACACCACCGGCGCATACTCGCGCATCACCGGCAGCCCGCGCATATCCACCACCAGGTTGTTGTATCCAAAGCTCGCCCCACGCTCACACAGGCTCACCCGCTCGTTCCCGCTTTCGCGCACCTTCGCCACCGCGTGCTTCATATCCCCCGGCGCGACGAACTGCCCTTTCTTGATGTTGATCGCCCGCCCCGTCTTCGCCGCCGCGATCAGCAGGTCCGTCTGCCGGCATAGAAACGCCGGAATCTGCATCACCAGCTCCACATCTCCCACCGCATCCGACAGCCGCGCGCAATCCTCCGGCGTATGCACATCGGTCAGCACCGGCAACCCCGTTTCCTTCGCGATCGCCCGCAGAATCCGCGCGCCCTCCATCAGCCCCGGCCCGCGAAAGCTGCGGATGCTCGTCCGGTTCGCCTTGTCGTAGCTCGCCTTGAATACATAGGGCATCGCCACCTCGCTCGCCACCCGCTGGATCGCCCCGGCCAGCCTCCGCGCATGGCTCTCGCTCTCGATCACGCAAGGCCCCGCAATCAAAAACAGCTCACCCCGCCCCACCTCGATCGACCCAATCTCAAACGCATTCGTCGCGATCATCACCTCCCCATTCAACCACGCGGGTGACGCGTACCGCCACGTTATCCGTCACCCGTGAGACACTACCCAGGCCGACTCGAAGACGGGACGCTCTTGAAGGGCACACCGAGGGACGTACAAGTTTCGCCCTGAAAAGCGAAACGCCTCGGGGTACTAGCCCCGAGGCGATTCTTTGAGGAGGTAACGGACCATGCGATCAATACGGATCGAATGGGGTAAGTTCAAGCTCGAACTGCCGGGAAACATCTTTGTCTCCCTGCTGCTCAAGCTGGCTTCTCTACTGTTCCATTATATGGAACTCTAACCGTTGTACAACCCTCTAAGTGGTTCCCGCCACTTAGAGGTTCTTACCTACATCGGCGAAAGTTCCTTCATTATGATGAGGACGCCGCGCGATGCTTGTCAAGCGTATCCGGTCGCCTGCCTCCGTCGCCTCATCAGTCCTCCGCGCCCTCGCGTATCATCAAGCCTCACCCTCTTTCGCCGGAGCCTCCTTGACCCCGACCCAAGCCGTCGCCGCTCTCCTGCTTTCTGCACTCGCTCTTGCACTCCCTGCCCAAGCC
>CAXTPN010000027.1:0-17658 GCA_964246125.1 uncultured Acidobacteriaceae bacterium
GTTCGGCAGTTGCGGGTCCTCGTGCATCGCCTTCCCGATCCCGTGTCCCACAAACTCCTTCACCACCCCAAACCCCTCCCGCTCGCACATCTCCTGCACCGTAGCCGAGATATCGAACAGCCGCCCCCCCGGCACCGCACACAAAATCGCTGCCTCCAGCGAAGCCTTCGTAACCTCCAGCAGTCGCCGCACCCGAGCCGTCTGCGCCCCAATCGCATACGTCACCGCACAGTCCGAATAGAACCCATCCGCCACCACCCCGCAATCGATCGACAAAATATCCCCATCCTTCAGGATCGTCTTTTCGCTCGGCATCCCATGCACCACCTGCTCGTTCAGCGACGTACACAGCGCCGCAGGAAACCCATGGTACCCCTTGAAGGCCGCCTTCGCACCAAACGAATCAATCTTCGCATTCGCCGCCACCTCAAGGTCCATCGTCGAAGCCCCTGCGACTACCAGCGGCCGAATCGCCTCATGCACCTCGCGAAGCATCTGCCCCGACCGCCGCATCTTCTCGATCTCCGCAGAAGTCTTGATCATGATCGCCATCGATTACGCACCCGCCATGCCGCGCAACCGTTGCAGCGCAAAGCCAATCTCGCTACTTACCTGCTCGACCTGCAACGCGCCATCCACCTCCACAAACCGCCCTTGCGTGCGGTAGTGCTCCACTACCGGGGCCGTCTGTTCCTGAAAACTCTTCATCCGCTGTTCGAAGACGGCAATCGAATCGTCGCTTCGTTGCTGTAGCTCCTGCCCATCTACATCGCACACACCTGCTACCTTCGAAGGCTGACTGTAGATGTTATAGATATGCCCCGACGGGCATATCCGGCGCCCGGTGATACGCTTTAGCAGTTCCTCGCGATCCACCTCAATGCTGATCGCCACCACGGGGAAAGCAGTTTTGATCTGGGCGAGATATGCATCGAGCCAATTCGCCTGCGCCAGTGTCCGAGGAAAACCATCAAGGATGTAGCCGCGTCTACAATCCGCGCTGGCTAGCCGCTCGGCGACCATCTCGTTTACCAAGTCATCCGGTACCAGCTCGCCGCGCTGCATCAGTTCATCTGCCATCATTCCCAGTTTCGTGTGATTGCGGCGATGTTCTCGAAACAGATCTCCTGTTGATATCTGCGGAATTGCAGACGCTCCCATCAGCAGTTTCGCCTGCGTGCCTTTGCCTACTCCCGGCGCGCCTAACAGCAGTACAGGTCCCGGCGTGAACTTCTCCAATGGCGAATTCCTACCAGCTGCGCCTGCCGCGAATGCGGCCTGACTTAGGCGAAAAACCGTCATAATGACGCATAATCAACTGGGACTCGATTTGTTGAATTGTATCCATCGCCACACCCACCACGATCAGCAACGACGTGCCACCAAAGTAGAAGTTCACACCCAGCCCATTCGTCACCCACACCGGTAGATGTTCGAACGCGGCGCCAATCAGCGGAATATGATTGAAGTGGATACCCGAAATCATCAGGGTTGGAATCAGCATGATGATGACCAGATAGATTGCTCCTACGAGCGTGATCCGTGTCAGCACATCGTTGATGAAGTCCGATGTACGCCGCCCCGGTCGAATACCCGGAATAAAACCTCCATACTTTCTCATGTTATCCGCAATATCATCCGGACGGAAAACGATGGAAATATAGAAGTAAGCGAAAAAAATAATCGCAACAATAATTGCTAGCTCATACAGCGGCTCTCCCGGCGCAATCGCCCGCAGGATTGGTCCGAAGAACGTTGTATCCGACAATTTCGGCGAGCCGAAGAAGCTCATACCGGAAAACAGCAGCGGAGCCGATAAGATTGAACTCGCGAAGATCACAGGCATTACGCCGCCCGAGTTCACCTTAAGCGGCAGGTGTGTCGACTGGCCGCCCATCATCTTCCGCCCCACGATCCGCTTAGCATACTGCACCGGAATCCGCCGCTCTGAGCGCTCGACAAAGATGATGAACGCAACTACGCCAACCATCAGCGCAAGCAGGATCAGGATCGCAATCGGTGTAAACGCGCCCCACGCACCGGTTGTCGCCTTCGTATAAAGATCGGCGACACCCTTCGGCAAACCGTCGACAATCCCCGTAAAGATCAGCAGCGACATTCCGTTGCCGATGCCGCGTTCCGTAATCTGTTCGCCCAGCCACATGATGAAGGCCGTGCCCGAGGTTAGCGTGAGCACGCAAAGTGGAATGAAGCCCCACTTCGACATGGTGACCATCGCTTGACCTGTACCGGTGTTCGTCAGCGTCAGCGCGATCGCGGTCGACTGCACAATACCTAGAAGGACTGTGACATAGCGGGTCCATTGGGTTATCTTGCGGCGCCCCATCTCGCCTTCCTTCTGCAACTTCGCCAGCGGCTCATAGATGACCGTCAGCAACTGAAAGATAATCGACGCCGTAATATACGGCATAATTCCCAACGCAAAGATCGTTAGCTTGCGCAGGTTGCCGCCCGAGAACAGATCGACCAAACCCAGCGCGGACTGCGAGTTGTTATTGAAAAACTCAGCCAGCATCTTGGCATTGATGCCCGGCGTTGGAATATGAGCGCCCACGCGATACACAGCGAGCATGCCCAAGGTGAATAGCACACGGGTGCGAAGGTCTGGAATTTTGAATATATTCGTGATTTTCTCGAGCATCGAAGATCCTTCTGGTGCCTCTACAGCAGCGAGCGAGGGCGTGCAGCTATTCTAACGGAACTCGATATATTCGAGTGACTACTCGGCGGCCGCTTCGCCGCCGATCAGAACCGCAGTCCCACCAGCCCTCTCAATCGCTTCCTTCGCGGACTTCGAGAACTTGTGCGCATGCACCGTAATTGCCACCTTGATCTCGCCATTGTTCAGCACCTTCACTAGCGAGTTCTTCCGCCGCTTCAAGCCGAGTTCCACGATCTTCTCAAGCGTGAACTCCGTCTGATTATTCGCCACGTTCAACTCCGCCAGCCGATCCAGCCCAACCACGGTGTATTCCACGCGGAAGATATTTGTAAAACCGCGCTTCGGCAAACGCCGATGCAGAGGCATCTGGCCGCCTTCAAACCCGCGCATCAGCGATGAGCCCGAACGCGAGCCCTGCCCCTTGTGTCCGCGGGTCGAGGTCTTCCCCATGCCCGAACCCATGCCGCGGCCGACGCGCTTCTTGTTTTCGTTGGCCTTCTTGGGGGCGCGCAGATTGGATAGATTACGAATTGCCATTGTTATTCCTCGCTAAACGCCGAACGACGCTGGATACCATCCGGGTCGAACGACTCGCATGTGGAGACTGCGTGGACTACTATTCGACCACACGGACAAGGTGAGGAACCTTCTTCACCATGCCGTGAATCGACGGGGTATCTTCGCGAACTATGATCTGATTGAGCCGCGTAAAGCCTAGACCTTTGATGGTAAGCTTTTGCTTAGTTGGCGCGCAGATCATTGAGCGAAAGTACTGTAGTTTGATGGTTGCATTCTCTGCCATAACTTCTCTCTTCTCCGCGTCGTCATTCTGGCGAAGCCGGAATGACTGTGTTTGCTCTACAACTCGTCGATACTTTTGCCGCGTCCTGCCGCCACTTCCGCACGGTCGCGCAACTGAACCAGCGCGTCGAACGTAGCCTTCACCACGTTGTGCGGGTTCGCCGTGCCCAGCGACTTGGTCAACACGTTCTGAATGCCGCACGAAGTCATTACGGCACGCACCGTCTTGCCCGCAATTACCCCGGTACCTTCAGGAGCCGGCTTAAGCATCACTTCGCCGGCACCGAAGTGTCCAAGCACCTGGTGCGGAATCGTGGTCTCGGTCAAGTTGATCTTGAAGAGGTTCTTTTTCGCCGCTTCAATTCCCTTGCGAATCGCTTGCGGCACCTCCTTCGCCTTGCCAGAGCCGTAGCCAACCACGCCTTCGCCTGGGTCGCCGATCACCACCAGCGCCGCGAATGACATATTCTTGCCGCCTTTGACTACCTTCGTCACACGGTTGATCGAAACAACCTCATCCTTCAGGTTAAGGCGGTTCGCATCGATTTTCTTGCGCATTGCCATGATTGTTTTCCTGTCTGAACTCGTCTGAGACTTATACCTTTTAGGCCGAACTTAAAAATCCAGCCCAGCTTCACGCGCGGCATTCGCAAGCGCCTTCACGCGGCCGTGGTACAGGTACCCGCCGCGGTCGAAAACTACCTTCTTAATTCCCTTCTCCTGCGCCCGTTCCGCGATCAGTTTGCCAACCAGCTTCGCAGCTTCGACGTTCCCGCCGTAAGGCTTCTCCTCGCCCTTCTTACCAGCGGACGAAGCCGCAACGATCGTCCTGCCCGAAGCATCGTCGATCAGTTGCGTATAAATGTGGTTCAACGAGCGGTAGACATTTAAGCGAGGACGCTCCGCCGTACCCGACATCTTCTCGCGAATACGAGTATGCACCCTCTGGCGAATTACGTTGCGTTGACGTGGATTGATCATAATCTTGCCTTCTCTCCTAGTAGCGTCGTCAGAGCACTGGCGACGTTCGGTAACTCTTGCAGGTACTAGCGCACTCAAAACTAGTTATTTCGCGCCGGTCTTTCCAACTTTTTTCTTCAGCTTCTCGCCCGTGTACCGCACGCCCTTATTCTTGTAAGGATCGGGCTTGCGCAAAGAACGCATATCGGCGGCAACCTGACCGACCTTCTGCCGATCGATTCCGGAGATCGTCAAATGCAGTTGCTTCGGATCGATCGCAACTTCGATCCCCGTAGGCAAAGGAAACTCGATGGGATGCGAGTAGCCGAGGGTAAACACGACCATGCCTTTGCCCTTTAGTTCCGCGCGGTATCCAATGCCGACGATGTCCAGTTCTTTCGTCCAGCCTGTAGTCACGCCGGTCACGGCATTAAAGACCAAGGCCCGGGCCAAACCATGAAAGCCTGCCTGCGAGTCGTTCTCGCGCTCGACGAGCAGGTCGTTGTCCTTCTTCACCAGCGAGATTCCCTTCGGAATCAGAGCCGTGACCTTGCCCTTTGGGCCTTCCACCAAAACAGTATTGCCGTCTATGGTATATTTCACCGTCGAGGGCAGTGCAATCGGCTTTTTACCAATACGTGACATCTTAAATCCTTCGCGGCTTGCGAGTCCTGCTGAGACCGATCTAAGACCTCAACATTCCACTGCAGCCAAACCTGAAAGCTGTGAAAGGAACCTACGACCTGACTACCATACTTCGCAGAGTAGCTCGCCGCCAACGCCTTCGCGGCGCGCCTGCCGTCCTGTCATCACGCCCTTTGGTGTAGTCAGGATCGCGATGCCGAGTCCACCTTGAACCCGCCGGATATCATTTTTGCCCTGGTACACTCGGCAACCGGGACGCGAGATCCGCTTCAGATCGCGGATCACGGACTCATTGTTCGTTCCATACTTCAGGTACACGCGAATCACTTTCATCCCGGCCTCTTCGGTCGGCTTGTAATTCGCAATGTAGCCCTCTTCTTTCAGGATGCGGGCAATCTCGGCTTTCAGCTTGGAGGCGGGCACGTCGAGCTTCTGATGGCGCGACCGCATCGCATTACGGATTCGCGTCAGGAAGTCGGCTACGGGGTCAGTCAAATTCATTCTTTCTCCTTCATCTCGCGTTCGCCCGAAGCGTCTCTTTGGGAACCAGCCGAGATGTTGCTGCGGTACTGCTCAACCTTCTGCTATAAACTTGCGGGTCTTACCAGCTCGACTTCACCACGCCCGGAATCTCGCCCTTGAGAGCAAGCGAGCGGAAGCACAGGCGGCACACGCCAAACTTGCGCAGAAACGCCCGTGGCCGCCCGCAGAGTTGGCAGCGGTTATGCTGGCGGGATTTGAACTTGGGCTTTCTTGCATCTTTCACACGCTTCGCGGTCGTTGCCATAACTCTATGTTTTCCTATCTATAGAACGGTTACAAAATCCACATTTAAAGATGACACCTGAGCTAAGCGCCCACCCGGAACGGCATTCCGAACGCCTTCAAGAGGGTGCGCGCCGCCTTATCATCCTTGGCCGTCGTGACAATGGTCACGTTCATGCCCTTCAACTTGTCCACCTTCGCGTAATCGATCTCGGCGAAGATGAGTTGATCCCGCAAGCCTAGCGTGTAGTTGCCGCGGCCATCGAAACTTTTGGTAGAAACACCGCGAAAATCGCGCACGCGCGGGAGAGCGATCGAAATCAGGCGGTCCAGAAACTCATACATTTTGTCGCCGCGCAAGGTAACCATTGCGCCGATCGGCATGCCCTCGCGCAGCTTGAACTGTGCAATCGATTTCTTCGCCTTCGTTACCACTGGCTTTTGCCCCGCAATCGAAGCCAGGTCCGCAACCAGGGGATCCATGATCTTGACGTTCTGGGTAGCTTCCCCCAGACCCATGTTAATGACAATCTTCTCCAGCCGTGGCACCGCCATCAGATTCGTAATTCCGAGTTCCTTTTTCAGGCCCTCTTTAATCTCATTGTCGTACTTCTCCCGGAAACGTGCTGCCATGATAATTTCACTTTCTCCACGGTGTTCGGAGTACGTTATGCTCATCCTGAGCATTGTTCCGTGTGTACCGTTTCGTGGGGTAGACCGTTTGTTAGTATAGCGTGTTTAGCGCTCGAAAGCCATCCGTTCCGAGACAAACCTACTTCTTCTTGCCCTTTTCCGGAATAGCGGCGTCATTGGACTTAGCGAACCGTACCTTCTTCTCGCCTTCCATCCGCGTGCCGGTCCGGGTCTTGTTGCCCTCTGAATCTACAAGCATTACGTTCGACAGGTGAATCGTCGCCTCCTGCTCCGCGATACCGCCCTTGATGTTCTTCTGCGGATTCGGCTTCATATGCTTCTTCATCATCATCACGCCCTCAACCAGCACGCGATTCTTCTCCGCCAGTACGCGTAACACGCGGCCTTTTTTGCCCGCGTCCTTACCCGCAATCACGACCACTTGGTCGTTACGCTTGATCTTGATCTTGAACTTCGGTTTTTCTTGCACGCGAACTGGCATGATTCTCTCTTTCCTCGGCGATCTGTCGGAGCCGGAACCCGCATTGTTTGCAGCTAAATGACCTCTGGAGCAAGCGAAACGATCTTCAGAAACTTCTTATCGCGCAGTTCGCGAGCCACAGGCCCGAATACGCGCGTCCCCACCGGCTCATTCCCGTCATTGATCACCACAGCCGCATTCGAATCGAAGCGAATATACGTCCCGTCGCGCCGCCGATACTCCTTGCGCGTGCGCACGATCACCGCTTTCACGACTTTACCTTTTTTCACCGTGCCGTCGGGCGAAGCTTCCTTCACCGCGGCAGTCACGACATCGCCAAGTCCGGCCTTCTTGCCCAATCCGCCGCCCAGCGGCAAAATTACCTGCAGCTTACGGGCGCCGGAGTTATCGGCCACCTCAAGCATCGTACGCATCTGTACTGACATTGTGCTTCTCCTGAATCCTGTTCGGAAAACTTCCTGTGGATCTGCTTACTTGGCCGCAACTACAGTGTCGGCCTTCGTTGGTGCCGGCTCCGACAAACTCGACCGCCGCACAATCTCCTCGAGCGACCAGCGCTTCAGCTTGGACAAGGGACGCATCTCACGAATCCGGACCACATCGCCCATGCGCGCCGAGTTCTGCTCATCATGCGCATAGAATTTTTTGTTCGACTTCATCACGCGCTTATACTTCGGGTGCGCCTTGCGCATCTCGATCTCAACCACGATCGTCTTCTGCATCTTGGTCGAAACCACGATGCCGATCTTCTCATTGCGACGTCCCGCAGCCTGCTCTGCCGCCTGCCCAGTCGCTGTTGCGCCCTCTGCCATCATTCCGTTCGTCTCTGCCATGTCTATGCCCCCTTCGCTTTCCGCTCGGTGCGCGTGCTTTTGGCCGGCGCCACGTTCTCCGCCAAGGGGTGTACCGCCTTGTCGGCGGCGATCTCCCGCTCCCGCGCCACCGTCTTCGAGCGCGCAATGTCCAGCTTCAGTACGCGCAGCTTCTTCACGCCCTCCTGGTTGCCCAGGCTCTTCTGAAAGCGCAGCCGAAACAGTTGTTCGGCGGCCGATTTCTCCGTCGCAATCAGCTCTTCGTCGCTGAGGTTCCGAATCTTTTCGAGTTCCATCTGTCTTCTTTCTGCCTGAACGGCAAAGCATCCTGCATGCTGCAAAACTACTTAGCGGCGACCGCAACCTTTACGTCATGCCGCATGACAAATGAGGTCTTCAGCGGCAGTTTATGAGCCGCGAGGCGCATCGCCTCTTTGGCCAACTCCGGCGAAACGCCTTCCATCTCGAACAATATCCGGCCCGGACGAACGACGCAGACCCAATGATCCGGAGCGCCCTTGCCTTTGCCCATGCGGGTCTCGGCCGGCTTCTTCGTGATCGGCTTGTCCGGAAACAGGCGCAGCCACACCTTGCCGCCACGCTTGATAAAGCGCGTCATCGCAATGCGGCTTGCCTCGATCTGGCGATCCGTAATGTACCCGCACTCCATCACCTTCAGGCCGAAGTCGCCGAACGAAAGATCGCTTCCGCGCCACGCCTTGCCTTTCATGCGTCCGCGCTGCTGCTTGCGGAACTTAACCTTCTTCGGCATCAACATATAAAAAGTCCTCGAACAAAGTCTCTTACTTCTATCTTTTCAGCTAAGCCGTGAAGGCGCCGGCGGTCGCGGTCGTCGACGCGCCCTGGTCTCTGCGCTTCTTCTGCTCGTAGATGTCGCCGCGATACACCCACGTCTTCACGCCGATAATCCCGTAAGTCGTCTTCGCCTCGGAGAAGCCATAATCGATATCAGCGCGCAGCGTGTGCAGCGGCAGACGCCCTTGCAGGTACCACTCCGAACGCGCAATCTCATTGCCGTTCAACCGCCCGGACACCCGCACTTTGATACCCTTGCAGCCGAAGCGCAGCGCCGAATCCACGCTCTTGCGCATCGCCCGGCGAAAGCTCACGCGCTTTTCCAACTGCAGCGCAATGCTCTCGCTCACCAACTGCGCGTCGAGTTCAGGCTTGTTCACCTCGAGAATGTCGATGAACACCTCGCGGCTGGTGCGCTTCTGGATATCAGCCTTCAACTTATCGATCTCCGCGCCCTTGCGCCCAATAATGATGCCTGGACGCGCCGTGCGAATGATCAGGCGCAGCTTGTTGCCCGGTCGCTCAACCTCTACCGAGCTCACGCCCGCAGCCTTTAGCTTTTCGCGCAGTTCAGCTTTCAGCTTCACGTCTTCAACCAGCAGCTTGTCGTAGCCGCGCTCCACAAACCAGCGCGACTTCCACGGCTTGTTGATGCCGAGGCGAAACCCATACGGATGGACCTTCTGTCCCATAGCTTCCCTTCACTCTCCACCCTGGCGTTCGGCCAATGTGGCGTTAGTTCTAAACCCTAAGTTTACCGCCTCCGCAGACCTCTGCGAAGCGGCTGCGCACTAAGCTTTTGTGGCGCTCTTCTTCTGTCCGGAGACCTTCTTTGGTGCGGTCTTCTTTGCCTTCGGACTTACCGTTCCCGTTGGGGATGAGGCGCCCGAAGTTCCCGCAAGCTCTGCCGCCTTGCCCTTCTCCGCCACCGTTACGACAATGTGGCAAAGCCTCCGCTGATAGCGGAACGCGCGACCCATCGGAGCAGGCCGGATCCGCTTCAGCCGCGGCCCCTCGTTGGCAACCGCCGTATGCACATACAGGTTATCGACGTCGACATCCAAACCCTGCTCATCGGACACATGCGCCGCGTTCGCAATCGCCGATTGCAGCACCTTCTCCACCACCGGCGCCATGCGCTTGGTCGAGAAGTGAATCGTGTTGATCGCCTGCTCCACGCGCAACCCCTTGATCATGTCGAGAACAAGCTTCGCCTTCTGCGGGCTGGTGCGCTGAAACTTTGCTTCTGCGCGGAACTCTCGGACTTTTGTTGCTGACTTCGTCATAATCTCTTCCTTCAAACCTGACCAGCTTGGAACTAAGAACGTGCAGCTTGATTAGCGCGGCTTGGCTGCGCTTTCGCCGGCCTTCGCCGAGTGACCCTTGAACGTACGTGTCGCGGAGAACTCGCCTAGCTTGTGTCCAACCATATTTTCAGTCACATACACCGGAATGAACTTGCGCCCGTTATGCACCGCGATGGTATGACCTACAAATTCGGGAAAGATGGTGGACCGGCGCGACCAGGTGCGCAGCACCTTCTTGTCGTTCGTCTGGTTCATCACCGTGATCTTGCTCATCAGGTGGCCGTCGATGAACGGACCCTTTTTCGTCGAACGTGACATAGGAAAACTCCGGTACGGCGTGCTGAATACAACGAATCTCTTTGGCCCGCTCGGCGCCGCGAGACTTGGTGTTGCTTTTACTTCCCGCTCTTACTTGCCTTTGTTCCTTCGCTGCACAATAAACGTATCCGTGCGCTTGTTGTTGCGCGTCTTGTAACCGCGTGTAGGCTGTCCCCACGGAGTAACCGGGTGACGTCCGCCCGATGTCTTACCCTCTCCTCCGCCGTGCGGGTGATCGACCGGGTTCATCGAAACACCGCGGTTGGCCGGACGAATTCCCTTCCAGCGATTGCGTCCCGCCTTGCCGATGGTCACGTTCTCATGGTCCGTATTTCCCACCTGCCCAATCGTCGCCATGCATTCGACCAGCACGCGGCGGGTCTCACCCGAAGGCAGCTTCAGCAGCGCGTAGTCACCTTCTTTGGCGACCAGTCCGACCTGCGCGCCGGCCGAACGCGCCATCTGCGCGCCCTTGCCGGGACGCAGCTCGATGTTATGCACGATCGTACCCAAAGGAATATTCTTCAGCGGCAGCGCGTTCCCAACCAGAATATCCGCCTCGGGACCAGACATCACCTGCTGCCCAACCTTCAACCCAACCGGCTGAATGATGTATCGCTTATCTCCATCCGCATAACTCACAAGCGCGATTCTGGAGCTGCGATTCGGATCGTATTCGATGGTCCGTACCGTACCCGGAATTCCGTACTTGTCGCGCTTGAAGTCGATCAGGCGCAGCTTTTGCTTGTGGCCGCCGCCCTGGTGGCGAATCGTCATTTTGCCAGAGCTGTTGCGGCCGCCGGTCCGCTGCTTCACTGTCAGCAGCGGCTTGTACGGCTCGTTCGTCGTAATATCGTCGTTGACCAGCTTCGTCTGGAAGCGCAACGTCGGTGTAATCGGTCGAAAGGATTGAATCGGCATCGTATTTCCCAATCTCCTGGCATGTGTGTTACTCGCCAGTTAGGTCCATCAAAGTTTAATCAGCCGCGACGCTTACTTGCCACTTACAACTTGCAACTAAATACTATTCAGATAATCCGGCATCTTCTCGCCGTCCTTCAGCCGCACATAGGCCTTCTTCCAGTCCGGACGATAGCCCGAGAACTTGCCCCGGCGACGCTCCTTGCCTTCAACAATCGCAGTCCGAACACTCGAAA
Source organism: uncultured Acidobacteriaceae bacterium (assembly GCA_964246125.1). Lineage (GTDB taxonomy): Bacteria > Acidobacteriota > Terriglobia > Terriglobales > Acidobacteriaceae > Edaphobacter. The sequence continues at coordinate 11,400 of CAXTPN010000027.1, forward strand.
CCTTGATCTTGAACAGCGTCTCCACGGCCTGCTTCACTTCGGTCTTGGTAGCCTTCTCGGCCACCTCGAACACCAGCGTATTCTGCGTCTCTTTTACCGTCATTCCCTTCTCGGTAATCAAAGGGCGGCGAATTACGGTATACAGGGTCGGCATTATGCAGCCTCCTTTTGGGCGGTCTCGTTCTTCGTGTGCTGGCGCTTCGAGACGGCTTTCTTGAGCGTCTCCTGCAACGCCTCGATCGCATCTCTTGAAAAGATCGCGTGCTCATACCGCAGCAGATCGTAGGGATGAACCTCGGACGAAAGCACTAGCTCTACGCCCTGCAAGTTGCGGCTGCCCAGGTATAGCTTCTCATCCAGCTTCTGACTCGACTCCACCAGCAGCGTCGTCTTGCCCGCCTCCAGCTTGGTCAGCGCCTGCCGGTACAGCCTGGTCTTGCCCTCGGCCAACTCAAACGTATCGACGACCGTAAACTTGCCGTCTGCAATCTTCGCCGCAATCGCCGACCGTAGCGCGCCCAGCAGCTTTTTGCGCGGAAAAGCATACTCGTAGCTCCGCGGTTGGGGCCCGTGAACCGTACCGCCGCCGCGCCAGAGCGGCGAACGGATCGAGCCTATGCGCGCTCTCCCCGTGCCCTTCTGCTTCCATAGCTTGCGCCCCGCGCCCGAAACATTCTTCCGAACCTTCGTCGCCGCCGTTCCCTGCCGTAAAGCCGCGCGATAATGCTTCACAGCTTCCCAAAGGAGGGAGTCGTTGATCCCCGCGGCGAATACTTCATCGAGGAGCTCGAACTCTCCGACCTTCGCGCCGCTCAGGCTGACTACGTTGATGTTTGCCATTACTTTCTTCTCTCTCGCCCGCGATCGTTGCCGCGAACCCATCGCTTATTTATCCGCTTAGTCTCTGCTGTGTTCACTATCTTGACCTGCTTCAACAGCCCTCGACTACCCTCAGCTATTTCTTCTTAGCAGGAGCGGCCTTCTTTGAAGCCTTCAGCGCGTCCTTTGTGGCCGCGCCGGCAAACCCGCGGCGCTCCCGGGGTGGGGCCTTCGCCTTCGAAATCAGAACGTAGGCATCGCGATGACCCGGAACCGCACCCTCCACCATCAGAAGGTTGTCTTCAAGATCGATTCCGCGAATTCTCAGATTGCGCACCGTCACCTGGTCCGTGCCCATGTGGCCGGGCATCCGCTGCCCTGGAAAAACGCGCGAGGGAAACGAAGACGCTCCAATCGAACCCTGCACCTGAAACATATGCCCGTGCGACTTGGGCCCGCCGCCGAAGCCATGCCGCCGGACCACCCCTGCAAACCCGCGGCCCTTCGACGTACCGATAACATCCACAAAACGTTCGTTCTCGAAGATGTTGACCAGAATACGATCGCCCGCCTTTACGCCTTCGCTCTCGCCTTCCACCGTAACGTTGTCGATCGCTACTTCCTTGATCATCTTTACCGGCGGCACATTTGACTTGGCGAAGTGACCCGTCATCGCCTTGTTCACCTTGCTTGCCTTGATGAAGTCCACATAGCCGATCTGCGCCGCGTCGTAGCCGTCCGTCGCCATCGTCTTCAACTGCGTAATCACACACGGTCCGGCTTTTAAGACCGTCACGGGATGTACGTCGCCGCGATCGTCAAAGATCTGCGTCATGCCTATTTTCTTTCCAAGTATCCCAACAACTGACATATCGATTCTTCCTTCCTCATCATGCCTTATCAAGGCACTGCCGGTCTTACGTTTACTTACTCTATCAACTTACTTCCGAGCTACTTCTGAACCGTCTTAATCTCAACATCCACGCCCGCCGGCAGGTCAAGCTTCATCAGCGCGTCCACCGTCTGCTGCGTCGGCTCCAAAATGTCGATCAGCCGCTTGTGCGTTCGGATCTCGAATGCCTCGCGCGACTTCTTATCCACATGCGGTGAACGCAGAACGCAATATTTGTTCTTCATCGTCGGCAGCGGAATCGGACCCGCAACCTGCGCTCCCGTACGCTTCGCCGTCTCCACGATCTCGCCGGTCGAGGTATCTAGTACACGATAGTCATACGCCTTCAAACGAATTCTGATTCTTTGTCCAGCCATCTCACACTTCTTTCATCTTGCAAAGATCGTTTAGAGTAACTGGCGGCGATGACCTTCTACACCAACCGCCAGCCCTCGTTGTTCTAACAACTAACGACTACCAACTACCACCACACACTGCCTTTACTTAATAATCTCGCTAATCGTTCCCGCCCCCACAGTCCTGCCGCCCTCGCGAATGGCGAACCGCAGCCCCTTCTCCATGGCCACCGGCGTATGCAGCGTAATCTCCAGCTGAATATTGTCGCCCGGCATGCACATCTCCGTGCCCGCCGGCAGCTTCGCCGAGCCCGTCACGTCCGTCGTGCGGAAGTAAAACTGCGGCCGGTACCCGTTGAAGAACGGCGTATGCCGCCCGCCCTCCTCCTTCGACAGCACATACACCTCGCCCTTGAAGTCCGTGTGCGGCTTGATCGAGCCCGGCTTCGCCAGCACCATCCCGCGCTCCACATCCTCCTTCGCGATCCCGCGCAGCAGCAGCCCCGCGTTATCCCCCGCCAGACCTTCGTCCAGCTGCTTCTTGAACATCTCCACGCCCGTGCACACCGTCTGCCGCGTCTCCCGGAACCCGACAATCTCGCACGCCTCGCCTACCTTCACCTTGCCCCGCTCGATCCGGCCTGTGACGACGGTGCCGCGCCCCGAGATCGAAAAGATATCCTCGATCGGCATCAGGAACGGCAGATCCACCGCGCGCTCCGGCTGCGGAATATACTTGTCCACCGCCGCCATCAGCTCGTCGATCTTCGCCTCCCACTGCGCCTCGCCGTTCAGCGCGCCCAAGGCGCTGCCGCGAATAATCGGAGTGTCGTCGCCCGGGTAGTCGTACTTCGACAGCAGCTCCCGAACCTCCATCTCCACCAGCTCGATCAGCTCCTCATCTTCGACTGCATCGCACTTGTTCAAAAACACCACGATAAACGGCACCCCAACCTGCCGCGCCAAGAGCACATGCTCCTTCGTCTGCGGCATCGGCCCATCGGTCGCCGCAACCACCAGGATCGCCCCATCCATCTGCGCCGCGCCCGTGATCATGTTCTTGATGTAGTCCGCGTGCCCCGGGCAGTCCACATGCGCATAGTGCCGGTTGGGCGTCTCGTACTCCACATGGCTGGTCGCAATCGTGATCCCGCGCTCCCGCTCCTCGGGCGCATTGTCGATCGTGTCGAACGAACGAAACGTGTTCTTCGGATTGTGCTTCGACAACACCTTCGTAATCGCAGCCGTCAGCGTCGTCTTGCCATGATCAATATGCCCAATCGTCCCAATATTCACATGCGGCTTCGACCGGTCAAACTTCTCCTTACCCATAATGCTCTCCTCTTATCGCTAAACTGTTGTTATTTCTTATCGTCCTTGCCTTGAACCTTGGCGATGATCTCTTCCGAGACCGATCGCGGCGCCTCTTCATACTGCTTGAACTGCATCGAGTAGTTGGCCCGGCCTTGGGTCGCGCCGCGCATGTGCGTCGCGTAGCCGAACATCGTCGACAGCGGAACCGAGGCGCGGATCGCCTGCGTATTTCCGACCATCTCCATGCCCTCAATCCGTCCGCGCCGTGAGTTCAGGTCGCCGATGATCGTGCCCATGTAATCCTCGGGCACCGTCACTTCAACCGCCATCACCGGTTCCAGCAGCACCGGCTTTGCCTTGCGTGCCGCTTCCTTGAACGCCATCGACCCGGCTATCTTGAAAGCCATCTCGTTGGAATCAACATCGTGGTAGCTGCCGTCGTACAGACTCACCTTGATGTCAACCATCTCGTATCCGGCCAGCACCCCGCCCTGCATCGCTTCTTGAATTCCCTGATCGATCGGCTTGATGTACTCCTTCGGCACGGTGCCGCCCTTGGTGTCATTCGAGAACTCGTAACCCTTGCCCGGCTCGTTGGGCGAGATGCGAATCTTCGCATGGCCGTAGTTGCCCGAGCCGCCGGTCTGCCGAATGTACTTGCCCTCGGCCTCGGCGTTCGCGCGAATCGTCTCCCGATAGTTCACCTGCGGCTTGCCGACATTCGCCTCGACCTTGTACTCGCGCATCATGCGGTCGACGATGATCTCCAGATGCAGCTCGCCCATCCCGGCAATGATCGTTTGACCGGAATCGATGTCGGTACGCACATTGAAGGTCGGGTCTTCCTGGGCCAGCTTGGCCAGCGCCATCCCCATCTTCTCCTGATCGGCCTTCGTCTTCGGCTCGACGGCGACCTCGATCACAGGCTTGGGAAAGTCAATCGACTCAAGCACAATCGGATAACGGTCGCTGCAAATGGTATCGCCCGTGACCAGGTTCTTCAGGCCCACCGCGGCGCAGATATCCCCAGCCAGAATCTCTGTAATCTCTTCGCGCTTGTTGGCGTGCATCTTCAGCAATCGCCCGATCCGCTCCGTCTTCCCGGTGCGCGGATTCAACACCGAATCGCCCGTCTTCAACTGGCCCGAGTACACCCGAATAAAGATCAGCTGGCCCACGAAAGGGTCAGTCATGATCTTGAATCCCAGTGCCGAAAGCGGCTCAGCGTCATCCGGCTTGCGGACGATCTCTTCCTCCATGTTGTCCGGGTTGTGCCCAATCATCGGAGGAATATCCAGCGGACTTGGCAGGTAGTCGACAACGGCATCGAGCAGTGTCTGCACACCCTTGTTCTTGAACGACGACCCGCAAAGCACCGGAAAGATGTTCATCGCGATGGTCGCTTTACGAATTCCCTTCTTCAGCTGCTCTTCCGTCGGGTCTTGGCCTTCGAGATACATATTCATGATCTCGTCATCGGAGTCCGCGACAGCCTCGATCAGGTCGTGCCGAGCTTTCTTTGCCGTCTCCATCAAGTCGGCCGGAATCTCTTCGACCGAGTACTCCGCGCCCATGGTCTCGTCGTGCCACAGGATTGCCTTCATCGTCACAAGGTCGACCACCCCCGCAAACTTCGCCTCCGCGCCAATCTGGATATTGATCGGCACCGCGCGCGCCCCCAGCCGATCCACAATGGTGGACGTCGCATACACCGCGTCCGCGCCCGCCTTATCCATCTTGTTAATGAAACAGACCCGCGGAACCTTGTACTTATCTGCCTGCCGCCAAACCGTCTCGCTCTGCGGCTGCACCCCGGCCACCGCATCGAAGCAAGCCACGGCCCCGTCGAGCACGCGCAGCGAGCGCTCCACCTCCGCCGTAAAATCCACATGCCCTGGGGTGTCGATAATATTGATGCGCTGGTTCTTCCAGGTGCAGGTCGTCGCGGCCGACGTGATCGTGATCCCGCGCTCCTGCTCCTGCTCCATCCAGTCCATGGTCGCGGTGCCCTCATGCACCTCGCCGATACGGTGAGTGATGCCCGTATAGAACAGAATGCGTTCGGTCGTCGTCGTCTTTCCGGCGTCGATGTGCGCCATGATCCCGATGTTCCGGCAACGATTCAGAGGTATAGTGCGTGCCACGATCAATCTCTTCTCTGCAAGCCCAAGCTCGCGGTAACTAACTTCGTTCAACTTCCGGCAGTTACTGCCCCACACTGCCTCTTACTGGCCTTCACTGCCTCTTACTGCCTCTTACTGCTTCCTCACCAGCGATAATGCGCGAATGCCTTGTTCGCTTCGGCCATGCGGTGAACGTCTTCCTTCTTCTTCATCGCCGCCCCACGTCCATTGGCCGCATCCAGCAACTCCGCCGTCAGCTTCTCTACCATGCCCTTCTCGCCGCGCGCCCGGCCAAATGTCACCAGCCAGCGGATCGCCAGCGACGTGCGGCGCTCGGGCAGCACTTCGATCGGCACCTGGTAGTTCGCGCCGCCCACCCGCCGGCTCTTCACTTCCAGCAGCGGCTTGCAGTTCTCCACAGCCTTCTTGAACAGCTTCAGAGCCTCGTCGCCGCCCTTCTGCTCCAGGTTCGTCATCGCCGTATAGAAAATGCCCTGCGCGGTCGACTTCTTGCCGCCCCACATCATCGAGTTCACAAACTTCGTCACCAGCGTCGATTGATAGATCGGGTCCGGCGCCACTTCCCGCTTCGCGATATAACCTTTTCTCGGCATTGCTCTGTCTCTTTCTCGTCTTGCAACTTATTTGTCATTCCCAGCGGAGCGGAGGGATCTGCCTCTGTTCTCGCCCTTACTTCGCAGCCGCGGCCTTAGGCCGCTTCGCCCCATACTTCGACCGGCTCTGCATCCGCTTCG
>CAXTPN010000028.1:0-1533 GCA_964246125.1 uncultured Acidobacteriaceae bacterium
CCCTTTGTCACGTACACTCCCGCCAAGATCAGCGAGGATGGCCGTCGCGCCGTGCTTGACCTGTACGCCGCCGAGATCCGCGACATCGGCTCACGGCGCCGGCTCTTCTTCCACCCGCGCGAGGACTACGGACCGGATGAGCGGCTGCTGCCGGGCATCCAACCGCGTTCCGGCTTCCAGCGCCGCATTCCCCGATAGCGCCCCCAGCCCCGACTATGCGTCCCAGCTCCGACACCCGCTGCGCTCGCCTGGATGGCGCGGTATCACCTAATCTGCGACGGCACTAGCAGTGAAAGCTTGGATGTCTCCGAAGGAGCAATAAAGGTCTGGCTTCACACCCATGGCGACGGCCTCGGCCGCCGATCGAATCGCCGCACTGCCTGGGAAGTTGGGCGACGGCCAGTCCAAGACAACCTCATTTAGGCCGTTACGGACCAGGCTCTCCGGCACGGTGATTTCGTGACGTGACCAAGTGGCTCCACCTAGCAGGACTCCTACGAGATGCTCGTTGATGCGGACCTGAACGCTCTCTTCGATCTTCGCAGGGTGCGGGACTCGCCAAGTGATGTCGAGGACGGCAGGCCGACGAGCATCACCGACGAAGTGGAACCTTGAGACCGGGGAGAAGGCTTTGTAATAGCTCCTGTCACGCGACTTAGATCCGGGCATTACCCATTCCACCTCATGCGGCTGACGCGCGGCCTCTAGGAAATAGTACTCAAGGAGGTCAAGCGGACCATTCTCCGGGCTGTGTTCTTCACGCCACATCAGGTCAAGAAGGGGCAACTGTTCGACACCGATTCCCCGCAGGCTTTTCACGATCGCGACGCAGGTGAGCGGGTCCAGACACCAGCGTTCGCGGCCAAACAGGTACTGTTGGATCTGCACCGACCCCAACTCGAAGATCGTCCTTGCTGACCGGGACAACATCGGGGGAATCCGTCGTGCTTGTCGCTCGACAAACGCAGTCATGAGGGGGGCCACATGCGTGGAAAATTCAAGTGATTCGGCGAGGTAGCGCTCGACCGTCGCGTTGTCCTGCCACCAGTGGGCATTGTGCACGGCGGCCAAGAAATATGCCTCTGACTCGACATGCGCAGCCGGATGAGGCGCTTGCGGCAGTATCTCTCGCCAGGTGGCGGTCTTCGCGCCGAACACGTCCAGCAGCACGGCGGCTACGGCGGCCATCGTCACCCTGATACCCTCCGAAGTGAGATGACAATAGTCGAGGAACATTCGCCTGCCTGGAATCTCTCCGTTCAGATGATCAAAGAAAAGGTCTGTCGAGTCGACGAGGAGGCTGCCTCTCATCCGAGACCTCTCTCGCAGGACGTTCAGAACTGTCGAGGAGATTCTCGGCGTGAGCGACACGGCCGTATCCCACCCAGACGCATCTCGGGCAGCCTCCAAAGCGGTACGAACATTCCCGGAACCGTCCGAACCCACTCCACACTGCGCCAAGATGGAGTACCCAGCGGAACTGGTGCCTTGGTCAGCGTCGATCATCCGGAGCGCTGCCTTTATCGCACTCTT
>CAXTPN010000028.1:1543-3062 GCA_964246125.1 uncultured Acidobacteriaceae bacterium
TTGAAATCCCCAGCGGTCAGCGCGTCACTCGCGATTGCGCGGTCGGCGAGCCAACGCTCGTTGCGGTCGCCAGGGAGATGTGCGGCGTTTGTCGCCGGGTCCCGCCAGTCGCCGAGGTTAAATTCAGGCGTGATCCACAGGACCGGAATTCCGTCCGCCGCGTAGAACGTGGAGATCTCATCGACGACCTGCTCGGCCCTGCGCTGAAGGGTTCTCTCAGCATGTTCCTTGAGGCCGACAGTTCCATGCTGCCGGATAATAGCTCCTAGAACACCAGTGCTGAGCGGGTCGGTCGGATATGTGTATCTCCAGTTGTTCCCACAGAAGAGGACGACAACATCGGGTTGCAGAGCGGCGGCTGCGATAGCGACCTCCCTGATCTCCATTTCGATCGAAGTTCGAGCTAGATCGATGACCTCGACTGTTCCTTGCCCCAAGTGGGACTCGAGAATAGTCTCAAGTACTGAAGCGGGGTTGTAGGCAGGATCATAAAGAAAACCGCGGGCTACCGACTCGCCGAGGAAAACGATGCGGCGCCTGGTCCGCTTTGGAGGAATTCTCCCTACGGAGGCCCAAAGGTGCCATTCATGCATCGCTTCCTTATCGCGCACGAATACATCATCGCCGTTGATCGACATGCGTTTCCAGATCCCCACACGCTCTGTTTCGAGCGGCTTGCCCCGGCATTCCGGTGAAGGCGCCGGTGCTTGCACCTCGTGTAGCATCCGCAGGATGCGCGCGGTAGAGGCCCCGCCAACCGTGGAGATTTGCCGTGCCGCATCGTCGGCGAAGCGCTTAAGCGACTCCTCTGGGCGTTCCACCCCAAGTCTCCTGATCAGAAGATTGTATAGACGAGATGATCGACGGCTTCACCCGTCGTCTTTTGGGCGCCCGGGTCGGCATTCAGGGCCTCGAGTTGCCACAGCGGAGTAACCGATGACCGATCGAGCACGAAGTCTTCGAGCACCAAGAGGTCAATCTGGCTCTTCGCGAAACACCGGATCGCGTCGAGCGGGGTGCACACGATCGGCTCTCCGCGCACATTGAAAGAGGTGTTGAGAAGAATCGGGCACCCGGTGCGGCGGTGAAACTCAGCGAGCAGGCGGGCGAAGCGGGGGCTAGTCGACTCGCTAACGGTCTGGATGCGCGCCGAACCATCCACGTGCGTGATCGACGGTAGCTCGATCGGCGAGATGACCTTGTGGGTCTCCAGCATAAAAGGAGACGGGTGATCAATGTCGAAGTGCTGTGATGCTTGCGATTCCAGCACCGCCGGCGCGAACGGCCGGAAAGACTCGCGCATCTTGACCAGTTCATTGATCCGATCGCGAGTCCCCGCGCCCCGCGGGTCAGCGATAATGGATCTCGCGCCGAGAGCCCTCGGCCCGAACTCCATGCGCCCGTGAAACCAAGCCACCACGTGCCCGTCGGCCAAACGCCCGGCCACATGTGCGAGAAGTTCAGACTCCCGGCCGCAGAAATCTAGGTGCTCGGCCGGTATGTTCGTCAGCAACTTCTG
>CAXTPN010000028.1:3072-7410 GCA_964246125.1 uncultured Acidobacteriaceae bacterium
CGCAACGGCTCACGATCTGGGCGTTGCCCAGTCATGCGAGCGTGTGCCATTGCTGCCGCCCCAAGCGCCCCACCGGCGTCGCCCGCCGCAGGCTGCACGAAGAGCCTATCGAACGGCCCGTCCCGCAGGCAGCGGCTGTTTGCAACGACATTAAGCGCCACACCTCCAGCTAGGCATAGGTTCGGAATTGGGACTTTGTTGTATAGATAGCAGACCTTCTGCAACATGATCTCTTCAAGTACCGCCTGGATGCTACGCGCGACGTCGCGGTGAAATTGCTCGATCTCGGCCCCGGGCAGTCGGGCTGGGCGCCCCAGCAGGTCGACAAGCTCTTCCGAAAACATGGTGTCGCCTGTAAGGAACCCGAAGTACTTCATGTCCAGGCGGAACTGTCCTTGGGGCAGTATCTCGACCAGCCGCCACAGGTGATCGACGTATCGTGGCTGTCCATAAGGCGCGAGTCCCATAACCTTATATTCACCTTCATTGACCTCGAAGCCGAGGTACCCTGTGATCGCGCTGTAGAGCAGGCCCAGCGAGTCGGGGAAGTCGACCTGCTCGAATCGTTTGATTCGGTGTTCTCGGCCCCAGCTGTAAGTCGTAGTTGGCCAGTCGCCTACCCCGTCTACGGTGAGAATGGCGGCGTCATCGAAACCCGAGAAGAAAAAACTGCTGGCGGCATGTGAAAGGTGATGGTCGACGATCTCAATTGGACCATCGAATCCCGACACCTTTCGTACTTGGTCAGCTGGCCCTGGACTCGCCGCGCGTTCATAGATTTCGTGCAGTTTCGCCGGAGGGATGCCGGGGATAAGGCACATCCATAGCTGTCGACCCAGTTTCCATACGGGGTCTTCGTAGAAGGCGACCCTATCGACGTCACCAATACCGAGCTCTGCCTCTCTCAGGCAATATCGCATTGCGTTCCGGGGGAAAGACTTGTCGTTTTTAACGCGTGTGAACCGCTCCTCTTGGGCCGCGGCGACTAGCTTCCCATCCTGCAGTAGGCAGCAGGCGGAGTCATGGTACCCGGCCGAGACACCCAGGATGTTTAGCCTCGGGTCACGTCGGCGTTTCTTGATCGCGGCAATCGGCATGCCTGACCTTTCAGATCATCTAATCGTCCAGAACTACGCTCTCCATGAATGAGTAAAACTGATTAACGAGGGAACGAATGTTAATTGCATCGAAGATATCAGAGTTGTATTCGACCGTGCCTGCCAGCCTGTCAGGATAAGGGTCCAGTATCATCGCAAGATCGAGCTTGGCTGCACCTGTGCCGACTCGCATGGGTCGGAGAAGCGGACCGCCGAGTCGCAGTTCCCGAAGCGGGAGATCCTCGAACTGAAACAAGACCTGAACTATGGGTGTCCGAGCCGGATCCCGGACCGGACACAGTTGGCTTACTAGCCGCTGGAATGGGAGATTCTGATGGTCGAACGCCGACATAACTTCCTTGCTGACTCGAACAGCCAGGTCCCGAAACTCTGGATCGTCGCTAAGGTTCAGGCGAAGCGGAACCATATTAATGAAGAGTCCAGCGATATGTTCGAAACTGGGGTTCGACCTCAGCGTCACCGGGGTTCCGATCACAAGGTCCCTTTGGCCAGTCGACCGAGACAGTACCGTAGAGAAACCAGCGAGCAAAGTCACGTACAGCGAAACGCCTATGCTTTTGGAAATACCCGCGAGCCGGTCGAGCAGCTGCCGATCCCAGGTAAAGGAATAATGCCCACCCCGGAAAGTTTGCACGGCCGGGCGGTCCCTGTTGGCAGGGAAGTCAATGACCAAGGGGGCGTTGGTCAACCGGCCGCGCCAATACTCGGTATCGTATTTCATGATCGCGCTGCGCGCCTGTGCGCGCTGCCAAAGGACGTAGTCAAGATACCGGGACGGCAACTTCGGAAGACCAACCTCGGTCGCTCCGTCCTGTCGAGCCTCAGCTTGGAAAAGGATTTCCAGTTCCCTGAGCAGAATGTCGAGCGTCCAGCCATCGCACACGATGTGATGGATCGTAAGGACCAGCGCGCCGCGAACTGATTCGGCACATTCTGCATCACCACTAGGCCGGCCCTCGATTAGCCTGACACTAATTGGCTGACCGTTCTCCAACCGCAAAGGCTCCGATGCTGCCCGTTGGATCGCCGAATCGAGGCCTTGGCCCGCGTCCTTAAGCGTATCGTTCGGGCTACCGAACTCTAGGGCGATCTCCCAGGGCTCTCCGACCTCTTGCCATGGTCGGCCGCCCGTTTCGAAGAATCTCGTTCGCAGCGCCTCGTGCCGGGCTATCAGCCGGTTTAGTGCGCGTCGCAACACCCTTAGATCGAGCTCCTCCCGCCAAGGCAGCGCCAAGGATACGTTGTAGACGGGCCTATCAGGAACAAGTCTGTCCAGGAACCAGATGGGCTCCTGGGCCAACGACAGCGGTCCGGAAACTGCGGTCGTTTGAGGTAGGAACGCTTGCCGACTGATAGCCCCACTCGCGACGGTCTGCTCGACGGAGGCCGCCAACTCGGCGAGGGTCGCTGTCGATAGCACCGTGGCTGGTGCGATTTCCACGCCGAGCCGTGCCCGGATCCTTGAGGCGATCATCATGGCGCTTAGGGAATGCCCGCCCAAATCAAGGAACCGGTCTTCGAGCACGGCCCCGGAGACCCCGAGAATTTCTCGCCACAGCGCGGCAAGTTCCTGCTCTATAGGCGTGGTCGGGGCAGTACCCCTGTCCAAGCCCAGGCTCCCGGGGCCGGCTGAAGGCGGGGCGGGCAGGTTCTTGCGGTCCACCTTTCCGTTCCGCGTCATCGGGAAGGCGCTCAGCCGGACGAACGTGTTCGGCACCATGTAGTCGGGCACCCGTTCCTGTGCCCAGGCGCGCAGCTCCTCATCGACCGGCCCGGCGTCGCCGGTTATTGCCGACGGACCGTCGGCCGTTTTTTGGCGGACGGTCACGTACGCGACGAGCTGCCGGGTGCCGCGCCGGTCGGCCTTGGCGGCGACGACCGCGTCCCGGACACCCGGGTGCGACCGCAGCGCCGATTCGATCTCTGCGGGCTCGATCCGAAGTCCGCGGATCTTGATCTGCAGATCCGAGCGGCCGAGCAGCTCAAGGTTGCCGTCAGGGCGGTAGCGGGCCCGATCCCCGGTCCGGTAGATGCGTGGTCCCGGTTCCTCGGGGAACGGTGTGACGATGAACTTCTTGGCGGTCAGCTCGGGGTCGTTCAGGTAGCCGCGTCCCACCCCGGTGCCCGCGAGGTACAGATCGCCGGCCACGCCGATCGGGACAGGCTGAAGGTTGCGGTCGAGGACATAGATGCGCTGGTTGGCCATTGGCCGGCCGTATAGAATGGTCGGGGCGGCCACCATGGAGGTCCCGGCCTCGTAGATGGTGGAGTCCATTGACACCTCGGTGGCCCCGCCGAGGCTGATGACCCGGGCCCCGGGCGCGAGAGACTTGATGCGGTCGGGGAGGGGGACCGGGATCCAGTCCCCGCCAAGCAGGACAAGGCGTAGGCTGGGCAACTCGCTGATCCCCGCCGACTGAGCACACTCGACGAGCATCTGCAGCAGTGCGGGAGCCGAGTGCCAGACGGTGACGCTCTCGCGCAGGACTAGGTCCAGCCAGTGAGCAGGGTCGCCGGAGACGCCAGGATCGGGCAGGACCAGCCGCGCTCCCGCCATCAGCGTCCCGAATACGTCGTAGGCGGTCATGTCGAAGCTCAGCGAGGATACGCTGAGCAGGCTGTCGCCTGGCCCGATCCCGAAGCGGGCGTTGAAGTCGTGGAAGTTGTTGACGCGGCCGCGGTGATTCAGGAGCACGCCCTTAGGCCTCCCGGTTGAGCCAGAGGTGAACATGACGTAAGCGAGGTCGTCGGGCGCGGGTCCGGGGGACGGGGGGGTGTCCGGCTCGGCGGCGATCAGAGGCCCGTCCGCGTCGGTCCTCACGACGAGGCCACCGTCCCCGGCCGCCTGCGCTGCGCCAGCGGCGCCCCGGGTCAGCAAGACGGGAGCGTCCGCGTCGGCCAGCATCGACTCGGCCCGGGCGGACGGCATGGCTGGGTCAAGCGGCAGGTAAGCGCTGCCGCTCTTGGCAATCCCCAGCAGCCCGGCCACCAAGTCGAGTGATTTGTCCATGCTGATGGCCACGGGCACGTCCTGGCCGGCGCCGTGCCGACGGAGATGGTGCCCGATCTGGTTGGCCCGGGCCTCGAGCTCACCGTAGGTGAGGCTTCCTGAGCTGCTGCTCACCGCGACCACCTGGGGAGCGCGCGCAGCGTTCTGCTCGAACAGCGCGGGCAGTCCCACGTCCACGGGGAAGTCGGCGGCGGTCGCGTTCCACTCGGG
>CAXTPN010000028.1:7420-11826 GCA_964246125.1 uncultured Acidobacteriaceae bacterium
CCACGGGCGTAAGCAGCGGCAGCGACCCGACCCGTTGCCCGGTGTCGTCGAGCGCCGCGGCGATCAGTGTCTTCAGGTGACCCATGAGGCGGATGATGGTGTCCTCGTCGAATAGATCGGTGCTGTATCCGACAGTGATGCGGTGACGCCCGGCGTTGGCCTCGATGGCGAAGGCTAGGTCGAACTTCGTGGTGCCGTTGTCGATGCTCAGGGCTTCGCTGAGTTCGCTCAGCACGGTTCCCGTGACAGCCTCGGCGACACGGTACATGGCCATGACCTGGATCAGAGGCATCAGACTGAGGGCTCGCCCGGGCTGCGCGACCTCGACGATCTTGTCGAACGGCAGTTCCTGGTTGGCGAATCCGGACTGCACGGTCTCGTCGGCACGGGCCAAGACCTCGGCGAAGGTAGGCTCCCCGGACAGTCGGATCCGCAGTGGGAGAGTACTGCCCAGGCACCCGACGACCGAATCAAGCTCTTCGCCCGGGCGGTTGGTAACCGGGGTGCCGACGATCATGTCGTCTTGGCCGGAGTAGCGGTGCAGCAGGATGGCGATCGCGGTCACGAAGAACGTGAACGGCGTGGTCCGGCTGGCCCGGCTCAGCTGCTCAAGGCGCCTGCTCAGCCTGGACGGCAGTACGCCGACGTACTGCGACCCGCGGAACGTCCGCTCAGCGGGGCGCGGCCGGTCGACTGGGAGGTCGAGGACCGGCAGTTCGCCGTCGAGCTGGGTGCGCCAGTAGGCGATCCGCGACTCGAGCGTCTCGTCGGTCAGCCATTCCCGTTCCCAGAAGACGAAGTCGGTGTACTGGAAGGCTGGTTCCGGCAACGGGGGAGCCTGCCCGAGCAGTAGGGCCGAGTAGATGGCAGCCAGCTCACGGAGAATGATTTCGATGGACCACGCGTCGCACACGATGTGGTGGATGTCGACGGCGAAGATGTGATCGTCGGGGGCGATCCGCACCAGGTTGGCCCGCAGCAGCGGCCCGGTGGCGAGGTTAAACGGCTGCTTTGACAGTTCGGCCACCATCCGTTCGGCGGTCGCCTCCCGCTCTGCGGGGCTCCCATGCGCGACCTCGGTGAGTGGCAGCGGCACTTGGCCGGCCGGGTGGATAACCTGCACGGGTGTCTCGTCGTCGAGCTTGAAGGTGGTGCGGAGCGCTTCGTGGCGGTCGACGATCCTGTTCAGGGCCTGCTGCATGACAGGAACGTTTAGCGGGCCGCGAATCCGGGCCGCCACCGGCACGTTGTGGTGCGGACTGCCTGGGTTGAGCTGGTCGAGCACCCACATGCGCTGCTGCGCGAAGGAAAGCGGCGCCTGGGACGCGGGCCGCCGGGTGACGGCCGGCCGCTGCTGCGCCGCGGCTGGCTTCGCCTCCGGGATCATATCCACGGCTATGCCTCCTGCGAAGGCCGGCGCGACGGGCGCTCCGTGACGGGATAGCCGGGAATCGGCCAGGCTCGGGTGAACGCGTAGACGCCGGACCGTACACGTTCTCGCAGCGGCGGGTCGAGCAGGTAACGCCGGCCGTCGACGGGCCTGACCGCGCGTAGCACCTGATCGACCAGTTCCGCGCAATACTTCATTTCGGTCGGCCCCGCGCCCCGGGCGGCGATCGTGTTGCTGCCAAGCCGAAGCCCGCTGCTCACGGCGGGCGGCTGGGGGTCACCGGGGACAGGGTTCTTGTTCACCACGATTGCGCATTCCTCGAGAGCGGCCTGCGCGATAGCGCCGGTCAGGCCCTGCCTGCGTAGATCAAGCAGGACGATGTGGTTGTCGGTGCCGCCCGACACCACGTCGTAGCCGAGACGGCCAAACTCGGCGGCCAGAGCCCGGGCGTCCTCGGCGATCAGGCCGGCTAGCCGCCGGTAGTCGTCCGTCGCGCACCAGCTGAACGCGAAAGCCTTGGCCGCAATCGCATTCATGGCCGGCGCGCCCTGGAAGAAGGGGAAGACCGAGCGCTGCAGATGTTCGGCGAGCGTCAGCTTTCTACCGGGTATAGCCATTTCATGGTCGCGGCCCAGCAGGATAAGGCCTCCGCGCGGGCCGAAGAGCTGCTTGTGCGTGCACGTCGTGGTGATGTGCGCGTGATCGACCGCGTTGGGGTGCAGGCCCGCCGCCACCAGACCGGCCACGTGGGAGATGTCGGCCAGCAGGAGCGCGTCGACCTCGTCGGCGATGACGCGGAAGCGGGCGAAGTCGACCGTCCGGGGGTAGGCGGTGGCCCCGCAGATGATCAGTTTCGGGCGGCATTCCCGGGCAACCCGTAGGACCTGGTCGTAGTCGATCAACCCGGTCGCGTCGACACCGTAGCGGTAGGCGTCGTAGTAGGTGCCGGAGATCGAAGCGGGCGAGCCATGGGTAAGGTGTCCGCCCTGCTTGAGGTCCATCCCCAGCAGCCGGTCACCGGGCCGCAGCAGTGCCGCGATGACCAGATCGTTGGCGACCGACGCGGAGTGCGGCTGCACGTTGGCGTAGCTGGCTGAGAAGAGCTGCCTGGCCCGGTCGATGGCGAGCTGCTCGATCTCGTCGACGTGGACGCAGCCCGCGTGATAGCGGTTCCCCGGGTAGCCCTCAGCCGTAACGTTGACCACGGTCGTGCCCAGGCACGCGAGCACACCGGTGGGCACCGGGCTGCAGGACGCGACCAGGGTCAACGACTCTCCCTGGCGCTCGCACTCGCGTTCCAGCATCCCGTACAGAGCGGGGTCGTCGTGCCGCAGAGACTCCATCCCGTTACGGACAGCACCCTCAAAGGCAGTGCCCGTAAAGGCGGTGCCGGTCGGGCCGGGAATAGTTGTCATGACTTGCTGTCCTCCGTTCCCGCCAATCAATTCACTCAAGACTTGCAATTCTCCACGACACGACCGGGAAGAGGAAGACCATGTTCACGGGCTAGCAGCCGCGCAGAAAGACACACCAAAGCAGATCGGAGGATAGCAGCATGCTATCATAATTCGTCCTTCAAGGCCTGCTTGCCGGTGTCCATCTGCTCGCGCAACGACTTGGGTCGCATGTCGGTCCAGACCGACTCCACATATGCCAGGCATTCTTCCCTTGTAGCCTGATAGCCGACAGAGTACCAGCCTGCGGGAATCTCACGTTCACTCCGCCACACCGAATACTGGTCCTCGTCGTTAACGACCACGTCGTATAGGACAATAACCTTTTCGTCAGTCTCATTCATAAGGCACCTCACTGGTATCCAGGTCGCCACCGCAGACGCTACATCATGCCAGGTATCGACCGTAGACAGAGACAATACAACGAGCAAGCGGAGAATTCGTCTTGAGCGTGGACCACACGGCTCATGTGCAACCGCTCAGACTGAGCGGTTGCACATGAGGCTGTGGCGCGGACTGCCTCAAACGTGGATACCGCAGACACCCTGGCGGAGACGCTGGCGTAGAAAGAAGTCGGCTGGTCGCTGGACCAAGCGGTTGACAGCCTCCGTTGCCGATCAATAGCGTTGATCGCCCGTGGTGATTTCTTTTCAAGGAGTATTTTAAATCCATTCGCTGGCGCGTGGTGCCTGAAGGAAGAGGTCTCGGCTATGCCAGAAGATGTGAAAACTAATGCTCAGATAACTTCATCCTCGGACGCGGATCATCATCCACTGACGTCGGCGCAGCCGGTGCTCTGCGTGCACGAAGCGATTTCAGCACAGGCAGCGCGCACCCCCGATGTGGTGGCTGTTTCTTCGGAGCTAGGCGACATGAATTACCGGCAGTTCGATGAAGCGACCAATCAACTTGCTCATCACATAGTTGAACTCGGTGCCGCACCGGAGACACTTGTCGCGGTGTGCCTGCCGCGGGGGCTTCATCTACCTGTCGCGCTCGTAGGCGTTCTCAAGGCGGGAGGCGCATATATCCCGCTGGATGCTGACCTTCCGGCACGGCGGATTGCTCACATGCTTGCCGATACCAGCGCGCCAATCTTGCTGACGGACAGGGGCACTCTACGCCAGCTGCTCGAATCTGTTGGTGATGCGCTGCCCTCCATTGTGGTCTGCCTTGACGATACTGGGCTCCTTGCCGACTATCCGGTAAGCGCCCCGGCAACGGTCGTCCACCGCGACAACCTTGCGTACGTCATGTACACGTCCGGGTCGACGGGGCAGCCTAAGGGCGTCATGATAGAACACGGTCGGCTGGCGAATTTCCTAGAATGGTGCCGGCTTGAGTACGCAAGCCGAGGAGCGGGTGGCGCGCCAGTTTTTTCATCGTTCGCATTCGACATGATCATTCCAAATTTGTATACACCCCTACTCGGGGGACAAACGGTACGGTTGCTGCCAGCTGAGCTAGATGGCAGCCGACTCGGGCAAGAATTGCTGCGGTATGCTCCTTATTCTTTCATTAAGATGACGCCAGGGCACTTTGACCTGCTGCAGCAGCAGCTA
>CAXTPN010000028.1:11836-17625 GCA_964246125.1 uncultured Acidobacteriaceae bacterium
CTATTGATGAGGTGTCAGCCTTGGCGCCAACGCTCATAGTGGGCGCGGACGCATTTCCCGGCAGATTGATCGCAGAGTGGTTGGAGCAGCCACGTCACACGGTGCTGCTAAATGAGTATGGCCCTACCGAGGCAACAGTAGCCAACTCAACCTACCGAGTAAACGGCCCAGTAGACGCGACATTGGTGCCGATCGGTCAGCCGATTACCAACACCACCATGTACGTGCTCGATAGCAATATGGAGCTCATGTCTTTCGGCGTTCCAGGAGAAATCTATATTGGAGGTAATTGCCTTGCTCGCGGATACCTCAACCGACCTGAGCTTACGGCCGACCGGTTTACTCCAGACCCGTTCGCTGCTGGGCGCCGCTTGTATCGCACCGGCGACCTGGGAGTGTTGCGCCCGGACGGCAATATCGAATTCTTGGGCAGGGTTGATGATCAGCTTAAGATCAGAGGGTACCGGGTCGAGCCTGGTGAGATCGAAAACTGCCTCACCCGACATCCGGCCATCGCCCAGGCGTT
Source organism: uncultured Acidobacteriaceae bacterium (assembly GCA_964246125.1). GTDB lineage: Bacteria > Acidobacteriota > Terriglobia > Terriglobales > Acidobacteriaceae > Edaphobacter. The sequence continues at coordinate 12,363 of CAXTPN010000028.1, forward strand.
GGTTACCGCTTGGGACGACGGCTCTACGGGCCGTCGTCTCGTGGCTTATGTGATCAGAGCGCGCGACCAGATCATGCCGTCAGTCGAGAACCTTCGGTCATTTATCCTGCAATGGCTCCCCGAATATATGGCGCCCGCGATATTTAATGAGATCGATGCCATCCCTCTTAATGCGAACGGCAAGGTGGACCGACATCAGCTTGCTGCAATTACAAAAGGACGACTGCAGAAAGAAGCTGCATATGTAGCGCCGGGTAATGACAAGGAGCGCCGACTAGCACATATCTGGTCCGAAATCCTGCACGTCGATCAGGTTGGCGTCAATGACAACTTTTTCGACTTGGGCGGCGACTCCATCCTCAGTCTGCAGATCGTTGCACGTGCGCGCAGGGAAGGGATTTTGATCAAACCTGGTGCCGTTTTCGGGCTCCAAACTGTTGCGGGGCTAGCTGCAGCCGCTACCGACGCCGCCGTCTCGACAGAAACACAAGACGTAGTCTCTGGCCCGATAATGATGACGCCAATTATCAACGAATTTTTTGACAACGCGAGCGATCGTTTGCATCACAACGTCATGTTCCGACTGATGGAATTGCCCGCTCGAGTCGATGGTTCGGTTCTTGAGCGCGTAATGCGACGCCTCGTCGAGCAGCACGACGCACTACGCCTGCGTGCCGCTCGCCGAGACGGTAGCTGGCACCTTTGGATAGCCGCTGAAGAGACGGGGAAACTAGTATCCAGCGATATATGGCACGCCGCGTCAACCGATGAATTGGGCCAGTACGTTGCCGATACAATCGGTCAATACGCAGAGCGAATAAACTTGACAACCGGTCCGCTAGTTCAGGCTGTGTTTATCCGCACGGACGAAGCAGATCATTATCTCGTACTCCTGATTGTGCATCACATCGCCTGTGATGGAGTCTCGCTGCGCATATTGACCGAGGATTTCGCTACGATCTATCGCTCACTCTCAACCGACGCAGAGCCACTTCTCGACGTCAAGACAGATTCGTTCTCAGAATGGAGCCGTAGACTCGTTCAGCTCTCGAATGACGAGGGAATTCAGTCCGAGATGGGGCACTGGCTATCTCAGACCTCTGGTGCGTCGCTACCGACCGACGGACCTGATGCGATACCGGTCGGATCCACCGCAATGCACGTGGACAAGCTGCCCGCGTCCGCGACGCGTGCGCTGATGCACGAAGCCACAAAACGATACCGTATGCGGCCGAATGAGCTGTTGCTTACAGCCCTGTTCGAGGCGATCGCGAGGTGGACGGGACAGGCTGCTCTCTTGGTTGACGTCGAAGGTCACGGCCGCGAGAACCTCTTCGCCGACGTTGACCTGTCTCGGACCGTTGGCTGGTTCACTTCAGTGTTTCCGGTGCGGCTATCTGCCGCACCGGAAAGTGGACTAGACGGTTCCATCGCCGCAGTCCACGCCGCGACTGGGCAAATTCCGCGAAATGGTATCGGTTACGGAATCTTGCGGCACCTATCGGATGGTCCGGGGCGGCCTCAGCTCTCTCAGGGAAGTCCGCAGATACTATTCAATTACCTCGGTCAGTTCGAGCTAACCAGTTCTTCGATCTCGCCGATACGAGTCGTGCCATTGCCCGCAGTACCCCTATCGTTCGATAGGTTTCGACGGTATCTGCTCGAACTAGACTGTACAATCGTTGGCGACCAGCTGGAAATCGCTTGGTCTTATCCTACTGCGGTTTTCACATCGGCCACGGTCGACTGGGTCGCGGCGGGGTTTCGCTACGCGCTGGAGGAACTTATCGAAGGCGCCCGCCAACCAGCACTCACAAGGCCAGACAATTTCCCGGAAGAGCCAAAAGAATCAGTCTCTTACCCGATGTCGCCGATCCAGCTAGGAATGCTGTTCCACGCTCTGCTCGAGCCAGAATCCGGCCATTACTGGGCGCCGCTGCGACTAGCCGTGATAGGCACAGTCGACCCACACCGACTGTCCAGAGCTTGGGACATCGTGGTCGGCCGCCACGAGATCCTGCGAACCAGCTTCCTATGGGGCGGGTCGCTGAACGAACCAATTCAGGTTGTCAGCCCAGAAGTTCGCATACGGTTCAAGTATCTCGACTGGACCGAGCGCAGCGCAGAAGACTATGAGTCCGGTCTGCAGGAACTGCTCGCGCAACAGCGTCCGGTAACTGACCTTAACGATATTCCGCTTATGATAACGCTGATCCAGAAGGATTCGCTCAACTGGGATCTATTGGCGTATTTCCATCATATGATAATTGATGGATGGAGCACCCAGATAGTGCTCCGGGAAGTCAACGAAGCTTACGCTCAGTTGGAGCTATCGGACTCCGTGATCCTGCCAGAACCAGTTCCATACGCTCGATTCATCGCCTGGCTCGATGGGCAAGATCCGGTGGCACGATCCGATTTTTGGTCCTTGCTGCTGAATGATTTCAGCACTCCCGCACTGCTATCCGCGACGTCTCCTTCAGTTCCCGCGGTATCATCGTCGGCCGCAGGAATCGGACGCTTTAAGTTCTCGCTTGCTCTTACTTCATTCAGGCTGATCCGCGAGCGGGCACGGGCGGCCCGCCTCACCGTCAATACCATTATCCAAGGCGCGTGGGCACTGGTTCTCAGCGGCATGACAAATTCCGACGACATTGTATATGGGATGACGGTATCCGGGCGCTCGATCAGCCTAGATGGCGCGGACGCGATCGTCGGACCTCTTATCAATACTCTTCCTGTCCGACTAACGATAGATCGAACTTCTACCGTGCTCAGTTGGCTGGCTAAATTGCAAGACCTGCTGACCGCGATGCGTGAGTTCGAACAGTCCCCACTGGCAGAGGTTCTGCGGCTAACTCAAATTCCGGACAATATACGATTGTTCGACAGTATCGTTGTTTTCGCTAACTATCCGCGTGACGAAATCCCGGGAAGCCTGACAATGACGCATGTCGATATGATCGAGCGTACCGGCTATCCGATGACCATCGTGGTCGAAGTCGGCGAATCTCTCGACATTACTTTTCAGTATGAACAGAAGGACTTTCGACCAGACTGGGTAGTGCTCCTTGCCGAACACTACAGAAGGGTACTCGAGGCGGCTACGGAAACTCTAAATTATTCCTTGGGCCAACTGCTCCGAACGGTCTTTGATAATGACACCAAAGAGTAACCCAACTACTGCAGAGTCATCTTCGCGATGCGTAGTCGAACTAATCTCGAATCAAGTCCGGAGAAATCCCAACGCGGTTGCAGTTTCGTGCGGTACCCGAGCGCTCACTTATGAACGACTCGATACCTTGAGCAGTCTTGGCGCCTTCTATCTCCGCGGACTGGGCATCGAGAAACAGGTGCCAGTGGCGGTATGCATGTCGCGAGGCGTGAACGCCATTGTGGCCTTGTTGGCAGTCCTCAAAGCTGGCGCTGTCTTCGTACCGCTAGATCCGGGTCACCCACTACAACGACTGGCATTCACGGTTACACACGCACAAGTGCGTGCCCTGCTAACCGATCGTCCGGATATGTGGTCAGGGCAAGCAATCGACGCAGAGGTGGTCGATGTAAGTCAGCTGCCCATGGACGATCTGCCCGGCCGATCATCGCTGCCTGTAATCGATAACATCGATCTGGCCTACATAATCTACACATCCGGTTCCACTGGGCAGCCGAAAGGCGTGATGGTCGAACATGGTGCCTTTGCCTACCATATCGGGGCGATGCGGCGCCTGTACGGTCTACATACAGGCGACCGTGTGCTCCAGCTATCGAGTCTCGCATTCGATGCTTCTCTGGAGAGTATTTTCTCTACGCTAAGCGCCGGAGCAGAGCTTGTCATTTCGCGCGATCTTCTAGGCCCTCCCGAGTTGATCGACATAGTCAGATCTCGCGACATCACAGTGATGGAGCTAACGCCCGCACATTGGGCACAGGTCGTCGACGTGCTTCCCAGTCGAGATGCAACTGCCCTAGGCAGCCTTCGTCTGCTTATCTTGGGAGGCGACGTCGTCCCAGCCGGGACACTAGAGAAATTTATTGCGATATGTCCTGATATAAAGCTGTTGAATACCTATGGTCCCACTGAGGCGACTATCGCTTGCACAGCGTTCGAGGTGCCGCCAGACTGGCGTGGCAGCGTCGTTCCCATCGGACGGCCGTCCGTTCCAGAGAAGCAGGTATATGTGCTGGACGCTCAGCTCAATCTGGTTCCAGATGGCGATATCGGAGAGATCTGCGTGGCAGGGCCTGGGCTCGCGCGCGGTTACCTCCACGATCCTGTCTCAACCGCCGAACGGTTCGTTACTCGGTATTCTTCTGAGGGAGAGCCACCTGAGCGCATCTATCGCACGGGTGACCGCGGGGTGAAGCGGGCCGACGGGGCAATCGAGTTTGTCGGTCGAATGGATCGCCAGGTCAAAGTTCGTGGAATGCGGGTCGAGCCGGTCGAGATAGAGAGCTTGCTCTCCGGTCATCCAGCGGTTCTAGGTGCTATTGTGGTGCCCGTCGGCGACCTGAATTCCCGGCGTCTGGTTGCGTATGTCCAGTGGGCGCGTGGAGCACGTGAGTCGCTTGACGACTTGCGCAGCTTCGCGCGCGAGCGCCTGCCAGGCTATATGCTACCGGCGTCATGGATTACGGTGGATTCAATACCCACAACTGTGGCAGGGAAGGTCGATATTTCCGCCTTGGTTCAGTCCGATTCCGCAGAATCAACAGTCAGTCTGCCTGCTCACGGAGTTATATCAGTCGAACCGGAAGAGGTAATCGCTGATATTTGGCGTGATGTGCTAAACGTTTCGATGGTAGCAATGAATGATAATTTCTTCTATTTGGGAGGTCATTCATTGTCCGCCATGCAAGCCACCTTCCGTCTTGGTAATCGTTTTTCTGTCGAAATCCCTCTTACTGCGATTTTCAGTCACCCAACCCCTCATGACATGGCGGAGTTCGTTAGGAGCTGCTTGCAAGAAGCAATCGAAGAGATTCCTAGTGAAGGAGTTCCGGCTCCGCCGGAAGGTACCGATCGCTCATCGGGTTCATGACAGACTGCCCTCAAGATCATGAGGCTTTCCCCCTGTTGGGTTTTATGTGCTAGCTGGAGCCCTGACGGGATGACCGTGATTTCGGAGGTGACGACCTCGCTGTGCCCGAGTTGGGCCAGGTTTTGCCCGGAGTCAGGTTGGCGAGATCTGAACTTTTACGCTAACTATGGTCCCCTGAGTGGGCTAGTGCTTTATGTGCGGGCGGTGAATGCGAAGTGGGG
>CAXTPN010000029.1:0-17495 GCA_964246125.1 uncultured Acidobacteriaceae bacterium
GGGCTACGATCCTGTCCACTACATGGCCCCCGCCGGGCAGTATGCCGTCGACCCCAACGACCGCGTGCGCGAGTACCGCGCCATGGTCGAAGGGCTCCATCTCACCGGGCTCCGCGTCATCCAGGACGTAGTCTTCAACCACACCTACAACAGCGGCGAAACGCCAGCCGCCAACCTCGACGAGCTCGTTCCCAACTACTATCACCGGCTGGACGCCAACGGCGCGCAGGAATACGGATCGTGCTGTGCCGACACCGCCAGCGAACACCAGATGATGGAAAAGCTGATGATCGACACCGTCGTCCTCAACGCCAAACAGTACAAGATCGACGGCTTCCGCTTCGACGCCATGGGCCTCCACTTCGTCTATAACATGCTCGATATCCGCAACGCCCTCAACGCCCTCACCCTGCGCAACGACGGCGTTGACGGAAGCAAAATCTACATCTACGGAGAGGGCTTTCAGATTGCCGAAGCCGCCAACAACGCCATCGGTCCCAACGCCAGCCAGACCAACCTGTACGGCACCGGCATCGGCTCCTTCAACGATCGCATCCGCGACTCCATCCGCGGAGGCTACATCTTCGGCACCGACTTCCAGGACCAAGGCTTTGCCACCGGCCTTGGCACCGAACCCAGCGCCTACACCAGCAGCCATACCGGTGCCGCCGACCAGCGCACCGCCGTCCTCAACCAGGCCGACCTCATCCGGGCCTCCCTCGCCGGAGCTCTGAAGAACTTCAACTTTCAGGATGCCGTAGGCCAGACTGTCACCGCCGGCCAGATCGTCTCTGGCGGGCAGCCCGCAGGGTACGCCGGCAACCCCCTCTAAGACGTCACCTACTGCGCAGTCCACGACAACCAGACCCTCTTCGACGCCATCCAGATCAAGTCTGCCGCAACCGACTCTATCGCGGCCCGGGCACGTCGTCAGGTCCTCAGCATGGGCCTCATCACCCTCGCTCAGGGCGTACCGTTCTTCCAGGCCGCCGACGACCTCCTCCGGTCCAAGGACATGGACAATGGAAGCTACAACTCCGGAGACTGGTTCAACAAAATCGACTGGAGCCTCGCGGGCGATAATTGGGGCATCGGGCTTCCGCTAGCCAATGTCAATCAGGCCCAATGGCCCATTGAGCAGCCTCTGCTCGCGAACGCCGCCCTTAAACCCACTCGAGTGAACATCGTTTCCACCACCCAGGCCTTTCAGGAGTTTCTGAAGATACGTTACAGCACTGGACTCTTCCGCATGTCCACCCTCGCCGAGATCCAGCAGAACCTCAGCTTCCTCAACACCGGACAGAATCAGGTTGCGGGTCTAATCGTCATGCGGCTAGACGATCACGGCCGCAACTACGGCGGCGCGCATCATATCGTCGTCTACTTCAACGCGGCGAATACACAGATCACCTACGCCGACACAACACTCCAAGGAATGAAGCTGCACTTGCACCCCGTGCAATTGAGTTCTTCCGACGCGACTGTACGTCAGTCCACCTTCGACCCGAAGACTGGAACCGCCAGCATTCCCGCGCTTACCACAGCGGTCTTCGTCGAAGACCAAGAGTGAGTACGCTATGAGTACCCGTGGAGACGAACTCGGTAGACTGGCGACGGAACTCGGCGCCTGCCGAAGCACAGGTTCAGGTCATTTGGCGCGACCCTGACCCCAGAGGAAGGGTTAGTGAAGGACGTGCACGGGATGACGCGGCGCTCACGCGTGGCGACGACAACCTCTGTCAAGAAGCAGGAGCTGCCGGAGTGTCGCGCAACCGAATCCATTCATCACGAGTGAAGGGCACGATGAAGAAGCTTGCTGCTACGGCCGGTATCAGCCCGGCTGCTGCTGCCCCAAACGACAGCGCTAGTGAGCTGACAGGACGAAGAAATCTAGGGGGATCGAACGAAGCATGGCGCTTCAGAAGCGGAGATGGGAGAAAGCTGGCAGAGCGTCGGGAAATGGCGAATTGAGATTTGCCGCCAATCGCTGGGAGGAGGTTCCGCTAAGTTGTTGAAGTAATTGGTGGACCTGATCGGGATCGAACCGATGACCTCTTCCATGCCATGGTATGTCATTAATGCCAAAACGTTGACGTTACAGCACTTACGAGTCGGCAGAGTCGGCAAAACCGGCATAATCGGCACTGGTTGGTGCCAAAATGCTGCCAAACCAAGCGGGCCAAAGGGGCTGTTCGTGTGGATCAGCCCATCACCTCCGTACCTCGTACGATGGGACGCTAGCTTCCGAGTCTTGGGTGGGTGGACCTGCTATTGTTCAGTCCTCGTCAACGCCTTGATCATCACTCTGATGAGAACGGATTTTAAGAATCGATCGATGCTCCCCTGAAAGCATGACAACGTCTCTTCAAAATGAATACACCTGCCAGCCGGTGAATCTTCGCGACCAGGCGGACAGGTATAGGTCATCCTTAGCCCATCCGTTGAGAAGCAGCTTTCACCCTTTGCTTCCTTGATCGATGATGGCAAGGAAGCACTCATATGCTCTTGCAGCACTTTGAGTACTGTGGAAGGTCCGATGCGCTTCAACGAACGCCACGGTCCAGGTAGCGGCGATGAGTGAGCCAGCCAGACTGGCGCCAGGGTCCGGTGGATGCGGACCTGCAGCATTCGCCAGTGCATTTGCCAGCAAATCACTCAGTTCGTCACGCATTGCCCTCGCTCGAGCCACTAACGCTTCGCTGGCCAGTACCTTTCCACAAACCTTTCGCTTTCCGCCTCACAAGAGAGAATATACGGTCGCTGTTCCGCGACTGCCTGCTGAGCGAACAGTATCAATGCGGTGTCAGTGAGTGCATCGGCGATTTAGCACGAATCCGGAAGCATTGCTTCCTCTAAGGGCGTTTATCAGGAGCTGCAGTGCTCGCGTGATCGAGATCCCGTGAAAGAAGACACAACTAGGGGGCTGGTTCGACTAGCGGCGATATTTACAAGGTGCAGACTCTGACACCACAGGCTTAGCGAGCCAACGGCACACTCTTCGAACAGGTCCAAGCTATCACGGGTTTAGGAACGACCGTCTAAATATCCGCGTTGGACATATACTTCCACATTCGCGAGTGCTTCAGCCTCGTGACCGCTGACGCTCGCAACTCGATATAGAAGGCAAGGAGCCCACTATGACGGTCTTTGATCGAAGACTTCATCAAGTCAGCCAAGATTATGATCAGGAGCTGTCCCCAATAACGCTCCAGTAGATCTTCAACACTCTCGGCAATTTGAGGTTTGTGATCCGTCAACCATGTGTCCATCTCATCAATGTCTAAATTCTCATTTTTGTCTAAAAGAATCAAACAGGTCAACGTTCTAGAGATGAAGGCATCCGCAGAACCTTCTGCTGGAAATGATGCAATCTCCTCCATGGCGTGGCCTAGTTCTGGCGCATACTCGCTTCGGCTCCTGCCCGAGAAACGTCCTAAAAGTTCGTTATATCTGTTTCGCACAACCAGTTGCGCCTCACCTCCTTCGCCGCGTGAGACGTTTCTCACCAAGCTGTTCGCAAGAAACCGAGCGCCTTGACTGAAGCCGCGTTCGTCGTTGGCGTAGGCACAGAGAGCTTTGCGAGATGGTGTTGGAAGAACAACCCACGAAAAGAAGAATTCCGTGAAAACGTCGTCCTTGTCTGGCGCATGCATCGCATCACGATCAGTTTCATACGCGCGAAAACGCCAGTGAACCGCTTCCTCAATCTTCGCCGACTTCAAGTACGCCATGTAACGCACGTGATCTGAATGCGCGTTATGGTGCTTCACTTTCGCAAGCGCCCCAAGTGCTTTATCGAGCCGGGCTTCACAACCGTAGGCGTGTGCTAGGTGGATGTAGTCCTCATCAGTCCGTTTCAGGCCGCTAAAACCATTTGCTACCAGACTCCGCAGCAGGGCGCCGTATAAAGGGAGACCAAAAGCCAAAACCATTAGATCGGAAGCGGGAGTAGTCCTCAAACTCTCAAAAAGATTACCTTGATGGTTTGCGAACACCGTCGACAACACTTTAGGGGCGGTTACCAACTGACGAGCAATGAGGAGGAGACCTCGGGGGTGTGCTGCTAAAGACACTGTTGTCTTCTGCAAAGTTGCAATGCAGAAAGCAAGTGCCGACACGTCCAGAAGGATCAAGGTAGCGAGTTTCGCCAACACGTTCCCTGCGGAAGACCGAAGAGTTTTAAGAACCCCATCAGGAGAAATCGTTAGAGAGAGATCTTCCGACACGCTCGAAGCGAGAATCGTAGAAATAAAAAGAGTTCCATAAAGAGAAGGCCGCTTTACACACGCGAAGACCATCGCTGCAAGAACGACTCTGTAGAACCAGTAGAGAAGAAAATCATAGGATTCCGGCTCGTTCAGCTTCAGTAGTTCTGAAGAAGAAGGCTCCTTTCTAAGTCGTATCGCTGCACGGAGTATGCGATAAATCTTGATGGGCGGACACAAGCTCATTCAGAGCCAGTTTAGCCAGTCGGTCAAGCCTGACCGAAGGCGGTCCCAGAAGTTTTCGGCTTCCGGATAGCGGGATAATCCCCGCAACACCTTGAAGGCAGGATGAGAGTTATTCTTAAGCGCTCCAAGGGTTTGCAAGAAGTGAAGTAGCAGAAACCAAAGGGTCCCATAGAACAGAAGCGCAAGGAAGCCAAGACGTACCGTTAAAAAGACCAAGCCAAAGAGGATTAATACTATCCGGACTATCGCCATGACTCCTTTGCCAGTGATCGCGAGCCCGCGAACCCGCGATGTCCTCTCAATGGAGGAACTCTGATGGTCAAGGTTTACAGCAGGCTCTGACATCTTTCACCTCCACGTCACAGCGATTGTGCCTTGGCAACAGATTAGTCCTTCTAAGTCGGCTTGTCGGAAGTGATCCCGCCGTTCTCAAATCATGACAACAGGCCAATGCGCTCATTGACCTCGGCATTTGCCTTACTAAGCACTCTTCAACATCTCAGGGCCATTGTTCCTGGGGTTACCTACCTGCCGGTCCGCGGGGGCCATCTGCATATCCTCGGACTCGAAGGGGCGCATGAGGTCAATTGGAGGCTGCTCTGTCTCTTCCCTCGAAAGCCATCGGTCGTAATTCCTTGAGTGCAAAATAACGGGCATGCGGGTATGAACTGAGGACATCAGCTCGTTGGCCTCGGTTGTCACGATGCTGAAGGACTGGAGCCAGTGGCCCAGGCCACCCGTGGCGAAACTTATCGAAAGCCGTTCATACATGATGCGGTTGGCACATTTAGGTAACCGGGCACCTTGAGGTGCCTGATTGACACTGTTGATGCGGGCATCGAAAGATTAGGTACCGTTCATGTCGTCCAGGGGAAGTGGAAGATGCACATCCTCTGTGCCATCCGATCCGGTCCCGTTCGACTAGGTCAACTTGTGCGGGAATTGCCGAAGGCTTCGAAAAAGGTGCTCACGGAGAACCTCAGAGAGCTGGAGGACGCAGGACTCGTTATCCGCAGAGACCTTGGCGGCTCCGTTCCGCACGTTGAGTATGACTTCAAGGACGAGATGCGGCCCGCACTTCATTCAATGTTGGATCACTTGGCCGATTTCGGGGCTGCGCTCAGTTTGCCACCCGCTAAGCCAGCAACAGGTATTCCAAGAGAACATCTGCGTCGAGCTAAATGACCGAAGCTCGCTCGGAAAGGAATTCCCGAAGAGCGATCACGGTCTTTTCCAAGCCTTGCGCGTCCAACTCGGAAAGGTATTCGTCAGGCGTCTTCGGAGGATTCTTGAGACTGGCGCGATGATTCCTTGCAGCCTCCAGCACGACTTCTGGGAAAGCCTCCAGCACAGCCATCACAAAATCATCGGGATGCTGCGCTTCAATGTTGAAGCTCCCGAGAGTGTGACTGGGAAAGTCTCCCAGATTGTGGGTCACGATCACACTGCGCCGCAGCGAATCGCAGCAGCCACGACATGCCGGTCGTCTCGATCCGGCAGGTCGATCGAGTCCATGAGCTGCTCGTATCCAGTCACCAGCGCATCGGGCAATGCCTTATCCATTAGGTGCCGGGTTCGTTCCAGCTTGTTGCGGCTAAGGTCAGGTCGATTTTTGAGGAGATTGCGCATCCACTCCTCGTGAACCTGGGCAGACCAATGAGTACGGAAGACGCCCGTCAATGCCAGATGCATGAGGAAGTTGCGCAGCCCGGAAGGATAGAGCACATTTGCGTCGAAGAAGGCCCCAAACGTCGCCACGAATCAGATCCCGATTTCCTGGTCGTAGGCAGCCAGTTCGTTGAGTGCCGCGAGGCGTTCCGCATGGACTCGCCGCTTGTGGGCCATCAGGGACTCAAAGTGCACCCGGCGATGGGTGCCAACCTTCCTGTACTCAATTTTTCCTTCGTCGAGCAGTTGAATGAGAGAAGGCCTGGAAATGCTCAGCATGTCGGCAGCTTCTTGCGTCGTCAATTCCGCGTGAACGGGAATGACGGTGACGGTGTTTCCGCGACCCATCTCGTCCAGGATTCCGACAAGCATCTTTACCGCCGAAGCGGGTATGACGACCGTCTCGTCCTCCGGGGCGCCGACCACCCGAAGCCGAAGAGGGGTTTTCGAGCGGAGGCGCGTGGACAGGACACGGCACGTGTCCTCGGCTTGTTTGGCTTCAGTCTGCGTGGGTAAAGTCTGGATCAGAAAAGGTTCAGGCATGGATTCACCTCACCTGATTGTATACCCATCCGCAGCCAACGAAGCTATTCGCAGTATTCGCAAGGAAGACTCAGCAACGAGCATGGTCGAATGACCCGATATCAGCGAACGATCTCAATGCGATCAGTCACTAAGGCGCTCGACAAAATACCCGGGGGGACGATTCCGTGTCGCGATTCTCGGAAGGTCAAACACATCTGCTCCTGGGCGAACAAAATCCTTCCTTGTCGAGCAACTCCACTTGAAACCCGCCTCCTCTACAAGACCACGTACGGAAACGTTTACGTCTCCGCACGGATATGCGAAGCCATTGGTCGGCTTGCCCGCAAGCTGTTGACAGCATCGCTGTCCCAATGCGATTTCTTCCCGCGCAATCTCAGGGCTCATCGCAGTGAGGGAAGGATGCGTGTGGGTGTGAGCTCCGAGGGCGATCAAGTCGTCCGAGAGCAATTCCTTGATTTCAGAAATTGTCAGGGGTCTAGGACCCGGGCACGTCGAGGGTTGACATTTGAGACGGATAGATTGCATTACGCGTTCACGCTCGCGAGGCTTCATGAACTTCAGCTTCATCCATAGCCTCTCGTACGTGGCTCCCCGTGCCATTTGTATTTCATCAGGCTCTAGAAATTCGGTTGATCGATGTGCCCCCAAGGAGGGTCCCCACTCAAGCAGGAACTGTTCGTCTCCGCACTCTTCGTATTGTCTTGCTGCGTGGGGTGATTCAATAATCAAGAACGCAAGCTCATCCCACCAGAAAGGTCTCTCTTGTCCCGCGTATGCCGTCGCGACGAACAACGTGGAAGGCGCGTCATACTTTCGCAAGATTAGTAATGCTTCAAGCAGGTTATCTTGATATCCGTCATCAAACGTGATGGCCACTGCATCCGAGACGAGTTCTGCCTGTGCGTGTTTACGCACAAAGTCGTCTAGTGGTAAAACGGTTCGATGTTTCCGCAAGTACGCGATTTGCTCCTCAAAATGCTTTGGCGACACCGCAAGCTCAAAAGGGTCACAGTTCACGATGGCGACACTGTGGTACATGAGAATGACCGGGAGCATATGATCACCTAAACCGCCACCTTGACGGTTCGAATGTCAACTGTAGACATTCGATTGCCACATTCTACACAGGGAGTATTGACAGTGACTTCAATGCGTAGAAATGCGTTTGTCAACGTCGCGTGCGACTTCGATCATCCTGGAGGGTTCGGAACACACGCGAGGGGATTCGTGAATGCGTTTAAAAGCTTGGCTCCGGTCGCTCTACTGAACCAACATGGAGGTCCGAGGGGGGATGACGTTGCTGACGGCATGTCGATCGCCTCGACTACGATTTCAATTGGGCCGATTGGCGTAAACTCACCGCGTCGTGGGAAGCTGCAAACCTTGGGAGACAACCAAGGTTCCGAAGGAATACCTAGAGCACTTGCTGAGCTTCGATATCATATGGGCGCCGTCGACCTTCACAAAAGCGATCTTCGACGGAGCGCTGAGGGGTGCCCGTCCAGTCTACGTGGTTCCTGAAGGGGTTGATAGTACGCTGTTTCATCCCGCCGCAGAGAGGTCTCGGCCCCGCGACTGTTTCACCTTTCTAAGTGTCGGGAAGTGGGAGCAACGCAAAGCTCACGATTATCTTGTGAAGGCATTCCTCCAAGCTTTCGGTGATCAGCCCGGAACAGAACTGATGCTCCGTCTGACAGCATCAAATAGAGACAGTGATACCCTGCCGCCGCTCAAAACAAAGCACCGCAGTGTACGTTTCGTCAATCCCTGCAGTGACAAAGCGCTCGCAGAACTCTATAGACAAACCCACGCATTTGCACTATCGACTCGATCAGAATCTTGGGGCTTGCCAATAATAGAGGCTATGTCTACAGCTCTGCCTTGTGTAGTGACCGAGTACGGCGGACATCTTGACTACTGCCATCGAGACAACGCATTTCTCGTTTCCGCCCGCCAATCTTGTATCGGTTGCGGACCCAACTTATTACTCCGCAGCCTTGGATTGGGGTCTCTGGGCAGAGCCGGATGTAGATTCGCTCTCAGAGGCCCTCCGTCAGGTGAAGGACAACTTTGACCGCGCTTCGCAACACGGTGCTGTAGCCCGGCAAGATGTATTAGCAAGATGGACATGGCAACATTCAGCACAATCGGCATACATGCTATTGCTCGATCTAAGGAGCGTAGCGTGAGAATAACACTGGTGAATAGATATGATTATTGTGGCGGAGATGAGATAGTTGTGCAGAATCAGTTTGAGGAATACAGGAGGCGCGGCCACGATGTGCGTCTGCTCGTTGGAATAAAGCGAGGGGAGCAATCCCAAGTGTTTCAACTACCGGCCGCCGATCGAGAATGCATGCAGAAGCTGTTGCATGCTGATATTCTGCATTTCCATAACCTCCACGGTAAGTATGTCAACTATTCCGTTCTAAGTGCGTTGAGCGCCAGCGTTCCAGTGGTCGTTACGCTGCATGATCAATTCGCTCTCACTGGGGGTTGTGTACAAACCAGAGGTTGCGAGAGATGGACGACTGGATGCGGGTTGTGTCCACAAGTAGAGTCTCCACTACATCCAGACAGCACGTCGGAGGACTGGCAGGCAAACAATCGACATGGCGGTCCGGCAACTTGACCTTCGTTGCCCCAGCGCGATGGATCTATGAACGTGCCCTATCTTCAATACTGTCTCACACCAGTAATCGAATCGTTCACATTCCGAATGGTGTCGATACGAGCCTTTTCTATAGGGAGAAGAGGTCGGACCGAGGTAACGATGGCATAAGGATGCTCGTCTCGGCGCAGTCATTTCGAACCAACCGGAGCAAAGATTTCACCTTGCTCAAAGCGGCGCTTAAACTCATCGCCGAACGACTAAGAACCGCCACAACGCTTACCGTCATTGGGGATGACGGACCGACTGAGGAACATGGTCTGGTGACCATCACGTTTGCAGGGCCGATCAGAGAACGTTCGGATGTAGCCGCTGTTTTTCGCTCCGCAGACATTTACATTCATCCAACTCAGGTTGAGACGTTTTGCCTCTCCATTCTTGAGGCTTTGGCTTCAGGGTGCGCGGTGATCTCGACGGCCGCTGGCGGTGTTGACGAACAGCTGGAACCCTCGTCTTCCGAACCACGAGGCTTGATGGTTCCTCAAGGAGACCCACAGGCGCTTGCGAATGGTGTGCTGCAACTGATTCTTGATCATAGACTACGAACATCCTTATCAGGAAGGGCGAGTTCCTTCGTGAAAGCGAACTGGACGCTTAACCATCATGTCGACGCTCACTTGTCACTCTATGAGCAAACGATCTCAAGGATGAGTGCCCTGGTACCCTGAAGTGTTGACGGAGATCATGAGAAGAGAACCAAACGAACGCAAGCCGTGGCTAACGAGACTGGTGGCCAAGCCAGCATCTACTCACTTGAGTTCGAGACTGGAGTGGACCCCGGCACGTATCACACCGGCCCGCATGGAAATGGAGAGTCTAAGAGACAATTGGGTTGATCTGGGAGAATTCGCCAGTGCGCTGCGGGAAGCGTCCCTCTTTGACAATCGATCGCTGGGCATTCCTGGTGCAGTGATTGCTCTTCCATTGGGGCAGCAAGTAACACGACTTTATTGGGAACTAGTCAGGCATCACTACGACGCCGCAGGTCTGCAGGAGTACGACTATCCATTTCTCGCTCCGCCTTCATATCAGCAGGAATTTGACAAGGTATTCCCTTCTCAGGATAAAGTCCTCTTCGTTGGAACCTTGAAGGAGTTTGAAGCTAATCACCCTCGGGCCCTCCTATTGCCAACCGGTGAATCGTTGATCTACAACCATTGGGCGCGAACAGTTCGGAGCGAGACAGATCTCCCAATACGAATGTACAGACAGGCGAGGTTTTTCAGGCCGTGGGCCAAGCGTAGCAGCGGCATATTTCAACGCAATCGAGGGTGTGGATACGTTCGAGTTCCACTGTTGCTATGGAGCCGACGGAGTAGAGGCTGACTCCCTTGTAATCTTCAACCGCCTGCAACAGCTAGCAGAAGACCTTTGTGTACCTGTCATCTGGAGCACGCGACCACCCTGGAGTAACAACGCACAGGTATCTATATCAACAATCGGCGGCGATACGCCTCTGCTTTCCGGGGCTACCCTCCAGGTAGGAACACTCTATAACCAGGGGACAGTCTTTTCTAGTGCGTTTGGGATTCGGTATCGCAACCGGGAGCTTATGAGCCAGCCAACGTTTCACTTGGCAGGAGCGGTCAGCCGTCGATTATTGTTGGCTCATCTTTTCGCTTCTTTGAAAACCGACCGATCCTTTTTCCCTCATCCATGTGTAAATCCTTGTCAGATCGAACTGCTGTTTCGTCCCAGTGACGACGATTCATTGCCTTCAGCCGAGCAATTAGTCGCTACGCTTGCGTCACACGGGGTCCGGGTCCGCCTCAAGCCGTGCTCATCCAGCGAGAAGGTTAAACAAGCTTTCGTAAGCAAGGGCATCCTCCTTCCCTGCTTGACGGTGCTGTTATTAGGTAGGCGCCACAAAGCCGATACAATCCGGCTTGTCATTAGGCGCAATGACGACTCCTCCGAAGTCTTGGGCACTGCTACAGACCTGCCCTCAGTATCGATCGAGATGCTACTCGACGCATTTCACGATGTGAAAGGCGCATATCGTTGGCGCAGAGATAAATACCTTAGTAGTCGCGTTCGGAGAGAAGACAATCTTTCGAGGGTGCGAGAACGGATTACCGAGCGAGCGGTGGTGTGCGCTCCGATGTGCTTTTCCGAGGAGAGTGTAGCCGCGGTAGCCGAGTGGAAAGCAGGAGAGGTCATGGGGTTTGTCGATTCTGGCTTCGAGCAATGCTGCGTCATCAGTGGTCGGCCATGCACAACTGAAGCTTATATGTCACCGAGGGCATGACCGATGGTTGTTTTGTACAAGTCAGAACCGGATTCTTGGGGTGGGATTTATCATCATCTCGCTCGACTTTTGCGGATGAGGAATATACCCGAACATTCTCAAAGCAGTTTCTACGACAGCGGGCTCGACAGGAACGCTGCTCGTGGACGGAGACTGAAGCTCGGCTGACATAGAAAACGGTGTGCTGACCCCATCAACGCTAATGGTTGTGTCGTTGAGCGTCAGATGGAATGTTCCGCTTCCAAACTTCTTCGCGAGGGCTACAGCAAGCGCGATTGTTGCGTGACCGCAGAACGGAACCTCCAGCAGCGGAGCAAAGTACCGCACCCGAAAGCTACTTCCTAGGGGAGCTGCAAACACAGTCTCTGAATATCCGACTTTCGCTGCCGTAGCTTGCATGTCTTCGGATGGAGGTAGCACATCACAGATGACAACGCCGGCAGGATTACCGCCTTGGGCGCCATCGCAAATTGCGGCCATATGTGAAACTTGCAAGAAGCCTCCTGTTGGAAAGATTGAACTTTGACATGTAGTTGTGGAGGGCTTGGCACACGGTTACTATGACGGACGCTCGTTAGCGAGGCATAGCCGCTTTTAGGCCAATTGGCCGCGCTGCCGACAGTTCCGAACGGGCTTGAGCCTGTAATCTGCTTGGCAGGTAAGGAGCGAGCAAATGAAAAGAGCATGCGTGGTAGTCCTGATCCTACTAGCCCTTTCATCCGTGCCATTTGACTGCCCAGTTGCACCAATCGTTCAAATCGGCCTCGAGTTCGAGGTGCACGAAGCTGTTGCGCAACGGACGCGGCATCGCAAAATGGACGCCCCGCTCCGAGGCTGGATTGCCGGCGGCGATGACGACCCACCCATCGGGTAGCACGTATTCGCCGAGCTTCCGATCGAGCAAAAGCTGATAGCAACCGGCCTGGGTCATCTGGGGAGCGGAGGTGAGTTCGTCGAGGAAGAGGATGCCTTTGCCGGAAGTGGGCAGAAACTTCGGCGGCACCCATTCGGTCTGGTCCGCTGCAATACGCGGTAGACCGCGTAAATCGACCGGATCGAGTTGCACGGCTCGTACATCGAGGAAGCTGAAGTCGAGGTCGGCCGCGACCTGCCCGACGATTTGCGGTTTGCCGACACCGCACGGTCCCCAAATATGTAGAGGCACACGCTCGCCAACGAGCGCATGAAGCGCTTCATAGAGCTTGGAGGGTTTCATGGATTGTCCTTAGGTTGGGTTGGGAGGAGCGGCGCTCAAGCTGCGATTGGGAGGAACTCTCTGGAAGCGAAGGGTGGGCCGATGCTGCAGCGGTAGCTGGTGCCTACACCGTTCCCAGCGCACCTTAGGGTCTGCTTCGCCATTCTGCCAAACGGGAGCAAATGGGTTTCGAGGTCCGCATACTTGTCTGCGTGCTCGTCGCCTTTTGCGCTGTGATCACTACAACTCTTGCATCTGGCAGGGTCTGACGGAGGAGTCCTCCAACCTACTCGATCAAAACTCTCAGATCTGTAGCCAGCACCATTACGAGATCATGTATGACGCCGTTCTCCGTCAGAGGAACAGAGACGTCGGCGGGACGAAGCTCGGTTGTTCCGATTCTTGTTCCAAAGAGAACGACCGCCTTCGCGCGATCATCCTGCCGGCTAGTCCACAGCAATCCTTGCGCTTGAGGAAATTGGGTATACAGATGCTAGGCCCATTTCCTCGTTTCGGGATAGTGCGTCTTCGTCGTATCGACGAGGTCATGGGGGTGTACACCGAGTCGCCTCAAGCCGACATTGCTGAGGTCAATAAGCTCAAAATTCGGCTTGAAGACCAGTGTGGAGATGAGTTTGCTTTCCAGCCTGCTTACCGAAACCCTCTTAAATCCGGGCTTGTAAGGGACATCATGAAAGACGGTTTCCATAAGCGCGCTTTGCGGCGTGGTGGCCGCATAGAGTGTGGGGATCACCTCTCCGGCAGAATCGTGGATCGGACTGAAGCGCGCGTTTCCCAGCGGGCTGGCATTGAACGAGTCAACCACGTACGCCTCATTGTGAACGCGGTACATGATCTCGCCCGCACCCCATGTCACCAATTTGGCGTCGAGCGATCCAGCAGGCGGCGCCTTACCCCGCGCCGCTTTAGCCATGCTGCACTCCAGCGACCTCGTCCTTCGCCGCTGCGATCACGCGATCCGGATCGACGGACAACACATCCTGTGGTCGCTCGTCATCGAGGAAGCTATTCAGTGCGGCAAACCAAAAAGCCAGTCCCCATCCATCCTTGGCCTTGCCGAAGATACGGAGAATCTCCGCCATTTGGTTGCGCGGGCGGTAGTCATCCGGATTCAGCGCATACAACGGGAAGTAGTCGTCTCTCCCATGCTGAATCGCAAAGATGTCCAGGTTTCGCTTCCACTTGTTCGGCTGCACGCTCGGATTGATGGCGCTGAACCCGGCGAGCTTCGCTACCTCGGCCGCAGGAAGAAAGTCACCGCTGTTAAGGATGTCGGTCTTGGCGTCGATGAGCATGCGGGCTTGCTCTCGCGTCGCCTTTGAAGGCGCCACATCCGTCAGGAAGATGCTTACGAATTTCTTCAGGGTATCCGTCTGCCGCTGCTCGATGAGTTGCGGAAGGAACTCGGCTACGCGCTGAAAGACACTTTCCGCTGCCGCCACCTGCTCGTCGTCCTTAAAGCTCACCGCGACCGTTCGCCGATTCGGGGACTTGTGGAGCAATGCGATGACATCCTGGCCGGTGCCGCTCATTACCAGCGGCGTAATCTGCTCAATTTGCTTGATATTGGACATAGAGAGCACCTCAATGATTGTCGCATATTTAGATTATCACACGTTCAATGATAATCTAAATCATCACCGCGGCTGAATTGCCGCCACGCGTTGTGGGCCAATCGGCCGACCCGTTGCTCATGACGCGGCCTGGGTGGTCTCGTTCGCTTGTAACGCGAAAAGTCCGAGTTGCCTCTCAGACACTTTCGGGTAAGTCACCTACTGGTTGACGAGAAGCACGGTGTCAGGAACTGGTCTTGGCTTTAAGTCAGGCTGAATGGGCGCGTTGGCTTGTATCTGACTTAGCTGTCAAACGGTGGAATCTACCACAAACCACCTTCTGAAGTACGTCCGTGGATCAGGCCGGCGGAATGCCGAGCGCCTGCATCCTGTTCTGGATTTTGCGCTTAGTTCCGCCCTGATTCGGATCTAAGCGAGCACGAGCATTCCGCTACAGAACTCCACGGGCGCCCTGGATTCTCAATCGCTCTTTCGCGTCGTATATATCCGTCACATGTAATATCTGAACGACCTTAGAGGCTCCTCATCTCCTTTCTGACCGAATTCCGACATGATGCCGCCGACTTTCCGCGCAAACGCGAGCGTCACGGGAGTACCTCCGATAATGCTTGCCGTGTTCCAATTCATACGACTGAGGGCCAGGATATTCCATTTGGTCCAACTCGGAGTGTTCACGCGCTCCTGCTGAGCAAGTTCCAATTCAACCACCGACGGATTAGCGAGTCCCGATGTGCGGGGACCCTCAGGTGTGGAAGAAGGCGGAGTCCTTTCCGGCGACTTCTCGACCGAAGCAGTGTTTGTCCCGATCAGGAAACTGCGGGAACTCCGGTACTCGAGCAGAAAATCCACGGGTTGGCCTGTGCTCGCGGCATTGCCGTCGCTGATCAGCTCCAACGTAACGTGCGCCCCTGACCTGTTGGCTACGAGAAGGTTCGATTGAGCGGGTTCCTTAGTCACCGGCTTAACGTAGACATATTCCGGTTCGCCCTCGTTGTGTTCGGCCTTGAAGGTCTCCGGACTGCCAAGGATCACAGAAGTGACTTCTTCCGGCATGCGGATGCTCGATCCGAACTGGGGCCGCAGGTGAAGAATAGTAACCTCGTTGGGCCGATGACCACAGTCGCGACGCGCGCGCTTACCTGACTTTGCATGACGTGTGACAGTGGCGAGAACAAAACTGCTAGGGGGATCAGCCAGCGAAGCTTCATAATCCTTATCTCCTTGTCGCCCTGAAGGCCGGATATTTGTGCAGCATGTACCGCCGTCGAACTGCCTCAACGTAGGCAACAACCTGCGGATTGCGGTAGGCCAACAGCCGCTGGCCGACCCAACGATCACCCGCGTAATAGGCTGCGGCAACAAGCCGCAAATCACCATGGAACTTCCACATCAAGGTGGTCACATAGCGAGTTCCGGCCGCGATATTCTGCTCCACATCGAACGGCTGCATCGCTCCGAAGCGCCGAGCGGTTGCTGGCATGCATCAACCCCATCGCGCCCTTGTCGGAGAGTGCGTGCGGATTCCAGCCCGACTCCACGTCGATGAAGGCTGGGATCAGTTCCGGTGGAACCCGGTAAACGGTCGCATAATGCTCGACGCACTGCTCTGGTGAGAGCGCTTCGGCATGGGCCGCGAACGATGTCATTAGGAGCACGACAAAGATCAACCTCATTGCCGCTCCTCCTTCTGGGCTGCCATTCGCGCAGCGAGGCGCCCTCCGTCATCGAGCAAGCTCTTGAACCCTTCGCGAAGAAGGAGATGGCGGCGGTCCTTCTCGGTCTTGGCGAGGAACGGAAGAAGGATATGAGACTGAACGTGACCAGAGACTGGGTCTGGGACCACTCGTCCCGGCGATTGCCCTACCTGCCGGTGATCCGCATGAGCGATGGTGCGCTCCGCTACCGCGCTAGTCAGATCGACGAGTTCGTAAACGAGCGTGAGCGCGCCTCGGTTTTGCGCCGCAAGCGGCGGTAAACTGATGACGGCCCGCTTATTCCCCCACACAGAATTTGAGGAATAGATGGGAACTTCCTACCAGAAAGGATGGGTCCGGCTTCGCGGCAAGAAGTGGTACGGCTACTTCCGCCGAGCGGAGCTTGACTCTGCAATCGATCAACCCAAACCAGCCGTCGCTCAGGTCATTCTCGGACTGAAGAGCGGAATGTCAAAGTCGCAGGGCAGGGAAAAGCTGGAGGGCGAGATTGCCAGGCTGGGGAAGCAGCCGCTCAATGGCGACAAATCCATGATCAATGGAGCTGTCACCTTCGGGTGGTTTGTCACGCACCGTTACTGCCGCTCAAAGAGGCGGACTGGAGAGAGGAGACTGCCAAGGTGAAGAAGTTCCTCATTCAGGCAGATCTTGTCGACGTGTTCGGGGATGCACGCCTCGAGAATATTGATAAGTTCACTCTCCAAACCCATCTCAATAAGCTGGCGAAGACTCGTTCGAAGGACAGAGTGTTGCAGATCCGAGCGTATACGAAGGCCATCTTTGCCGAGGCGGTCGATCAGGAGTTCCTGCCGAAGGACCCTGCTCGCACGCTGAAGACTCCCGCCAACCTGCGGGAGACCGATAAGACGGTGCTTACCTGGGAGCAGCTTGCTACAGCCTTGGCTAGGCCCGGTCTTCGCGACCGGATTTTGCTGAAGCTGGATATGACGAACGCGCTCCGTCCGAGCGAACTGTTCGCCTTTCGGTGGAAGTGCCATCGGGTCGCCGCGGTCTCGCTCACCATTGTGGAGACAATCTACAAGGGGAAGATCAGGCCCTACGGAAAGACGAAAGGAAGTCTGACCGAAGTGCCGATTGCGAAGGAACTGTCCGAGGATCTCATCGCCTGGCGACGAGTCAGTCAGCAGCAGTAGGACGGGACGAAGAAAAAACATCGCCTGCCGCCGTCCGAGCCGGAAGCCTTTATGTTTCCGAACCGGGACGGCTCTTTCATGGATCCGAGCAACTACCGCAAGCGGGTTCTACACGAACTGGCGACGGAGCTCGGCCTGCCGAAGCTTACGTTCCAGGTCATTCGGCGTACGATCGCGACGCTGGCTCAGAGGAAAGGGACAGTGAAGGACGTGCACGGGATGACGCGGCGCTCACGCGTGGCGACGACAACCTCT